>NZ_JABSOE010000127.1 GCF_013618865.1 Phocaeicola faecicola
CGGATTACGAAAACCTTCTTCCCATGACAATATGCAAATAATAATCGTTAAATTTGTGGACTCTTTTTTAGACGGGTGCCTGCTGGCGCCCGTCTAAAAGGGGACACCCTAAAATTGGAAACTTACTTTAATTTCTATAGATTCTGGAATTAAATTAATTGAAAATGAAACTTACACCTCAATTAAAGAAAATATATTCCCATGAGAGACTTACGGCAATAGAAGCTCAAAGAAGAGCACAAGAAATTGCTTTTGGTCCAATAGTCTTTCAAGTATCAAGACTTATGGTAAAATTAGGGATTCTTGAACTATTGTCAAATAATAGAGAAGGTTTAACTCAGGAACAGATAGCAGAAAAAACAGGACTAAGTTTATATGCTGCACAAGTTTTATTGGAAGCATCTTTGTCTATAGGAACAGTCTTGATTAAAGAAGATATGTATCAACTGTCTAAAACTGGTTGGTTCCTTCTCAATGACAATATGGCAAAGGTGAATATGAACTTCAACCATGACGTAAACTATAAGGGCTTATATAATCTGGAAGAAGCTCTCCTGGAAGGTAAACCATCCGGATTAAAATCTTTCGGAGAGTGGGCGACCATATACGAAGCCTTGTCAAGTTTGCCGGAAAATGTGCAAAATAGCTGGTTCGGTTTTGATCATTTCTATTCTGATGAATCATTTGAAGCTGCTCTGAGGATTATATTTGATGAAACAAAGAAAGTAAACAGGATATTAGATGTTGGTGGAAATACTGGAAGATGGGCAACAAAATGTGTTCAATATAATCCATCTGTTGAAGTAACCATTATGGATTTGCCACAACAGGTAGCAATGATGCGTGAACTTACAAAGGATATTGACGGTGCAAACAGAATACATGCATATCCATGTAATTTATTAGACAAGTCAGTTGAGTTCCCAACTCCAGCATTTGATGTAATTTGGATGAGCCAATTCTTGGATTGTTTTTCGGAAGAGGAAGCAACAAGTATATGTAAAAGAGCTGCGGAGTCAATGGATGAAAATTCAAGACTATATATTATGGAAACTTTTTGGGACAGACAGACGTTTGAAACAGCAGCTTATTGCCTCACATTAACTAGCATATATTTTACAGCTCTAGCAAATGGTAATAGTAAAATGTATCATTCATCTGATATGGAAAGATGTGTCAATAATGCCGGTCTTGAAATTGAAAAGATTGTTGATGGCTTGGGATTAGGACATTCAATAATGATCTGTAAGAAAAAATGAAAATAATTGATTTAATACCGCAAAGGGATCCGATTGTTATGATAGACAAATTTGTTGGTATAACAAATGGTATCTCAGAAACTCAGTTAACAATCAAAGATAATAATATTTTTGTGGAAAATGGCTGCTTTACTGAATTTGGTCTTATTGAACACATAGCTCAATCAGCTGCGGCAAGAGTGGGATATATTTGCAAAAATGAATGTAAGCCCATACCGATAGGTTATATAGGTGCTATTTCCAATATGGAAATAGTGTTCCTGCCGAAGATAAATGACATGTTAGAAACTAGAATTGAAATTCTACAAGACGTTTTTAATATTACTCTTATCAAGGCTGAGTCTTTTACTGATGGTCGTTTAGCGGCAAGTTGTCAAATGAAAATTTTCTTGAATTCATGAAGAAGAAATATGATTCTATACCGTCTTTAGTAGGCATAACAAAGGCTAAAGTTCGGTTCAGTGAGGTAGATTCAATGAAAATAGTTTGGCATGGTTCGTATGTAAAATACTTTGAGGATGGAAGAGAAGCATTTGGCCGAGAATTTCCAGGCATAGGGTATATGGATATATATGCTAGCGGATATATGACTCCAATTGTAGATTTACAGATACAGTACTTAACCCCGCTTACTATAGATGATGACATCATTATAGAAACAAAGTATATTCAGACGCCTGCTGCTAAGATTTGCTTTGAATATCTCATACGAAAATCAGATAGCAATGTGATTGTTGCAAGAGGCAGTTCCGTTCAGGTCTTCATAGATAACAGTGGAGAAATGTGCTTGAACAATCCTCTGTTTTACGAGAAATGGAAAGAAAAATGGATAAAGTAAAACAAGTATATATAGGACATGACAGTTTGATTACATCTTTAGGAGAAAAGATGCAAACCTTCTATGCCTTGGAGCAAAAGGAGTGTGGGCTCTGCTATAATGAAAAATATGGAATGATTGTAGGGGCGATAAATAGGGACTTACCTTTAGCATATCAACAAGAGGGATGCACATTCTTTGAATCGTTAGTGATAAATAATATATTAGCAATTATCAACGAATCAAAATTAGAGATAAAAGACCAAAGGCTTTTGGTTATTTTATCTACAACAAAAGGTAATATCAACAAATTAGAAGAAAATGTCAGTCCAGTCCCAGAAGATGCATTTTTAGGTACAACTGCATTGAAGCTACAAGCATATTTAGGATTTTCAAATTTGCCATTGATTGTTTCCAATGCTTGTATTTCTGGAGTGTCAGCCCTAATCATAGCCAGAGAAATTATACTACAAGGTAAATATGATAATATTATTGTAGTCGGCTGTGATACGTTAAGTCCATTTATAACAGAGGGATTTGCTTCATTTAAGTCTATTAGTTCAAAACCTTGTAGACCATATGATAAGAATCGTGATGGGCTATGTCTGGGAGAAGCATGTGGGGCTATACTCTTAACATCAGATAAAAGTCAAGCCAGGCGCCCATATTTGTATCTTAACGGCGGTGCTATAACCAATGATGCAAATCATATATCTGGTCCGTCAAGAACCGGTGACGGATTGTATTTAGCTATTGAAAGGGCATTAAGCGAAGCTAACCTAGATAAAAATGATATAGGCTTTATAAACGCACATGGCACTTCAACTGTATATAATGATGAAATGGAGAGTAAGGCTATTGCTTTGGCAGGACTTACTGATAAGCCTATAAATAGTTTTAAGTCATATATAGGCCATACTTTAGGTGCTTCAGGCGTGGTAGAAACCATACTGTGCATTCAAGAACTTCTAACAAAAAGAGTTTTTGCAACTTTAGGATTCGAGGAACTTGGAACTTCATGTACCATAAGCGTAAGTTCTAATGAACAGACGTTTACAAAAGAGGCATTTATAAAAACGGCTTCTGGATTTGGTGGATGCAATGCTGCCATTGCTGTTTCTTCTGAATGTTATAAAGGTATCCATCCAAACTATGATATTCATGTAAAAGAAGTATGTCATTACAGCTTGCCAGTTTCATGTGAAGTATTTCATGATTTTATTAGGGCAGAATACAAGAAGTTAGGTGAGACCAACATGAAATTTTATAAGATGAGTGATTTATGTAAGGCTGCATATGTTTCTATGGCAAATCTGTTGGAACAGTATTCATTGAATCAATATTCGCCAGAAGATATATCCATAGTTCTAGCAAACAGGTCTTCGTCTCTTGATGCGGATATAGAGCACCAGAAAGTCATCAATAAGCATTGTATATTAATTAAACGTTGTACTTTTGTATAAAGTTTCAACATCAAAGTGTGGAATAAGACCGACGTAAGCTTAGTCATTTAGATTGTTTCGAATGTTCAGCCCCCACACTTTTACATC
>NZ_JABSOE010000128.1 GCF_013618865.1 Phocaeicola faecicola
GCCGAACCGATAGACGTGTATCCGCTTCTGCGTCCGTTTGCGATAGGCATCTGCATCATGCTTTTCCCGACCCTGGTACTCGGAACGATGAATACGGTGCTGAGTCCGATTGTGCAGGGAACCCACAAGATGCTTGAGGGGCAGACGATGGACATGCAGCAGTACCGTGAGCAGAAGGACAGGCTGGAACGTGAAGCCATGCTCCGCAATCCGGAAACGGCCTATCTGGTCAGCGATGAGGAGTTTGACCGTCAGCTGGACGAGCTCGGATGGTCGCCCGATGCCATGGCAACCCGCATGGGCATGTATATGGAAGTGGGCATGTACAATCTGGAAAAGAATATCCGGGATGCCTTCCGCAGTCTGCTGGAACTGCTTTTTGCCGCGGCATCCCTGCTTATAGATACGGTAAGGACCTTTTTTCTGGTTGTATTGTCCATCCTTGGTCCCATTGCTTTTGCCTTCAGCGTGTGGGACGGTTTCCAGTCCACGCTCAGCCAGTGGTTCACACGTTACATTTCCGTCTATCTGTGGCTTCCCGTGAGTGACCTTTTCAGCTGTATGCTGGCCAAGATTCAGGTGCTCATGCTGCAGAACGACATCCTGGAGCTCCAGAACAATCCGAACTATTCGCTGGACAACTCCAATTCGGTATATGTGATCTTCATGCTGATAGGTATCATCGGATATTTTACCGTGCCGACCGTGGCCGGATGGATTGTGCAGGCAGGCGGTGCCGGAAACTACAACCGCAACATCAACCGTACCGCGACCAAGGCCGGAGGATTTGCAGCCGGTGCCGCAGGTTCCGGACTGGGAAATATCGGAGGGCGTCTGCGTGGAAAATAAACAGAACAGGAACATAAAAATCATGAAAACAGATGGAATTCAAATCACTGACCAATATTGAAAGCAGTTTCAGACGGATACGCCTGATGCTTGCGGTCTTTGTCGGATGCTGCACGCTTGTGACCGTCTTTGCCCTGTGGAACTCATACCGCTTTGCGGAGAAACAGCGTGAGAAAATTTATGTACTCGATGGCGGCAAGTCACTGATGCTTGCCCTTTCGCAGGATCTTTCACAGAACCGTCCGGCTGAAGCCAGGGAGCATGTAAGAAGGTTCCATGAGCTCTTTTTCGGGCTGTCGCCACAGAAGGATGCCATTGAGCACAATATCAACCGTGCCTTGCAGCTGGCGGACAAAAGCGCCTATCATTACTATGTGGATTTTGCCGAGAAAGGGTATTATAACCGTCTCATTTCCGGTAATATCAATCAGGTGGTACGGGTGGACAGCGTGGTCTGCGACTTTTCCGGATACCCCTACAGGGCCAGGACGTATGCCCGCCAGATGATTATCCGTGAGAGTAATGTGACGGAACGTTCGCTGGTGACTGACTGCCAGCTTCAGAATACGTCCCGTTCCGATGACAACCCCAACGGCTTTATCATCGAACATCTGACCATACTGGAAAACAAGGACATAAGGAGCGTAGAGCGATGAAAAGGAACCTGACGAGACAGGCGGACCTTCAACTCAGGAGGTTCTGCCACAGACTTACCGTTAAACAGCGCAAGGCCGTTCTCTGGATACTGTTTGTCCCGTTTGCCGCCGCATGTGTCTATACGGCATGCAGACCGTTTATAGGCAGTAAGAACCAGGAGTCCGGAATGGAATTTATGGAAAAGGATTCACTCCGTATGGAGTTCATTCAATCTATTGTAAGAAATGGAGAAAGAAAAAGTCAAGAAAGTAATGGAACGGCTGATGAAACCGTTCAGGCTCCGGTCCTCAAAGGACAGGAAGCCGCTGAGTGAGGAACAGAAACGCAAACGCGCCGGATTTGTTGTGTATCCTCTGATGTTCCTGCTGTGTCTGGGAAGTTTCTATCTGATATTCTCACCTTCCGGGCAGGAACGGGAGCGGCAGGATAAAGGACAGGGATTCAATACGGAAATCCCTTCTCCCGAGGACAGCCGCCTGGAAGGAAACAAGAAGGATGCCTATGAAAAGGCTCTGATGGAACAGGAAAGCAGGAAAAGGAAGACATTCTTTGAAGCTGCGGAGTCCATGTTTGCCAAAGAGGAACGGAAAGACAGTGTCCGTCTTCCCGATAACATTCCACCGGAGAGGCAAACAAACACGGAAACGGAAACAGAAAAAGGCAATGCCGGACCGGTCAGTTCCTCGGCCGGAGCCTACCGTGAGATGAACCGTACGCTGGGAAGCATCTATGAACCGCGGACCGATCCGGAAAAGGAAAGGCTTCTGGAAAGGATTGAGGAACTGGAGCGTATGCAGCAACAGCAGCAGAAACAGGAGCCACTGTCAGGCATGGAGGAAAAGATGGCCCTGATGGAAAAATCCTACGAACTGGCCGCCAAATACAATAACCGTCAGGCAGTGGAGACTCCTTCTCCCGTCAGAAAAGCGGAGGACAAAAAAGCCATACCGGTGAAACAGGTTCACAATGAGGTGGTATCCTCGCTTTCCAGACCTATGAGCGACGAAGAGTTCATATCCGCCTTTTCGGGAGAACGCAATGCCGGTTTCAATACGGCTGTCGGCCGGAAGACAGTAACGGAAGGCAATACCATTGCTGCCTGTGTACACGGTACGCAGACCGTATCCGACGGACAGGCCTTGCGCCTGCGGCTTACCGAGCCCATGTCTGTTGCCGGACGTTTCATACCGAAAGGGACCGTACTGGTAGGTGGCACACGCATACAGGGTGAACGGCTGGAAATCATGGTCAATGCCGTGGAATACAAGGGAACTATCCTGCCGGTGGAGCTGGAAGTCTATGATCTGGATGGACAGCAGGGAATCCTGGTGCCGGGTTCACTGGAATATGACGCTGCCAGAGAGATTGCCGCCAACATGGGAACCTCGATGAACAGTAGCATCAACATTTCCACCGATGCCGGGGCGCAGATTGCCTCTGATCTGGGAAAAGGTGTAATACAGGGCGTTTCCCAGTACATATCCAAACGGATGCGTACGGTAAAGATTACTTTGAAGGCCGGACACCGGGTTCTGCTCCATTCACCGGAGAAATGAAATACAGGAAACTATGAAAGAAAAGACAACCATTAAACAAAAGCACATGAAGAAGATTCTGATGATGTTTGCCCTTTTGCTGGGCGTATCGGCTGTCTGGGCGCAGCAGAGTAGCGGTGATTATTATGAGGGGCTGACCCGCAAGATCGGTTTCAGCCAGATGATTCCGCCGCACGGACTGGAAATAACGTATGACAAGACCGTCCATGTCATTTTCCCGGCTCCGGTCAAGTATGTGGATCTCGGTTCTACAAACCTGATAGCCGGCAAGGTCGACGGTGCCGAGAATGTAATCCGAGTAAAGGCCACGACACGCAATTTCAGGGAGGAAACCAATATGTCTGTAATAACCGAAGACGGGAACTTCTATACATTCAGTGCGCCCATAATAGGGGCTTGATAATAATCACACTGGCAAGTGATTAGGTTAGTATTCCAATTAAGAAACCTATCCCAAA
>NZ_JABSOE010000129.1 GCF_013618865.1 Phocaeicola faecicola
GCGCAGGCAGGAATCGGTATCGTGCACCTGCCGGCGTACGTCCTGCACCCCGCGCCGCTGGTCAGCGGCATGTCCGAGTCCGAAATGTGGATGGGCAGCTCGACGGTGCTGGCCGACGGTGCCCCCTGCTCGTCCCTGACGCATCCCGCACTCTCGTGCAACATAGTGGGAATACCTACCGTCCCCCGCAAAGGCAAGCCCAAGAAGGTGAGCAAGGCGCTCCTGGCTCCTACGTCCATGCTGTCCACCATCACCTCGGTAGGAAAGCCGGTGCTTGTCGGAGGCCCGCCCACCATCGACATGTTCGCCATGGCCCTCAGGTTCGGTCTCAAGGGACTGGGCAAGCTGTGGAAAAAGCTGGGCGACAAGTTTCAGGATCTGATCGACAGGCTGAGAAAGGAAGGAAAGAACAAGCTGGCGGATATTCTCCAGCCCATCAAGTGCAGGACATTCGGCGAGCCGGTGGATGCCGCCACAGGCAGGGTGTACCATACCAATGTGGACTTCGAGCTGCCCGGACCCATCCCCATCGTCTGGGAGCGTACCTATTACAGCGATGCCGCCGTGGACGGGCCGCTGGGCTACAACTGGCATCACAGCTACAACCTGGGCATACGTCCTCTGGAGGAAGGGGCGTTCCTTTTCCGCCACGCCGACGGGCGCGAGTCCTTCCTGCCCGTGCTGGAACCGGACGGTTCCTATTTTGACCGCAAGGAACAGCTTCTCTGGACGCTCGACGCGCAGGGATACATGCTCACCGACATCCGGGGACTTCAATACCGTTTCGGCGGGCCCGAGAACCGTTCCGGATACCGCATGGTGTCGGACATTTCCACCAGGGACGGGTTCCGCATCCGTTTCGAGTACGCTTCTGCCGGACGTCTGTCGGGCATCATATCCTCCCGTGGCGAACACCTGAAAGTGGAAACCGACGGGCTGGGCCGTGTATGCTGCGTGTCCGTACGGCAGGACAACGAGGAGGTCAAACTGGTCCGCTACCGGTACGACGGACAGGGCGACATGGTGGAGACCACCGATGCGCTGGATGTCAGCAAGCATTTCGTCTATGCCGACGGACACCTGCTCGTGCAGCTCACCAATCAGGGAGGCATGTCCTTCCACTGGGAATATGAGGGCAGGGGCGAAAATGCCCGGTGCGTGCATACGTGGGGCGACGGAGGCGTGATGGAATACTTCATCCGTTACGCCAAAGGATGCACCCGCATCCGCAACGGCGAGAATGCCGAAACCGAATACTACTACGGCGAGGACAGACTCATCTACAAGATCGTGGATGCCAACGGCGGGATTACCCGCCAGCAGTACAACGTGTATCAGGAGCTGGAGGTCACGGTCAATCCCGAAGGATATACCCGCAAGACGGCATACAACGAGTTCGGGCAGCCCGTCCGCATCACGGACGAGAACGGCGAGGACACGTTCCTCAGTTACGACAAGAACCGCAACCTGACCTCGCTCCGCACACCGGAAGGCAGGGAGCTGTCATGGGACTATGACGGGCTGGACCGTGTCGTCAGCCGCACCACGCTCAGCGGGGAAACGGTGGAATACGCCTACGAGGGCGGAGTCCTGCGCACCATTACCGACGGACAGGGACGGGTTTACACGCTCACCTTCAACGACAGGTACGACCTCGAACTGTTGCAGTTCCCCAACGGGCTGTTCCGCCGTTGGGAGTACGACGGCAGGGGCAGGCTCGTGCAGGCGGTCGATGTGAAAGGCAATGCCACCCGCTATGCTTACGACCGTGCCGACAACCTCATCCGCCTTGAGGAGCCCGACGGCAACGTGCACCGCTTCGAGTACGACGCCATGGGCAACATGGTCCATGCCGCCGACAACATCCGTGAGGTCAAATTTACTTACGGGGCTTTGGGCGTGCTGAAAAGCCGCGAGCAGGAGCGGCACCGCATCACCTTCGGCTACAACAGCGAGTTGCAGCTCCGCCGTATCGGGAACGAGGCGGGCGACAACTATTTCTTCGAGCTGGACGGGCTGGGACAGGTCATTGTGGAGACAGGTTTCGACGGTCTGCGCCGCGAGTACGAACGTGACGGGGCCGGACGGGTCACAAGGGTGAACCGTCCCGGCGGCAAATGGACCGAATACCTCTACGACGGGCTGGACCACATCCTGAAGGAGGAGCAGTACGACGGTGAGGTGTCCCTTTACACCTATGACAAGGACGGGCTGCTCGTCAAGGCACAAAACGCGGAAAACCTGCTGGAGTTCACCCGCGACAGGCGGACGGGACTGGTCACCGGGGAAAAACAGGGAGAATATACCGTCAGCCGCACGTATGACAGCGAAGGCAACTGCACCCGCATCACCAGCAGTCTGGGAGCGGACATACGACACACCTATGACCAGGAAGGTAATCTCCAAAGTATGCAAGCAGGTGAAAACTGGCAAGCTTCATGGATACGTGACAACACAGGGCTGGAGGTGCAGCGCACCTTATCCGGCGGAGTGACCGTCAGGACGGAACGCGACCGTTTCGGGCGCGAGGTGCGCAAGTCCGTCCGCGCGGGCGGCATAGAGCGCGGGGCGTACCGCTACGAATGGGGCATTGCGGGTCGGTTGCTCGCCAAGGAGAACGAGCTGACCGGAACGCTCATGCGCTACGATTACGACCGTTTCGACTTCCTCATCCGTCAGGAAATTACAAACGGCTCCGAGACGGACGTGATTTACCGCGTGCCGGATTTCGTGGGAAACCTCTTTGAGACACCGGACAGGAAAGACCGCAAATACGGTGCGGGAGGACGGTTGCTGGAAGACCTCTCATCCTTCTACCACTACGACGACGAGGGGAACCTCATTTTCCGCGAGTTCAAGGAGTTACAGGACAACGCCGTGCCCCATGACCGCAAGCGTATGGAGAGGGAACGCGGCATCCGTTGCCTGGCTACGGGCATGGGATGGCTCTACGAGTGGGCGTCCAACGGTATGCTGAAGAAAGTGATACGTCCGGACGGCAGACCCGTGGAGTTCCGTTACGACGCGTTGGGACGCCGCACCGCCAAGAGGTATTTCGGCAAGGTCACACGCTGGGTGTGGAACGGAAACGTACCTTTACACGAATGGAGCTATAAGGCAACGGAAATACAACAAGAGGAAGAGGGAAACACCTCTCCAAAAGAACCTGTTGATGACATTACCACGTGGGTGTTCGAGGAGGGCACGTTTGTTCCAACAGCAAAGATTCAAGGCGATAAACAGTATTCCATCGTATCTGACTACTTGGGTACGCCCATCCAGATGTACGACGGACAGGGAAACAAGACTTGGGACTGCACACTGGATATTTACGGAAAAGTGCTTGCCGTTGACAAGGGAACGGAGTTTGACTGTCCGTTCAGGTTTCAGGGACAATATGCGGATGAAGAAACAGGACTATACTATAA
>NZ_JABSOE010000013.1 GCF_013618865.1 Phocaeicola faecicola
CGTTCCTCACTTCACTGTTCATTTTCTCATGTACCACTCCGCATAGCGAACTGATACCCTTGCGCATATCTGTCCTGCCAGGACACAGGAAGTAGCGCATCGTGTCGTTCAGGTTAAACATGACCGTCTCGAAGACTTTGGGTAAATATTTCCTTCAGCAAATCTTCAGAACCGCTCCCGAAGTGGGCACGAAGTCCATTGGGAAACAGCAGCGCAACACCATGCGGCAATTGTTCTTCTTGGGAAGACTCCGTAAATGCCTGTTTAAAACTGATAGGAGCCAACTCGTGTTTGATACTGCTCCTGTCAACGGAACATTTTCTACGCCAGTAGTGATAGGTTGAATAACTTACACCTATCTGTTGAAGGTACGACTTCAACGGCAGCTCGCTTTGTTGCACCTGCAATTCTAATTCTTCAAATTCTTGTCTGTTCATAATAATTGAGGTTTGATTGTATTCACTGCCGCAAAGCTACAACCAAACCTCAAAGTGTAAAAGGTGCATTTCTTCGAATGAACTATACAGCCATATAGCTCTTTCATTTAATACTAATACTTCCCTGAAAGATGGGATATTTAAATGAAAAAGCCATAATACTGCCGTAGATAAAGAGTGTATATGTATAATCAATCTTCTATACAAAATTCGTAATCAGATAAAAATATATCAGATTTTATATACTTTCGCTTTTTGAAGAGTAGATTTAAAGGACTCTTAAAAGAGGCGTATCATTACTCAATACAAAGCTTGATACGCCTTTTCTTTTAGAATGTTCAATTTTAATATTTTGCACACTATCACGTTCCATATAATGTTGGTTAATATCTGCTCTGTTATATCTGTTTATTATAAAAGTATAATTTTATATGCAATCGCAATGCACAGAGCGATATTTGTTGAGACATTTCTCAATTTTAGTCTTAATGCTCATTCTGTATTTATCTGGAGCTAGGACTTCAACATCAGGTCCAAAAGCTAGAATTAATTGGTCAAGTTCTCGTGTTGGTATTACTTTGATGGTAACTATGCACTTGTATTCATCAATAATTTCCTGTGAGGTGTGCAGTGGCTTTGAAACAATGTATTTAAATCGTTCTGAACTAAATTGCAAAATAATTGTTTCGGCTTCCTGTACTTCATAAGGCACCGATACCCCTACAATATCATCAAAGTAAGAGTTAAAATCCACAAGGTCATTTTTACAGAATGGTACATCACTTCTACTTATCCCTTCAATTCGGTCAAGGGCTCGGTTGACAATATAATCTCTCCCATTAATACGTCCGAATATGAACCATCTGTTATTATATTGTTTCATATAATATGGATGAAGCACATTCGTTGAACTAATGCCTGCGTGTGTTGTGTAGCTTACTTCGAGGGGCTGGTGATTGATTGTTGCGTCTATGAGAGTTGAAAGGTATTCAAGCCCTTTTAAACATGAGTTACACTGAAATGAAATAAGATTTTCTCTATCCGATTTTACTCCAAAACGAAGTTCTAGATTGGAGATAACATCTTCAAGCCAAGCATTACCAGTAACTCCACGATATTTACTAAGCATTTCAATTATCGAGCGTAAAGAGTTAACCTCGGTAACCGATAGACCATTCTGGTAGATTGAATAGTTTGGCTCAGAATATCTGTAGTAGCATTTCTTTCCTCCAAATGGTTTGGCATCAAGATAGATGTTATCGGGTAGCATCTTTCTTATGGCATTTAGGTCACCTCGTAACTGACGCAACTTGATGGTAGAGTCCGAACCTTCCAATTCATAAAGATGATTGTTGACTATTTCAAGGAGATCTTCGATAGTATATTTCTTATTCCAGTCACTGAAGCATCTGTCCAGCACTTGATAACGATACTGAGCGTTTCTATTTTCTGACATTGTTAGAGTTGCTTATATGAGATGGTGTAAAGTATTCCGTTTCCTATCTGCTGTTTATTGAACAGTTCGAGATCTATATTCCAATCTTCTCTGAAATCGCGGTCGGTGCATTCAGCGTTATCTCTTCCAAATGGTGCCCATCCTTTTGCTATACCTGCATCTGGACGTATACAGACCTCTGCATTATCCGCTTTAACCGTCAGACACCGTTCATGCTCAACATAACCTGTATCTTGAATCTCCGGTTCTATTCCGGTCAGTTCAAATATAGCATCCTTCAGGAAATGATTTCTCTTCTTACCGTTGGCAAAATCTTTTATAGCATTTACTGCCACATCTGAGTCATTAATTGAGACGATATTTGTGACGATAACCTTAATTGATACCAAAACTAAGTCTGCTTCATTCTTCAGACTGGAAATCATTTTTGCCAAAAGCATACAGCCTAAGGGCGTTTTTAGGTATCTATCAGAATATTCAATAGAAACAGCCTTGCCTCGTAGGTTAGATATTATTCTATTCCAATTACCAGTTTCCGGAGCTTTCAGAGAATCAAAAAAACGACCCAACGAGCTGTGTTCTCTTATTCTATATTCGAACATAAAGGAAGAATCGTCCGATGAAAAGGCGCTCAACAGTTGCATTCTATTTATGTCGGCATAGGACAATGAATTTGGCTGTGTGGTTATGAATACATCTCCACTTCCCCAATTCTTAGAATAGGATGTATCAATATTTTTCCCAAAGTATGTTTTGACGATTCCGTCATTCATAATCACGACCATCAACGGAAATAATCCTGTCGGCAGTGTGTTTTCAAGACATTTAAAGTTGGTTTTAAATACCTCCGCAATTAAAGTTGCACTGTCAGCTGACGAGAGCGATTTTACATCTGGTACGCTTGGCAGTATAAAGGCAACGTCAACTCCTTCTAGAGATAGTTCTGTGAGAATTTTTTTAAATGGGAATGTTTCCGCATCCCATTGAGAAATGTTGTCGTCGACAAATATTCTGATACCAGAGATGTCCTTGTTCCGTGTGAGCTGATAAAACTCGGTCGTGATGTCTGATGTCACAGCATGAGAATCAGGCATTAAATAAATAATTTCCTTTGGGGCAACACGGGCCTTGACTTCCTGTCTTAACCATTCTAGAGCCTTGGGCCGGTTAAGATAGTTCGTATACCATTGCGATCTGCGATCTATAAGGCACTTCGTGCAAGACCGTTCACAGTCGCATCTTTCAAGAGTCTCCAAAGCCATTTTTAGGACTTCATCTTTATATTCTCGGAAGAGTAATGAATAACCTGCACCACCGAGAGCAGTATCATATATGAAAATAGAATGATTTATGCCATCATAGCCGAATTCAATCTCTCCATCGTTGACTCCGAGCAGCTCCGTGAGTTTACGGCTAAGAATCACGCCGAGAGAATAGAGTGTCTCTGTGTCTTCTACCAGATTGTTGTCCTTGTCATAAAACTTGATCTCAACAAAGTCAGTCTGGTATCTTCCGACCAACAACACATGACGTCTTACTGCAGCACCGTCATTTTCGCCACCAGGACAAGAGGTCGAAGCTAGAAGATGTTTATGGTGCGACAGCATCCGCTCTGTGGAGTCTGGTGATTTTTCTGATTTCATTCTACCGCAATAAGGACAGAAAGCATATCCATACCCACTCGTTCCTTTATTATAAAAGAGAATCTCAGACCTTGGCGTTGAACAGCGGATAGACATTTTTGCAGAATTTGTCTTCAGAAGCCAGGCATCCATTTCAAGCAAAATAGGCTGAATGAAATTCATACTGCCGAGAGAGTCCATTTTTCGTGTCGGGGTCGAATCCCATGCTACGGAGAATGCAGCAGGTTCAACGACCTCTGTAAAACGCTGATCTGTCGATAGTGAGATGTCCTTTATGCCATGCATAGTTCCATGCCGACCGCACTTGGGACAATCCGTCTTAGCACTTCCATAGATAATAGTTGTATAACCACAATGAGTGCAATTTTGTATGATATACCTTGAAGTGCTGTCATCGTATTTTGTCTTCAGACGAATACCATTGGGCTCATAGACCCATTCGTTTTTCACTACTGGATTACCGGGAGCATAAGAGGAGATGGCCTGACTTATATGCAATGTCGGTGAGTTACCGTCAACCTTTTCCTTACCACCTAGCAGACACTCAACTAGTCCTAAGGGTAAACCTGCACTTGGCAGAAAAGAATTTTCAGCAAGATATGACAACATCGAGGTCTTTAAAAGATTTTCCTCTTGTTTCTCTATAGCTTTGATAGCATTGGTCGTTCCTGATTCATTCTTCAGAGATTCAATCGCCTTTGCAAGAGCTCCTTTATGAGCATCAAAGACATTGTAAACAGCAACTATGTCTTTCTTGACTACTTGTGCGGCATCCGCCAATGTTATCTGAGCAAGACTTGTTCCCTTGATTAATTTTGAATATGGTTCTTGAAGACGTTCAACCTTTCCGCTGATTACACTATCAATATAATTTAGAAACTTATCAAAGAAAGACATCCCTTCTGCCGTGACAAAAAAGTCCCTAAGAGTTGCCGTAACCCTGATTCCCCCTTGATCTGCTACAAAGGATGCGAATACCATCGCATTAACATGACGTTGAATCAACTGACGGCTTTCCAATTTTAACAACGGAGTTTCTGTTACATGTGTAATCGGATAATCTGGATTGTTCCATGTATGAGTTCCAATAGGATTGGGAGCACAAACAGTTAAAGCCAAGGCTTTAGTTTCATTTCTTCGTCCTGCACGTCCCGTACGCTGAAGGTAGTTTGATGATTTTGGCGGCACATTATTCATGACGACTTCTGTAATACCGCCAATATCAACCCCCATCTCCATTGTTGTTGAGCAAGAAAGAATATTGATTTTCCCCTCATTAAACTCTCTTTCGTATCGGTCAAGATCTTCTGACGATTGCTGAGCAGAATGTTCAGCTGATATAAAAATCGGTTTTGAAGCAAATACTCTGGAGTTCATAACCCCGAACACACCAGCAGCCTTTTGTTCAAAGAAGTTCTTCTCAATCCATTCCATGACATTCTTTTCTGTCTGATCCGCAGACTTGAATGGGAAAAGCGGATTTACAAACTCCGTCTTGATTTTGAATCTATCGAAATTTTCACGACCGATGTAACCGTTCATTCTTGGGCTATAGCCACAGAACGGTGCATCTATAATAACATTGTCAACAGGACAGAGATAACCTTTTTCGATAAGTTGCAGCTTAACTTTATCCCCCATGAGATCGAGCATATATCCTTGATTTTCTACATCTGTTGCTTCAAGAACATTTTGTCTCAGAAAATCCCATGCGGCATCAAGCATTGAGTTGATGTCAGCAATCTTTATCTGATTGATTTGAGAAATATCATCATAACCTAGAACTGCACATAGAAGAAGAACGAGTCTATTCTGATTCTCATTAATCCCTTTTGAACTTACATTGACTTTAAACCATTTCGATACAGGGCTCCCATTCTTCCTCAGTTCTGAATTTGAAGGATATATAGGAGAACAGTACTTATTTTGTGTAAGGTAATCTTTATAAGCTCCAGAAAGCATATAATGACGACCTCCACGAATGACATAATCCATACAAATCTTGAGAAAATTCTGCCAGTCGGTGTCTGTACATCTTTTCTGAATGAGTGCTGGGCATTTCGCATTTTTAAGTGCTGGATAGACAAGACGTACGAATCCCATCGTTTCCAATGAGTTCGCCCGTTTAGGAATCCATCCGAATTGGTCGACAAGAAGTGCTTTCAGATAGTCCGTTGCATTCTTGAAATTTTTTCTGCCACGTGCTTTATCAACATGTTCATACAACTTCTTGAAATTTGAGTCATTTTCAAGAGACTGGCTTATTTGCCCCCATGACACCTCCTCTGGATTGGGGATTACTGGTGTGCCATTCTTTTTTTCTTCAAGTCGTTTAAATTTTTCAAAAAGTAAGGTCGGAAGATGTTCCCGAATACTCAGATATGCATTGTATTCTGCTTCCTCATCAGGAGTCAGACCACCAGGTTTCACATCATTCAAACGCATGTCGGCAAGTTTATGAAAAATGGAAGCTCGAATCCATGAACGTTCTACATCCTGATTAAGTCCCATCGCAGAACGTGCAGACCCTTGACGGCTATCGGTAAATGTTATATACTTTCGGCCTTCATATACAACGTCTGCGTCATTACTGTCAATGGGTTCAGCATTATCAAGAAGCAATGTTGCTAAAGTACGTCCAATTTGAGTAGCACTTATTCTGAGATAATCAAGGTTTTTAAACTCGCTGAGATTATTGCCACAATGAGGACAAAGAACGTGATTATCTCCTGAGTGTCGAAGAGATTGATATATTACAGGAATACTTTCTTCACTTTTTAAAGAAGTAAAACACTTGTTGCTTCTATTGTCTTCAGGGACTAGTTCTATTTTACCATTCCGATGATTGAAGATGTGATATGTTCTATTCGCATTTTTCCTTAGACATGCTTTCTTCGGAATGGCGAAAAAGAAGCGAGAAAAGCCATCCGCCTCATTTTGCTCAACATCTTCTATATTTCCCATATCTTCCAAATCAATGAGATCTTCCTTTTGCTCATAGAAAAGACTCTTGTCAAGATCAATTACATTGGTGTGCATCCTAAATCCCTTAGTTGTGCTTGTTTCACCCACTATAATGGGAGAGCCGCAAGACGAACATGTAGCAAGTTCCAGCATCTTTGATTTACAAACTGGACAATTCATATTTTGATATGTTGTCAGACTTCCTATCGACAATCTATATTCCTTATGACGCTGACAATCGGGATTGGTGCAAACATACACTCCACTTATCGATCTAACAAATAAATGAGCACGTGTTGGCAATAAAGCTCCAAGGCCGCCTCCTTTGTTTATACCTTTCACTTTTTCCCCGAGAGCATCTATTATTTCCAATGAGGTATCCACATTTTTCCCAATTCCTTTATCAAGCATACGACCAATTTCCTTTGCTTTCAATACCGGCGAAGAGTTAAGCTTTTTTCTCAACTTCTCAATATCAGAATAACTCAATTCGATACTAAACTTTTTGTTTATTTTGGACAATTGATCTTCTGCAATTCCCTTGTTTAGTTCTGGAATAATGCGCTTGCCACTAATTATTTTTATATCTTCAAATGGTTTTCCAGTGAGTTGAGACACAAAAGTTTTTAGCTTTATCGTCGTTTTGGGGTCACTTTCATCCCCGATAGTCGCTGATGTTACAGCAAAATTCACTTGATCAATAGTTACGCCAAAAGCATCTAGTACACGACGGATTTGCAATGATAATTCAGCGGCTGAAGAGCCAGTATAAGTATGTGCTTCATCTAAAAGAATCCATTTGAGCTTCCCTTTGGATTTTTCCAAGATTTCACGGTCTTCTGCTCGTACCAACATATAGTTGAGCATAGTTGGATTAGTAAAGAGAATCTGAGGCGGAGTTTTCCTTATTTGAGGCCTTGTTACGAGCTGTGGATAATGAGATGCAGTATATCTGTCAGACCGATTTTCTTTGTCGGTCTCTCCATTATATATCGCATAGGTAACCTTTTCGGGAAGAGCTTTGCACCAAGCATGAATACGTTTCTGTTGGCTTTTCATCAGTGCATTCAAAGGATAAAGGAATATGGCCTGAACACAATTTTTTTCATTGGTTTTAGCCAAATCTTGCAACACTGGTATCATAAAACACTCTGTTTTACCTGATCCTGTTCCGGTAGTCACGACAATGGTTTGTGGTCGAGAAGAAAGCATAGTTCTCCAGCTTTCTGTTTGATGCTTATAAGGATGCCTGTCTAATGGAAATCTCAAATCCTTGTCAACTTCTTCGCTACTCAGTGCATTAACAAATGAAGGAGTTAACAATCTGAGTTTAGAAGAATGTTCCTCAAAACTGTCGGCACTCTCCTCCCAAGGGAATATTGATTGGAATACAGGTTCTGCAAAAAGAGGCTCATCCTTAGTCAAAATCCTCTTGATATATTCTTGTTCTTGGGCTTGACCCTTGAACCAAAGAGAGGCAAGAGAATCTATTAATAATTCCTTGGCCTTATTGTAGAATGAAAAATAATTCATATTCATTTGTTTACAATTTGTTTTACTGTCCCAATGAATATCTCACTGTAGGTTTCTTTAAAGTATTTTCGGTAAAAATTAATGATACGAGCATAGTCTCGACTTTCCAATAAAAAAAGATTTGTGCGATTTTTTACTTGTGCGAAGTTTTCCGCAGCACACATTGCGGACTCAATCATTACACGATAGGACTTGTGCATCTCTTGATCTACATAATATTTATTTTGAAGTACAAATCGGGTTAGAGGTAGGTCTATATTGTTATCTGTACACCCATGTATTTTTGATTTAAATTGATTTATGTCCGCTCTTGAGAAAATCCTGGCATTTCCGATATTCCCTCCCGCAACATATTGGGTAAGTTCAGACGCAACTTCTGCAGATAGTGTAGCGTTGAAAAGTGCATTTATCAGTTCTGTAATCTCACCTAATTTTGTATTCATTATATTAATGAGTGTTGGAGGAAGCGAACGTATGAAACTCTCAATACATTCTCCCCACACAGTGTGCGGAATCCAATGTACTGCAATGTTTAATTCATCTTCAAAACGGTCAATTTCTTGAATGAGAACATCGGAAGCGCCATTAATCCAACAAGCTAATATTAAGTTAACCAATAATTTAGGTTCACAACCAATAGCTTTGAAAGCATTATATGTGGTAAATGGAAGATTAAATTCTGAAATAATACGGAATGCTTTTACTGTCTTTGCCCAATACTCGCCGGCAAAAACATCATCCTTGCAAAGCCTTTCACTCCAAAGTATTGTGTTAGCAGCAGACATCTCTCCACGTACTTCCGAACTGTAATCTTCTTGTTCAAAATTGTAATACTTAGGAACAAGCCTGCGCGAACTTTCGGGACCAGAGAAAAGAATTGCTTCCGAATTCAAAAGCTCATCAGGAATTGTAAACAAGTTCATTTGTCGATTATACGGCTCAAGCTTTATCTGCACTAATTCAGCTGGTTTTATATTTTCTGAAACCGGCAATGCATATACATCACCGTCATATATGAAATCGGAAGTGTCTTCGCTGGTATAATCTGTGATTCGAATTTTATCTGAACTCAACTCACTATCAAGAACAAATTTTCTTATATAGATGCGTTTGTCACATATTTTTAGTTCTATGGAACTACTACGGTCAAAAGTATTTGCACCATATAATTGAAACATTCTTGCAAACAAATCACGATAATCGGATAATGGAACTATACCTTCAATTACTGGACTCTTAAGATGCTTGATTGTATTGTCATCCTTTATTTTATCAGATTTGTAAGTTACATCTATCATACCAGACTGTCCATGACTGATTATATTAAAATATCTCAGGTTATCATAAGATATGATTTTTCCCGATGGCACAATTTTCCCTTCCAAATCAGATATTACTATACCCTCAAACGGTGCTACAACAGATACTTTCAAAGGAGGATTATTCTCGGCAATTATTTTCAAATTACACGTAGGAGAATATTTAGAAGCACAGGCATCTCTGGAAATCCTCCAGGTATTTTTATCCGTCATTTCAACAGATAAGTTTTCGCATTCATCAACTTTTGCAGAGATAACATGGCGAGAATATAGGTGTAGCTCTGTGGAAAACATTGTTTCGTTGCGAGAGACAAATGTCATATCGTCTATGAAATAAAATGTTTCCATCACGTATTTATTGTCAGGAAATTCAACCTTGATATCAACAAGCCCAAATGGCAAAAGGCATGAATTGGACAAATTCCGCCACTCAGCCTTACTATTATGAACACGATATTTAGGCTTGATATTCCCGACTCTAGTGCCAGTTTGGTCAAAAACGCTTATTACTGGAATGCGAGTCAATAACTTAAAATTGGATTGCTCTACCCATTGTATATATGTACCTCTGAATTCAGCGCTATAAGGCGTGAACTCATTGGTTATGGTTATATCCTCATTCGACATGCAATTGTGTAAATCTACTTTATCAGTAAACTTAATCGCCGAATAAAGTTCTCCATTTAGTAATAGATTGTGACTACCATCACACTTCCAATTAGTAGAGAAAACAGCTATATTATTTTCAGCATTCGCTGTCGATTTCAAAGAATATACATTATCATCAAGCATTTGGAAAACCTGAGGGCATTCAAAATTCGGAGGATAACTACCACATAAAGTTGGAAACAATCTGTCATCGTTGTCACACCTGATCTTAACTTCAACTACAGGTTCTCCACTCCACTTTATATCATTTGCTACGCCAACAGTTATACGAGAATATATCGCACCGATAACCTCTCCTTTGTCATCTTTAACTAGGGATTTTCTTACATATTTTCCAACAAGTATACCAGAGACAAACACATCGAAGGTGTAGCACGATTGATAGTTTAGACCTTCAATAGATTTTGATGAAATCTCTTTTACTATATTTAAATTGACAAAAAGATTTGCAGTTTTACTTGAGGTCAAACGAAGTTTCCAACTTAGAGAAAGTGGTTTGGTTCTATGTTCACTCTTAACTCGCCGGTATTCTCTTTTTAAGGATTTAGTCAGTTCCGACAAAGAGGAATCCGTATCATCATATGGTAGCCAGCGGTCTTCTTCGGATATGATTGCATGAGCAATCTGTAATGAAACATCGTAAATATTGTCATTTTTGAACGCTTTCCCAAGATAAGCTATACAATTAAAATTCTTGATTAAATCTATATTATTATCATCCCAATCAATATTTATTGAAGACAATTCTTCAACCAATCCAATGAGAAAACGTGAAAACCCGCTAAGATTAGTTCCGTTCTTTATGTAATTTACAGGAAGACCTCCTTGATTTAGTAAAGTTCTAAAATATTCATTCCCCTTGAGAGAGTGAATAAATGCAAATCCATGACTTTTAAGCCCATGACGTGCAGCTTTATATAGTTGCTCCCAACAATAATGAGGCAGTCCTAATCCGACTGCAACATCTTCTCTGGAAGGAATTCCTCCATTATAGTCTCTTCTCCACCATTCAGCGTAACACAAGGCCGCCTCTATTCCAAAATCTTCTAATCGATACGCATTTTGGATAAGAGTCTCCTTTAAGTTTGTATATTCTTCCTCGGTTAATTTAAGTTTCCAAAGGGGCATATCTGGGGTTATGGACGGTCTGTTACGAGCATCCAAAATCCTCATCAAAACAACATGCTGTTCACTATTGCATATATTAACCATGTTCTAAAAATCAATTGGTTTATAATCTTTTGTAAAGATAGCGCAATTCTGTGCAATCACAATGCACAGTAAACAAAAAATCCAAGATGGATACATTTCTTTCCATGTATTGATAAATGACTTAATTACTAGACTCACTTAAATTTGTTGGTATTGCAATAGATTTGGAGCGATAATCGAAAATAAGAAGTCAAAGCAATAAACGATTTTACCAAAATTCTGCAATGATAGAGAAAGTAGACACTGGACATTATCCATATTTTGCAGTCCATCTAGCTTTTCTCCAAAGGCAAGGGATGATTTAAAAACTAATATGCACAGCATTGTTCTTCGTTTGAAAAGCTTGTTTGCTATTCCTTTTTCCCTAACAATTGTTTTGGCAATTATAGAAATACTCTGTATTTTTGCATTTAATAGAGCGTTCTTTTGTTTTAATGCAAAACAAGAAAAATATAGAACTTCGCTCGTTTCTAAATCGTTACCTGTTAAAAAATATATTCTTATAAACTGCTTATTTTCAGCGTGTAGGATAAATGGTGATGCCTAGCGGTGTGTGTGGTCAGATTCTTTTTGATGCCGCAGAAGTCCGCAATCTCCTTCAGGTAGCTGTTTGCCTTCTGATTGCAGACAACAGGAAGGCAAGTCCCTTGTTTAAGACATATCGGATGTGATTCGTTTTTCTTCAGGATTGCCAATGGAACAGGAAGAAGCGGAACATTTGCTATGGAACTTGACTTTCTTCTTCTCTCCAGCTTTACACGTCCTTTTCTTATCCACCAGTCACCGTTATTGTCCTGCTCCAGATGTTCCGGTCTCAATGTGGATACATCAGCGAACGCCAGACCGGTGAAGCACGCAAACAAAAAGATGTCCTTGACAAGCTCCAGTCTCGGAATATCAAATTCCCTGTTCATTATAGCCTGAAGCTCGTTATTTGTCAGGAATACCGGATCAGTCTCGTCCTGTTCCATCTTATATCCGTAAAACGGGTCTTTCCGCATCCATTCTTTGGCTATTGCCATATTGGTGATTTTCTTCAGACATTTCATGTAGCGGACTATTGTGTTACGGCACAGTCCGGCTTCTGTCTTCAGAAAAACATCAAAAGCCTTGATGAAATCAGGGGAAAGTTCATGGAATGTAATATCATCCTTCTCATAAAAACGCGGCACAAACGTTTCAAGTTTTCTGAGCACATTCTTATAACGGTTGATGGTAACGGGAGAATAGTCTATGTCAACAACCTTTTCCATAGAGGAAATTTCTTCTTTGACTGTTCCAAGCAACGTCCGGACAGTCTCATCCTTTCCGAACACACGCTTTAATATCGTCTTTGGAGTTATCAGTGCCGATTCAAAGGTCAGTTCCTTGTGCTTTTCGTATGCGCGTGTAGTGAGGGCGGAAATATAGTTATTCAATTCGATGGAAGCCCTGTCTTTTCCTTTGCTGCATCCCTTTGCCGGATTCCAGTTCTTTAATGGAATGCTTCTCTGTATTCTTATTTCTTCATATTGCCCGTTGATGGTAATCCTCATTAGGATTGGAGCCTCGCCATTTTTCAGCAGTTTTGTTTTCAGAACGAAAAATAGAATGTTCATTGTTCCTTGTTTCATGATCATTTTCTTTTTGAAGTTGCACATTCGGTTATTTCGTCAATCCTGAATTGAGCGGATGGCTGGAGAGAAATGTTAAATTCGGTGGCTTTTATTATTGCCGGCTCTAAAAAAACACCGTTTTTTGTTTCTCTTACTATTATCCGCCTGTAGGTACAATCATTATCATCGGATAAGAAAGCCTTTAGCAGACGTTGTATTTCATCCGTCATTCAGTAGGGTATGCAAATGTAGAATTTCATCCCTGAAAATGATTCACGCAAATCGTTGAGAATAAGTGAAGTATGGTACATATCGGTGGTTTTTTCATGGGACTCAAAAAAAGCCACCGAATCAGCAATTTTTTATTGCACCAGATTGCATATTTTTGCGGGCAGTACATAAAGAAAAAACCGCTGAAATAACTGTATTTCAGCGGTTTTCATGATTTTTCGTTTTGTAAAAGTGGTGCCACCAGGAATCGTAATCTAACGATAAGTGGCTGAATATCTTTGATGTATCTTTTAGCTAAAGAAGTAATCTCCCGCTATTGCTCCACCGGATTCTTGCAATATTTTGCACTAGGTTGCGTGGAGGTTTCCGCAACAAAGATACGGAAAAATATTAAAAGATATTACATAATGATTTTAGTTTATCAATTTCTGTTCTTAAATTAATCAAACTAAGGTTAGACTCTAAAATTAGCTTATTAGAAACATAGGATATTTTTGATTTAATAAAGAGTGACAAATCTAAATTAATATTATAAGAAGAAATAAATGAATTTATGGAATTCAAAGCTAGATATGCCATCGGGAAAACTATATTTTTACTGTTTCCTATTTCATATTCAGCTAATTGTAATGCATATATAATAGCATGAGTTAAATATGTATTTCTTTCATTTTCTATAGAATGAAGGCTGACCTTTATATTATTTTGTTTAACAAGATTTTGGATATTCCGTTCACTATCACTATTACCATATTTCAGATTAATATCTATGAGTTGTAACTCAAATTCCTTTTGTGAGATCTGCATTTGGCAATTATTCGCTTGTCTTAACTCATTTGAGAATTGATTGTATAACTGACTACTGTCCATCTTGCTGCCCTCCATTTTCAGAATCATTTTTTATTTGATTTTTTTTCATTGCTTCTTGAAGCTTTTCAATAAACTTAGCAAGGTTTGCATTTCCTTCTGTAGTATCATTAATACTATTTTGTAATGTAGTTATGATAACTGCAAATAATCTTTTTTGTTCTTCAATAGAACTTATTTGTTCTTTAACATCATTTAGATAAGAATCTAATTTCTCTTTTACTTGTTGTAATGCAATTGTAAATTCTCCTATTGAAGCTAGTTTTGATTCAAAACCTTCAGTTTTTTCATTTATCTTTTGGGTGTAAGTCTTTGACTGTTCTTGAAGTATATTATAATATTCTGATAATATTTTTTGACTCTGCTCATCAGAGTTTCTTCTCAGTCCATTTAAGTATTCATCTGCTCTTCTATATAGATCGTTTTGTTGTACACTAAAATTAGAAGATATGCCTTCCAGTTTTTCTCTATGCTCTTTAATGATTTGTTCTGTATCTTCTTTTAGTTTTGTAATTTGTTCATTATTCTTCGCCTTAATATATGCGATACTATCATCTCCTACTTTTTTAAGTCGCTTTATATCTTTAACCCCTTCTCTTCCTTGTTGAATAAGTTCGTCCATCTTGAAAATAGAATAAAAACTAAAGACTAGAAAAAGTATGGTTAAAATAGCAGCCCACATAGTAATATTATTGTACTCATGGTCAATTTTAGTCAAATGTAAATCTATCATTGCTTTAGTTTGTCCTTCTAATAATGTTCTTTCAGCATTAAATTGTAAAGAATCACGTGATAACTTTGACTGATGTTGTTCTTGTATCTTAATTGACTGATTATAATAATTAGATATAATAGTAGACAGATCTTTATATTGATTTTCGGATAATTTTTGTTTGGAACCTAATGTATATTTTATCAATGAATCAGCCAATAATGCATTATTGGCTTTCTGGATATTTTCAATCAGTGCTGTATTATATGCTGAAATGCTGAAACATAAACTGTCTGTTTTATTGATATGATTAATATAATAATCTTTTATTCGCTTTTGAGACAGATTCAATGTATAGCTAGAATAACATAGATATCCAATAAATAAGCAACAAAATAGCCCTGTTATACTTAAGAAAAACTTCCCATAGGAAGTAGCCATTCTTTTTAATATTGCGAAAAATAATTTTTTATCGTGCATCTTTTATTTTTTATCTTAAAGATTCTTTTTACATGAAATATAATGTTGCCAAAGTTACTTTATTCATGGCTGAAAAACAAAATTACTGATTACAAACTAAATTAGGATTTTCTTTTTTATCTTTCATTATTGCGCTATCGGAGGTTTGTAGTGTTTATAAAAGTTAGATGACTAATTTTAAAATTTAAGATTTTTATAACAATGGTACAAATCTTATATTGAATAAGATTTCAAGATAGTAATTATTAATAGTCCATTTCTGCCATTCTATATAACTGGGGTAAATAAAAAATGAATATTAATTATATGCTATTAGAGGATGAAATTATTAGAATATAGTCTGCTTATGTATATAAGTCTTTTGCTACAAGTTTACTTATTTCGATAATCTATGATTATTATTAAAATAATATAACTATCTTTGTATCAAGATTAATTAGATTATATAATTGAGTATGAAAATAGATTATTCAAGTTGGAGTACCCGTTTATTATCAATTGACAATCTAAAATTAGATGTTAAGAATCCTCGCTTCTCCTATCAATCTACAAAAGAAATGAATCAAACAGAGATAGTAAAATATCTCATTACGAACTATGCTGTATATGAATTGGCTAAATCCATTGCTATAAATGGATATTTGTTGAATGAAGAACCTATTGTTTGTAAAGAAGGAGATTATTATGTCGTATTGGAAGGTAATCGCCGAATTGCAGCTTGTAAAATACTATTGAATCCCTATAAATACCTTTCTCCACAACGAGCAAAAGAACTATCTAAATATGGTTCGATTGAAGATAAAATAAGATGCAATATAGCACCTACTCGAAGAGATGCAGATACTATCATTTACAATAAACATACAGGTATTCCATTACAGAAATGGGATAAGGTTAGCCAAGATGCATTTTTAGTAAATTTATTGAGAAATGATAATCTGTCGGCGGAAGAAGTTGCCTTAAGATTAAGTGTTCCTGTTTCTGAAATAAGAAAAGCTTTACGTCGTTATTCTATACATCAATATAGTATTAAACTTTTTCAAACTGAGCCATATGAACTAGAACAAATTCAAGAACAAGGATTTCCTATAACTAATTTTGAGCGTTTCTATGATGATGAGCGAGGCTTGAATTTTCTTGGACTAAGTTTTGGTAGTAATGGTGAAATATTAAAGCGATTACCTCAAGAAGAATTTGATAAACGTTTCAAATTTATAGTAAATCAAATCTTATCGCAAGACTTAACATCTCGAACCTTTAATAATGAAAAGGATAAAGAAGAGTATTTTTCTTCTATTAAAAGTTATAACAAAGATAAATTTGACTTAGATATAAAATCATCTCAAGCACCAATGGAGTCTAAAGAGGTTAATGACTCTAATAATACCAATAAAGATCAAATTGAAGTAAATGTACAAGGAGAAACGGAAATAATTGCAAAGACAAAACGTACTCGTAAAAAGTCTGGATTATTTGCTGATTATAATTGGGGAGATACTGGTGTTAATAAATTAGATGCATTATTCAGGAGTTTACAAGAATTAAATCATAAGAAACATACTGATATGGCAGGAATAATCTTACGTTGCTACGTTGATATGCTGATATATGAATTCTTGAAAAAGAAAAAACAAATTGGAGAAGTTAATAAAGAAGATGCAATTAATAGTGCAACTAATAATGATAAAAAATATAATGAATTAAAACAGTATATAAAATCGGCATATGCTTTGAGTGATGAGGAAATAAAAGATGAAGAATTAAGACGTTATACTAGATTTACAAATAAAGAATCGTCAGGTAAAATACCTGAATTAGGAAATATGGTTGCATATATTATTCGCCATCCTGAATTGCTTGACGATAATACGCGATTAATACAAGTTTTGGATAAATTCAAGAAAAGTCGTACTGATTTCATTGATTTGACAGCTTGTAATATGTTTGTACATAACCAATATTACTCTGCAAATGCAATAGCACTTGAGGCAAGTGCAAATGATTTAGCACCTGTTTTAGATGCTATGTATATAGCGATAAAGAATGAAGAATAATAATTATAGCCCATTAAGGTATCCAGGAGGAAAAAGTCGCTTAATAGATTTTATGAAATCTATAATAGAGCAAAATAATCTGAAAGGAGGCACATATATTGAGCCATTTTCAGGTGGAGCAGCTATTGCTTTAGCATTGGCTATCGATGGATATATGAAACGCGTTGTTATTAATGATTATGATCGGTCTATATATGCATTTTGGCATAGTATACTATATTATACTGATGCATTTATTGATAAAATACGTAATACTCCTTTATCTATTGATGAATGGTATACACAACGACAAATTCAACAAAATAAACAAAATGTAGATCTGTTTGATTTGGGGTTTTCTACATTTTTCCTTAATCGTACTAATAGATCTGGAGTTCTAAAGGCTGGTGTAATTGGAGGATTACAACAAATTGGCACTTATAAAATCGATGCTCGTTATAATAAAGAACAACTTATAGAACGCATACAACTCATTGCTCAATTTAAGGATAAGTTTATTTTACATAATGAAGATGCAATAAACTTATTACGTCGATATCGTAATATCGCTCGCAAAAATTTAATATACTTAGATCCACCTTATTATATAAAAGGGAGAGAACTTTATGTAAATTTCTTTAAAGAGGCAGATCATATTGCATTGTCACAAGCTATACAACAAAGGGATAACATGAATTGGATTATTACCTATGATAATCATGCCTTTATTCATAATTTGTATCCCAATGCAAAGTCATTATCTTATGCATTACCATATAGTGCTGGAACCAATAAGCATGGTGTAGAATTACTTTTTAGTAAACAAGATATAATTATACCAGAAAATCTTTTACCTTCTTTGGTATAAACCTTAAGCTACATCATAGATAAAAATGTAGAATTTATAATGTAGTTCTATTCTATCTATATAATATTCTTGATAATGTATTAATTATTGTTTTTTGAATTATGGACGTTTTGTATATATTTTTGACCATTTTCATCAATACCCAATAATTTATAAAGCTGTGTATTTATATCTTTATCATAATCAATCAAACTATTGGTATCCGTATAATCTAATAAATCTGGAACTTTTTTCGCTAATGAAGTAAGCGATTCGTCCGTTAGGAGAAACGCAAAACGAATAACCTCACTCGTTGCGTATTTGAAGAAATTACGAGCTTCTTTTTCTGTCGCAAATGTTTTTAACGCTACACGTGAACGTCCAAATGCGCTATGATTATCAACAATAGCTATCTGGTTACTACGCTTTTGTCCTCCAGCATTAGCACTGGAAACAATTACTTTCCACTTATTCAAATATTCACTTCCTGATGTTATAACGTTTTTATCAGCAATATACCAACGAGCTCTTCCGCTTTTACCAGCTTTGTCATTAGTAAAAAGTTTTATCTCTGTCTCCGGATTATAATAATCACCATCATTGTATTCTTTTACGAGAGAAGGATTCTTTTCAACAAAATCACTTTCAATAGAGAATAAATTACGAGGAAGTATGGAGTCATGCAAACATCCGAATGATTTGATTGCATTATCTAATCTTTTTATAATTTCATTATCTTGTGGGTTAAGAGAAAACATATCATTTCCTGGATTGTTAGCTTGGACAGTAATCGTTTTACCATCTACAGAATATTTATATGTAAATCCATATTCTTTCTTTTCCATGTTTTTTAGTACAATGGAAAGTCCATCTGCAATAGCTACATCTTTAAAAATATCTTTAGAACAAGGGAAAAATTCAAGTAGAGCTAAATGGGGATCATTCATTTGAGTCAAACCGAATTTTTCAAGTCCTTTTCCTGAACGATGAATCCACCGAGAGCCTGGATATATTAAGGCTGTATATTTCCCTATCTTTTCACTGATAGTTTGGAAATATTGAAAGATACTTATGCTAACTTTTTGTCCGTTTGTACTTTCTTTCTGATCAACAACCTCTTGATATGGTGGATTTCCCACTATAGCATTAAATTTCATATTGTCATTATCTATGGCTTTCCAGTAAGAACGACCTTTGGCAACTTTGGCTATAAAGTTTTCGGGCTTATTCTTAATCTGGTTGATTAAATCTTCAAAATATCTTGTATTTACTTTAGCTTTACGGAATCCTACAAGCGTGCGTTTGGTAATACTCTTTGCCATCGGAGTCTTACAGATGACAAAGATGTTCTCAGCTATTACCTTATCCCATACAGCCTGCTGCTCCTCTACCGTTTCTACAGCAAACAGAGAAGCCTTCACTCTGGCCCGGTAAATGCCATACGCCATATAGAGCGGATAAAGTCCGGATTTGGAATTGATTTCCAGAATACGGGATTCAGGAGAAAATACTTCTGCAGTAACTTCTCCTTTGTCTATAAACCGTGGTTCAGAAATCACATTCTGATACTCCGTGTCATAGAAGTTATAGCCTCCAAGACAGTCACCGAGGTGCATGTTTACCACGCGCCACGGAGTAAGCACCGTTTCCTTGTCCGGATTACGGAAAGTACTGAAGATGTCCGTAATTCGTTCGATTCGTTCCTCAATACTCAGTTTGTCCGCAGCACGGGCTATCGCACGGATTCGTTTTCCGGCAGCACAGAATATTTCCGGATCATAGTATTTTTTGAAGCTGTTGAATTTCTGTTTGGTCACTCCCTTTGGCATGAACTCTTCCCATGACTGCGGGTCAATGAGTGAGGCAAAATTATCAATCGTGATTTCCTGATTCTCATCACTCAGTTCCGCACCATAAATCAACAGGGGCATACGGATGGATATGCCACGGAGTATGGAAATGGCCGCTTCTCTGTTCTTGGTTTTCTTTTTCAGTTCTTCCAGCCGCTTCCGATCTTCCTCTGTAAGTTCCTTCTTTGGTTTCTTCTCCAGCTTCTCCTTTTCCTCGTATTCCTCATTGTTCAGGCCTTGACTGTTGATGTCCACCTGGTTGGTCTTGGGCATGGCCTTGGTCTGACCGATAATCTTTTTCAGGTCATCGAATTCCTGTAGTTCCAAATCATCCAGTTTCATCAGCTCATCGTTATACAGACTGCTGTCTTCAAACCCGTTACGGACGACACGTTCCACATATACCCGTTTCAACTGTTCCAACATACGGGGTACATCAAAGCGGTTCATCTGTGAGCCCTCTATGGATATGATGGGACAGAAATTGATAAACTCACCCATAGCCTTACGGTCGCTTTGTGAAGTTTTTCCGGCTTTGGACGATATTTTGGCTGTTTCGGCAATCACTTTCAGGGTACGGTCAGGAGCAAAATCAAAAACATAGCACTGCTCCTTCATCCGTCCGTTGATGGTGGCTGGTGTCTGTACGCGGAAGATGGTCTGCATATAACTGGATGCGGCTGTATTATAAGAACCGGACAACATGAATACGGCTGTCCATGCCTTTACACTTACTCCGGTCGTCAGCCGTCCGCAAGAAAGGGTAATGGTCCGTGTGGCATCCGGATCTTTTCCGATAGCCTTTTCCACGGCTTCCAGGGCATCACGGCTTTCCTCGTCCTGATCACCGTCACCGGCTACATTGACCACCTTGAAATGCTGGAACACCGGATGTGTCTGGAGCATGGCACTCAGTGCCCGTGCTTCCTTCACGCCGGGCACCATCCAGAGGGTATGGCGGAAAATATTCCGATATTCCTCGTTGGCATATGGATAAAGGCTGTCCTTGTCTTCCTTGGTAAGAAGATTCAGAAAAGCCAGCACATCTTTTTCATGACAGAAACCGCCGGATTCATTGACCCGGAAAAATTCCCTGAAGTTAAAGGCGACATCCTCATCCACAAATTCATGAAGCAGCCGTCCCAAATCGTAGGTATAGATATTGAGTGTAGGCAATGAGGCATACGGATTGGGATCACCAAAATGTAGTTCGTCCCAGCTCACCTTGGCCCGCTGTTCCATCACATAGTCCCATGTATAAATTTCATCTTCCTTGAAATCATCCAGCAGGTTGAATGGAGTACCTGACAGACGCAATACTTTGGTCTGTTCTTTGACCAGCTCTCCCATAACCGCTTTACCCAGTTCGGTCTGGGTGCCTTCGTGCGCTTCATCCACGATAATCAGGTCCCAATCGGTAGCAAACACTTCGTTGTTTTTGTCGAAGTTACCACCCACAAGTTCAGAACCACGCAAATCCTGCATGGAGGCAAAATAGACATAATGCAATCCGTGGCTTTCTGCCCGCCGTTCAAGACTGCTGTAGCTTTCTCCGTTGTTCTTGGAACCGTATGCAAAATCCTTGCGGTCGTAAAATATCTTACCGAAATCCTCAAACCATCCGGAATCCACCACAGGGCGATGAGTCAGAATCAGGGTGCGCTGAAACTCCATATCCTTGACAACCTGCAGAGCAGAAAGGGTCTTTCCGAAACGCATCTTTGCGTTCCAGAGCATCTGGTTGCCTTTCTTAAACTGTTTCTTGGTCTTGCTGATGGCTTCCTGCTGTTCCGGTCGAAATACAATTGGGGAATATTCACGGGTAATTTCCGTTGATGAAAGGGAATTCCGCCCTTCCTTTACAGCCGCAATGGCACGCTTGACGGTTTCCAGGTCGGTGATGAACCATTCATTGGCTTTGTTGACTGTATCGAAGACTTTCTTTTTGACGCCGGAGCGTTCCAAGACATTGTGTACCTCTTTGTCGTTGAATGAATGGAGTCCGCCACGGTTGTAAACGGTCAGTTCTGTATATAGCAGATCGTATGCGATGCCTGCCGTCTGCGTGTATTGGTTGATACGCTTTCTTGCCGTTTCATTGAGTGCCTTGCTGTTAGGAGACAGACCGAACACGTTTTCATCCTCACAGGTTGCCTCGCCAATCTTCAGGCATCCATGGTGCGCCGTATCATTGATACGAAACACATAGATAAGTTTTAGTTTCAGGGACGATGTGAATCTCATGCTTCTTCATTTATGAGGTCGATAAATCGGATTCGTTTCCCCTTTTTGCCTGTTGCCTTGTCCGTAGCCCGCCAGTCCTTGATAATACAGTAAATTCCGTTGTGCTTGGTCAGGTCATTTTTCAGACAGCCCTCGCACGGCTCCCGTCTTTCAATCGTACCGAACAGACTTGGTTCCATCCGCACACGTTCTCCGCAACTGTCAGGAACAACACCTTTCAGTCCGTCCATCTGCCATACATTCCAGGAGATGATATAGGCTATATGGTTGATGGATTTAATTTGCGGATCTTTACCGAACTTGTTCCGGTAATATTCGATGAAGGATAAGAGAAGGGCTTCACGGGCAAGAAGAAGACTGTCACCCTGCCATTCATAGGCATAGATGCTTCTGTAAGCATCCTTGGCTGCCTCCAGCCATTCACGCGTTGTAGCAGTATTCTCACTGACAATACGGAGCTTACGGTCAAGCAGACCGATACGTTTCTCCACGGGAATGAATGTTCCGGTAGTCGTATCATACCTGCTTACCAGATAAGGAGCTTCTCCACAGGTGATTTCCAAGCGGTTTTCTCGTACATAGTCTTTCCATGTCCTGCCTTCAGGAAAAGCAATCTTATTAGGATTGATTTCCCATGAATGTGTACCGTCTTTAGATGTCACTTCATGGTTGAATACATCCTTTCTGCCAAACCAGGCTTCATCGATAAGGTTGTTCTGGGCATTACATATCCAGGACGGAGTAAATACTTCCGCCATTTCCCGGGAACGTGTGCTTTGGGTATCCCTGTGTTTCAGAACACGGGGCATGACCACATGACCGTTCTCTCCGGTTATCAGCTCCGGAAGAATCTGCGATCCGTATTCATAACCTCTGCCTAGCGGTTCATAATCGGAAGTAGCCCAGAATATGTTACACTGTTTTCCTTCCTTACTCGTTGTATGATCTTTGAGCAAGGTATTCAGCAAGTCGGGTGAAAGTTCTTTCAGCTTGTTCTCCTGTATGTCGGCTTCTCCGGTCGTTCTCTCCATCTTCTTTCTGTGCGTAAAGGGGATGAGAAAGTCCCGGTGTCTGCGTCTTTCTTAGACAGAGGGAGATTTCAGGCTATAAGGCTGATTTGCTGATGAATTATATGTAGGATTGCTAAACTACAATTGAAATTCAATGACTTCCGGATGAAAATCCAACGGCCGGAATTGCAGGATTTTCAATAAAATGTATAACTTTGCGCAAGAGTGAGTCCCTCTGTCTAAGAAATGAATGCTTTTGCTAAACGTTCTCCAATCCTACAGACTTTTCAGAATTTGTGCGTTGGCTTTGTCCACTACGGAATTGTCCAATGAGGCCAGATAAATTTGTGTGGTCGCCTCGGAATCATGTCCCATCCCTTCACTGATAACCGAAATCGGAATGTTCTTGCCTTTGGCTGCGCTTGCCCATGAATGACGGGCACAGTACATGCTAAGAGGAACGGATATATCGGCCAATCTGGCTATTTCTTTAAGATTTCTGTTTATTCCGGACATGACATTCCTGTAATGCTTGTGCGTATCCTTAAAAGGATATTTCAATACCGGCAAAAGATAAGGACTGAGACTGTCTTCCGGGTATTTGCCGACAATCTCCTGCATACATTTTTCCCATCTGATAACCAGCTGCTGCCCGGTCTTTCGTCTGCGATACGATAAGAATCCATTCTGAAGATCTTTCTTTTTTAGGTGAGCCATATCTATGAACGACATGCCACGGGTATAGAAACTGAACAGGAACATGTCCCTTGCAAATTCCAGATTAGGCTGTAAGGACAGATCCAGATTCTTCATACGCTTGATGGCGGATAAGGAAACGGCACGCTTGACGGTCTTGTCCACTCCCGTATAGACATGCCTGAAAGGATTACGCTGTTCCACCAGTTCCTTTTCCAGGGCACGGTTATATACCGCCCGAAGGATACGCATGTAGAATGAACTGGTATTCCGTACGGCACCTTTCCCATGAAGGTAGGCTTCATAAAGCTGCATCAAATCCGAATCAATTTCGGACAGCAGAACATCCCTGTCCCTTCTGAACTGCATGAAACTTTTCAGGGTGCAGGAATAATTTTCAGCCGTGCGCATCTTGCCCATTTGTTTGAGACGGGCTATGATGCCCTGCATAAAGTTGAACAGCGACTGTCCCTCTGTATTGTTTTGAAAAGAAGCGACAATATCATCTGCCGTATATGCAGCTTTCCGGTTATCCAGTTGGCGGATAATCATGTCCAGTCGTTTCAAGTCCCATTCCATGCGTTCCTGCAAGGAAAGAAGCAGATTGCTTCGTTCCGAACTAACAACAATGATACAGCTTCCAGCTTCGTTCCATTCATCCGTAAATATCCGGTAATCCGTCTTTAACTGACGGATTACACGGTTCTGAATAATCTGATAATAAATGGTACCTTCCTTTCCCTCTATGGTGGAAGGTCTGAATTTTACTTTCACACTGGCCATATCAATCGGATTCAGATTTTACCTGTAATTTAAGTTTCTCCTGCATCAGGCTGTCGGAAACAGCTTTCAGCTCGTTTTCGTACCCGTCAGCCTGTTTTCTGACCCAGTCGATGGCCTTCTCGTCACGATGGATGTCGAAAACCTTGTTCAGCCAGAGAATATCTTCCGGAGTACACCCGCTCCAGGAGCGGATGGCACGGAACTTCAGGGCATCATCCGCATATTGCCGGTTGGACTGCCAAAGTCTGATATTTCCCCATAAGGACAGGCTGCATACCACGCCCATTCCGATCAAAAGAGAAAATACTTTGCTTGACCTGATGTCAAAACTATGCCGGTGAATATGCCTTACGCATGTCGGGATCACTTCTTCTGCCTGTCTGCCAGTTGGTGTTCCGGTCTTCTGTTCCAGCTTCCCGTTTATCATCTCAATCTTGTTCTTGATTTCTTCAAACAAAACATATACATTGTCTTTTTCCATACTTTACCATCTTATTTTACGTTGTTTTTTCTTTTTCTTCTTTCTCAAATAATCGTCCGGATAACCTTCCGGTTGTTCCGGTTGCAGGTTCGGTGTGAACAGACCTAAAGAACCGCTGTACAATTCACTGCCATGCGATTCTTGTTGCCATATCGGTTCACTTTGAACAGCTACCTGTCTTTGGGTTTCCGAATGTGACGGTGTCTTTAACGCGGCATCTATCTTGGAATAGCTGAACTGCCTGTCAATTTTGGAACCGCTGAAGGAATAGCCGTTCATGATGAACACGATACCCTGTACTTCATCGGATTTCCCCTTGTATTTGAACCGTACATCCACTCCCTTTTCGCTTAATCCGGCAATCAGCTCCTTCCAGTTATCAGATCTTCTGACTTCCGTTTTAAGCAGACTGTAAAGTTCATATTTTGTCTTGTCCGGTTCCCTTAAGCGTTCAGTCTTGACATGATCCTTGCCTTTGGCCATGTGCAGACCATATTTCAAGGTCAGTTCCTTGCAGATGCGTGCACTCCGTAACCGCTCGTTTTTGTCGGATATGGTCCTGCCATCATTGTCTATCCGGTTGTAGGCGATATGTATATGGGGATGCTCCTTGTCGAAATGTCTGGCTATAAAGAACTGCGTGTTCCTTATGCCCATCCGTCCCATGTATTCCAGAGCAATTTCTGCCATAATCCGGCTGGTCAGCCTGCTTTCATCCTCTCTGGAAAATCCCAGTGCAATGTGTCCGACCGGTCTGGATACTTTCGGATTCATGCCGGCCTGTGCTTCGAAAGCCTTTGTTATTGTGTTAACATCCTCAATGAACAAGCCGGCATGTGCGATAATCCTGGCATCCTTTTTACTGTCAATGATATAGCCGGTAACCTCACGGAATCCGCTTCCCTTTACAATCTTCGCAATCATAGCAGGATATGGTTCAGCAGTTCTTCGATTCTTGCCACCTGTACACGGCATTCCAGCTTTGCCGTATCGAACCCTCCGGCATTTGCCTTATGAGCCAGCTGGTTCAGATTGTTCGCCATACCGCATAGCTTACGGATATAGTCGGAATGTTCCGCTGTAAGTCTTTGCCGGACATATCCCTTACGGAAACATTCCCTCAGGTATTCGCTTGCCGATATGCCTGCGCTTCTTGCCCTGCTTTTCAGCGTGTAGTAATCCGGTGTCGCCAGTTTCACGGTAACACGATATTTCAGTTTGTCGGTCGTACTCTTTGGAGGACGGCCGCCCTTGTTGTTTCTTTCTGTATTCTGTTTCTTTTCCATCTGTTGACTATTGTATAAAATGAATGTACTGATTAGACCAGCGGGATGAACCTCTCACTGCCTCTTGTAGTGGGAGCAAGCGGTTTCGGTCTGCCCGAAACACAAACTTGCTCCACTAAAAACCAGAGTCCCGCTATTTTGAGCAGCTCTGAATATGCCCTCTATAAATTCGGGAGAAATAATACCGTTGTCGGTATCATCTTATGGAGGGGACAGGCCTGTTTTTCCGTTTCTGTTCATCATGTATTTTCTCATTTTGTTTGCCATGTTCCGATATATCTCGGAATGAATTGTCTGGCAAAAAAAGAATATAAGTTTCCAATAGTCAAACAGTTGGTAGGGATGTGGCAATAATGTGCCTTGTTGCAGTTTGCATGCAGGGCAATCGGTGTAGAATGCGGCATTTTTCCTGTTTGATGAAACAATGAACCGGGGATTCAAACAGTTACTGATCTATTGACTTGAATATTTACTGACTTAATGTCGTATTGTCGTACTGTAGTAAATATTCATGTCTGTGAATCATTGAAGGAACACTTCTTTGCTTCCTTATCTAATCAATGGCTTGGAAAAGTGATGAAGTAAGGTTACATGGAAATAAACCATTCCTTATCCATTGCTATGGACCTTTATTGAATCAGGTTCATAGATCTTTTATTCTGTAATTCATTATCGGATGGAGTCCCTGAATATAGGGATATTTAAAGAAAAGGATATGAAAGTGGCCTCATAACTAAGATAATCAGCGCCACATGCTGCCAGTTAGGCGGAAACCATTGCCTTTCAGAATATATGGCTTTTCTTTGTCGCAAACAACGAAAAAAGAATAAATATCAATCAACAAAAAAGGAAACGATATGGAATTTGTAGGAATAGAAAAACAACTGTTTGAAGAATTGGTGCGTAAGTTTGAATACTTTGAACATCGGGTCATGGAAATTTGCAACTGGGAGAACGACAGGACGTTGCACAAGTGGATGGACAATCAGGACGTATGCCGGTATCTGAACATCTCGCCCCGTACCCTGCAGACACTCCGTGATAACGGTACCCTGCCTTTTTCTCAAATCAATCACAAAATATTCTACAAACCGGAAGATGTACAGGGTATCGTCAAGAAAGTTGAGGACAGAAGAAAAGAGGCTCTTTACAGAGGCCGTAACATATAACAGTTAAACAATAACCACTAAATCCATAATAACATGAGTGAACTGAGAACAGACAGCAGAGAATGGGTACACCGTATCATGGGAAGTCTTGACCGTATGCTGGTCGGGATTGAGAATCTGGCGGTCGGAAATCGTCCCGTACTGGGTGGCGAACGCTATCTGACCGATAAGGAAGTGTCGGCACAATTAAAACTGAGCAGACGTACGCTTCAGGATTATCGTAATGAAGGGAGAATATCCTATTATCAGTTGGGAGGTAAAATCCTTTATCGGGAGAGTGATATTGAGAAAATGCTTCAGGAAAATTATCGGGAAGCATATATGAGTGGTAAATAAAAGATAAGCATAAAGGCTGTGTGCCGGTCTGGATGAACCGATGTCACACAGCCTTTATGCTTGTATGATGAACGATTATACATCTTCCGGCATGGGGATGACAATGATAGACTCATTGCACTGGATTCCGTAGAATACGTCACGAACCCGCCCCTGCTGGGGTATCAGAATACCCTTTTCTACCAGATCTTTTATATCGCGTGCTGCTGTATCTGGTGATACCTTTACACGTTTTGCCCAGTTCTTAGCCGTCAGTTTGCCGGGATAACCGTCCAAATATAAATTCAAGACTTCACGTTGTCGTTCGGATAGGACTGTTTCGGCATGGGTTTGCCAGAATATGGCCTTGTTAAGAACCTTCGACAATGTTTCGTCGGATTGCTCGACAGAACGGAGCAGACAGTCAAGATACCAGATAATCCATTCAGTAATCTCGCAATTTCCCTTCTGTGTTTTCTCCAATATGTCGTAATACTGTTTTTTATCCTTGTTTATCTGATGTGAGATACTGAAAAAACGCATCTTTGAGTTTTCGGCCTGTGAAAGTGCCATATCAGCAATGGCTCGTCCGATTCGTCCGTTTCCGTCATCGAAAGGATGGATGCATACAAACCACAAATGGGCTATCGCCGATTTTACATAGCCGTTATGTGCATCTGAATTGAACCAGTCCAGAAACCGATTCATTTCTTCGTCTATTCTTTCAGGAGCAGGCGCTACATAATGTACCTTTTCCCGACCGAACATTCCAGAAATAACTTTCATCTCTCCACTGCGGTATCGGGCTACATCGATTTTCGTTGGACCGCTCCATCCGGTAGGAAACAGGCAGTTGTGCCAGCCAAAGAGTCTTTCATGGGTAAGCGGACTGTTGAAATTGACAGTTGCATCAAGTGCCATTTCCACTACTCCGTCTATATATCGTGAGGATTCGGTCGGATTCGGTAGTTGTACTCCAAGTTTGCGGGCTACAGATGAACGTACCTGCTCATTGTTCAATTCCACTCCTTCAATTTCTGATGATGCAATGATGTCATGAGAGATGGATTCAACTACGGCAGACATCTTGTCGTTAAAACCGATTACACTAAGGCGTCCCATCAGATAACCGACAGCTTTGTTTACCTTGTTCAGTTTCTCACCGACAAGTTCCTTGTTCCACGAAAAGGAAGGCCATTCTTTATGTTCATGTATATACATAGGCATCACTGTTTTCTGCAAATATACGGTTTTGCGGATAATTAACCGCAAATTTTGCGGCTTATTATCCGCATGAAATAGTAAAATCAATATTTATCAGCATTTTAGATATGACTTATGATTTCCATTCACCATGCAGATAACCATTGGCTTTTCAGATTGGAACAGTCTGCTTATTATATACTCACGTAATTGTTGGGCCGGATAAGTATTAATCTGAAAGGCAAGTGCAAATATCATTTCCAAGTTATAGACTACCTGATACCCCTCTTTTAACGGAATACGTTGTTCTGCGGTGAATGGTTGCAATATCCCAAGTTTATATATTCTTCTTTTCGCAGCCCTTACAGTCCGTGCAACCACATTGAACAAGCCGACGAGTTCGGCTTCGTCCATACGAATCTTATCAGGATGGACAGCAGGAATAACAATCCTGCCGTCCTCCGTTATATGGATAATTTCTCTTTTCATAAGCTACAGACAATTTGAAAGTACATCCCTTACATTATTCATATCTTTCAGAATAGAACTGTCGAGTACCCTTGCATAGTGTTGCGTCATCTTGATATTGGAGTGACCGAGCATTTTGGCTACATTCTCAATGCTTACTCCATTGGCCAAACAGACAGATGTGGCGTACGAGTGGCGGGCCGTGTGCATAAGTAACAGGAAAGCAAGCGATAACAGAAATTAGTAGATAAAACTTAAATGGTTGGTATTTAGCATATTTGCTGAATTCTGCCAAATGAGTAAAACGCAAAAAAAAGTGATTTATAGTATTCGTTCAGTTACCAAAGCGTTAGCTGTCCAGTTACCGAAGCATACAGGTAACGCAATGAGGAGTACAGAAGTTATCACAATGGACTATTATTCACTGGTTGTCAATATTTTGCATATCAAAGAACGCTTATAAATTAGGTAATTTTGCCATTAAAGGATAAGCGTATGAAAATAGAAAAATTCAAGGTGTTGCTCTACCTGAAAAAGAGCGGTCTTGACAAGTTCGGAAAGGCTCCAATTATGGGACGAATAACGGTGAACAACACGATGGCGCAATTCAGTTGCAAGCTGTCATGTACTCCAGAGTTATGGAATTCACGTGAGAGTCGGTTGAATGGGAAAAGTAAAGAAGCGGTGGAAACCAATGCAAAAATCGCCAAGTTGCTATTGGCTGTAAACGCTGCCTTTGATTCTCTCGTGAAACGGAAAAATGATTTTAATGCAACGGATGTAAAAGAAATGCTTCAAGGCAGCAAAGATACCCAAATGACATTGCTCAAGCTGTTCGACAGGCATATCGAGGAAGTGAAGTCCCGTGTGGGGATAGACATATCCCACCGTACACTTCCAAACTATATTTATACCCGTAACCGTCTTGCAGAATTCATAAATTGCAGATTCAAGGTGTCAGACCTTGCCTTTTGCCAGCTTAATGAGCTGTTTATACGTGAATTTCAGGAATATGTTGTAATTGAGAAACGACTGGGAGTCCAAACTGTACGTCACTATCTGGCCATACTGAAAAAGATTTGCCGTATCGCATTCAAGGAAGGGCATTCGGACAAGTCCTATTTTGAACACTACCAGCTGCCAAAACAGAAAGAGACACCCCCGAGAGCATTGAGCAAGGATGATTTCGAAAAAATAAAAGATGTAGAGCTTACCGGCTGCCGCCCCGAACACTCTATAGTCAGGGATATGTTTCTTTTCGCCTGCTACACCGGAACTTCATATGTTGATGTAGTTGCAATTACCCCTGATAACCTATCCAAGGATGATCAGGGAGCGCCATGGTTGAAATACCGAAGAGGCAAAAACGGACAACTGTGCCGTGTTAAGCTGTTGCCGGAAGCCGTGGCTCTTATTGAAAAGTACAAGGATGAGACAAGGGCTACCTTGTTTCCCGTCATCCCCTACCAGGCTTTGAAATGGTGTCTTACAAGCATCAAAATGAAAGTCGGGATAAAAGGCCGTTTGTCATACCACATGGGGAGACATTCGTTCTCGACCCTTATGACATTGGAAAACGGAGTGCCGATTGAAACTGTCAGCAGGATGCTGGGACACGCGGATATAGGTACAACCCAAGTATATGCCCGTGTGACTCCCAAAAAACTTTTTGAGGACATGGACAAATATATCGAGGCGACAAAAGACCTGAAACTGATTCTATAACTCTTAAAATATTTAAACAATGCGAAGTACATTTTCTATTCTCTACTATATTAACCGAGGCAAGGTCAAAGCTGACGGAACAACAGCCATCATGTGCCGTATTACGATTGACGGCAAGAGCAGTGTATTTACTACCGGATATTATTGCAATCCTGAATGCTGGAATACCAAAAACGGAACGGTAAAAGATGGCAGGACAAACGGTCTTCTTGCGGACCTACGGGCAAGGCTTGAAACTTCTTACACGAACCTGTTAAAGGAAACGGGTATGATAACTGCTGAAATGCTGAAAAACGAAATAACATGTGTAGGGACTGTTCCTGTAACTCTTTTGAAAACCGGAGAAGAAGAACGAGAAAGGTTGAGAATCCGTTCCGTAGCGATAAATTCTACCTCATCTTACCGTCAGTCCAAGTCTACTCAGGCATACCTGCACGAGTTCCTGCTTTCTATGGGGAAGAATGACATAGCCTTTGAAGACATTACAGAAGATTTCGGTTGGGAATACAAACTTTACCTGAAGGGAAAAGGTTGCGGTGCGAGTCACATCAACCATTGTCTTACATGGCTGAACAGACTGATATATATTGCCGTTGACAGAGAGATTCTCCGTTTCAACCCGCTTGCGGATGTACCTTACGAGAAAAAGCCCACAGGCAAATTGAAACATATAAGCAGGGCTGAGTTGCAAAGAATTATGGAACAGCCCATGTCGGAAAGATTGCAGGAACTTACACGCAGGGCTTTCATCTTTTCCTGCTTCACCGGATTGTCTTATGTTGATGTTAAACGGCTTTATCCTTCACATATTGAAACGACTTTAGACGGAAGAAAGTACATCCGTATCAACCGTAAAAAAACGGATGTGGAATCATTTGTACCTCTTCATCCCATAGCTGAACAGATATTGGCACTGTATAACACAACGGATAAAAGCAGACCCATATTCCCATTGCCCAAACGTGACATGTTATGGTACTGCATACATGAGATAGGTATTGTGGCTGGTATAAAGGAAAATTTGAGCTATCACGCCAGCAGGCATTCGTTCGGCACCTTGATGCTTTCTGCAGGTGTCCCGATAGAAAGTATAAGTAAAATGATGGGACATACGAGTATTAAAACGACACAAGGATATGCCAAAGTAACCGATGATAAAATATCTGAGGACATGGACAAATTGATGAAACGGAGACAGGAACAAAAGACCCCCCGGACAGCCGCCCGTTCCCTCTGCCGTCCATAAAAGTTAGTACAGACTCTATTGAAAGCGAAAAGGTCTGACGGCTTTGTCGTTACGGGCAGAATCTTCCTCTTTCAGAGTGTATTCATCCCGAAAACCTTTTCACTCATTAAAGCCCGTTGTTTTCTGAGGACTTTGATTGTTACTGCCAATATCAATCATGAAAAGTATATTAAGATGATGGATTATAAATTACACAAGATGGCAAGTGACAAGACTTTAGAGACGTAAAAATGTTTTTTATACAAAAAATATATCGAGATTTAATAACCAATTTTTCATATATTTAAAGTCTATGAAATAAAAAGGGGGATTACCTCCCCCTTACATGATTATTTTGCATTATAATTTTGCATATACCGTCCTCCAATATTGTTCTCTACAACTTTGGAAATAGTAAATTTATCAAATAGAATCATATAGCAGTGGTGCAAACTAAGAACAGCATCTTGTAATAGGGGATTCTCCTCTAGATCCACAATATTTAATCCGGCATTTTTACAATCTTGTTTAGATAAATGTCTACTATGTGAATAACTATTATTGTGATTCAAAAAGACATCTTTTACTTTTTGGAAATCTATATTAGGATTAACTTCTTTTAGCCATTGTTCTGCTAACTGAGCGGACCATTTTATCGCATTATCACATGCCGTTAAAAACGTAGGATCATATTTCGATATTATGACTTGCCACAATCCTAATGACGCAGGATTAGCTGCAATTTCTTTTACTGCCCGTTTGAATTCATCTACTACAGCTTGACAAGCATATATACCCATTTGCGGATCGATCGGCCCTAAAGAAGATTGTTCCCCCATAATTATTTCCTTGCAGGCCATAGACATCATTGTTCCTGCAGACATCGAAATTTGTGGAATAAACGCCCTGATATCTCCTTTGAAAATATTTTTCAAGTAAGTGATAATACTTTCTGTAGCAGCAATATCTCCACCAGGAGTATGCAAAATTAAGTCTAACCCTTTTGTCTTGTCTAGTTTATAGACAGCAGTCATAAACGCATTTTTATCTTGGTCATCAATGCCGACATGTGGTGCATCAGGCTTTTTCAGCCATCCTGAATAATACGCAATTACATTTCTACCAGTTATATCGTGTATCTTGTCAAAAAATTCTTTACGCTTTTTATCTAATTCTACTCCTACATTGGAATATGAATCTACTTCTGTTAAAATTTCGCTCCAACTAGGCATAATACTAATCTTTAATAATAATGTTTGATGATAAAACTGTTTCGTACTTAGATAAATCACAAACAGAATATTGTTTGTATCTATCCTTATTATTTAGATCAGAGGATAACTGAAATGATTTAGATGGAAAACCCTCCATAATATTTTTATACATTTCCTCTAAAGAAAGATCTGTATTCTTTTCTGTTATATAGTCTTTGTTCATAATTTGCTAAATATAATTGACAAAGATAATAATTTTTAAATAGAACTTGCTATATATTCATGATTAAATCATTGTAGATTCTATTTTCTCGTTTGACAATAAGAAGATAAAGTCCTTTAATTATACTTTTGCAATCAGCCGCCCGTTCCCTCTGCCGTCCATAGAAATTAGTACAGACTCTATTGAAAGCGAAAAGGTCTGGCGGCTATGCCGTTTCGGGCAGAATCTTCCTCTTTCAGAGCGTATTCAGCCCGAAAACCTTTTCCCTTTCACGTCTGTACAATGGAAGCCGACGGCAGCGGAAACAAGCGACTGACGGAAAAGTCAGAATAAAAAGACAAAACAGCATATAGATTGGTTCAAATAGGGCCTAATACTATATGCTGTTTTTTTAATCATTTTGGAAAGGCTGTTTTTTAGAAACACAAATAAAATGGGCAGGCGGTAAACTGCGCTCCCTCCAGAAAAATCAATCCGTTTTTTCTACGACCTGCCAGTGTCCGCCTTTATCCGGTCCGACACGCTTGAGTATTCCTTCTGCCTTCATCTTGGCAATATGCTTTTCCACAGCTTTAGGGGTTATGCCTATCCGCTCGGCAAGGGCAGCTGCACTTAGTGAATTGTCTTGAGATAGCAGAGCAATAATTTTCTCCCTACTTTTCACCTTTTTCTTCCTACTTTCTGTCAGTTTCTCCCCACTCTCCGGAATATCTTCAATGGATTTACGATAAGTTTCAATGTCATAAGCAAGATTCTTCACCATAGTGTCAGTCATAAAATTCCGGAATATACTTAAATCTTCATTTTCCCGGGTTTCCACCAATGCTTTGATGTATTCCTCCTTATCATCCTTAAGGATTTTGGTCGGAATCAATCCAAACTCAAATTGAAGCATATTCATTACAAGACGTGCCATTCTGCCGTTACCATCAGCCCACGGATGTATAGTCACCAAATGATAATGGGTATCAAAACTGAGCTCGTATAATTGTGTAACACTTTTGCTTGCATAATTTTTTCGTTCTTGATTCAGCCAATTGCAAAATTCCGCGAGTTTTACCGGGACTTTACTGTAATTCATATACGATTTGCCTCCAACTCCTGCCGTAACATTCAACAGGCGTAAGTCTCCCTGTGCAGATGAGAAATCTCCCAATGCAGTCTTATACTCCTGTCCGGTATTTTTCATGACAAGAGCAGAGAGACTTTTCAATAAATCAATAGTGATATCAGTATGTGCATGAGCTAGTTTTATGGCAGTCTCATAAGCGTTTTTAAGATCAAGGTTCATGTTCTGCTCCGTGATACTTTTCCCTTTCAGGCTGATTCCCTGGTCGAACATGATTTGATTTTCAAGCTCTGTTATAGTCGATCCCTCGATAGCCGTGGAATGAGTAATGAGTGAATACAAATAGAACTTGTCATAATCTATCTGCTTGTCTATTTCCAATTCCCGATAAAGGGAAATCAATTTTTCAAGTTCGGTTTGCATATTATCTTCTATTTTTCACAAATATATATTTTTCTCCCTACTTCTCATTATTTTCTCCCCACTTTATTTGCTTTCTCCCTACCTTTTGCAATAAAACAAATAGAATCTGCATCACCACCTGTTTGATAAGTGATACAGATTCCAATAGAGTGATACCGATTTTATTCATTAAGTCGGTACGCTTCCTTGTACCCTTTCATCAGTGTCTTTTCTATGTCGGAAGCCCGGTAGAGAATCTTACCGCCTACTTGCGTATAAGGCAGAATTCCGTTGTTGCGGTAGTCCTGCAAGGTTCTCCGGCTCACTTTCAGCAGATATGCCACTTCCTTGTCCGTCAGCAACTCATCGCCATAGGCAGACGGTTGCCGTTTTTCCAACACTTTTTCGAGCAGGGCCAACAGCCTGTCGAAATTCGAGTGGAATGTCTTTACCCACTCGTGGTCCTTTTCTCTGATTTCATTACTCATACGTGTTTGATATTGGTTATACATTATTCTTGAAACTCACTCAAATGGTCTTGCCTTTCCAACGGGCTTCCTTGCGTTTGTCCTCCACGTTTCCGACTACCCGTTCCACATCGTCAGGACGGTAATAAGTTCGGTTTCCGATTTTCGTAAAGGCAAGCGTCCCGTTATCCCTCAGGGTCTGCAAGGTTCTCGGACTGATACGCAACCTGCGGCAGACCTCGTGGTTGTCCATCCATTCACTTGTTTCCTTCCCGCCGTGTTCACGGCACAGACTTTCCACCCGCTGCACGAAGCGATCCAGCTTGGCGGCTATCTCCTCGAAAGTCCTTTTTTCAAAGCTGATGATTTCCATTGTCTTCATTATTTTCTGTTAAACATATATTCAAATTTTCGGAACAGAACAGGTCTTTTACAGCCGATATTCCATCATGTCTCATCGTCCTATTCTCGGCAGGAAACGTGACCGTTTTCTCTGTTCCCACTGCAAATAAAAGCAGTAGAAATTACACTGCAATGGATTTTCGGACCGGTGACGATGCGTTGCCCGGAATGACATCATGTTACATCTCAACTGCATACAATGAGCCTTCTTCATAAACGGAATCCGCTTGAACAATTCGGTATGGAGAGATCACTCCGGCAAATCACGGCAGGCAGCACCGACCGCCCAATCGGTATAGTGCATGAGATTACATAATTGCCACGGTATCTCCATTCGCTTGATTCTGTTCACTATACACATTTCCTTTGCTCACGACAACGAGTCAAGGTGCGCACCGAGACCAGTGAGTAAACCGATTAAAATCAAAAATGTATGGTAACAAAAAAGAAATTGACCAAAGAAGAATGGGAGGCCATGACAGGTACGGATATGTCGTTTATACTCCCGTCAGATGGCGGCATTGAAACTGCCCGTGAATCATCCTTGAATGATACCGGAAAAGAGAAGTCAGAAGGAACGGTAGAACAGACCGACACCACATCCGAGATCCGGCAACCGCCAACAGGAAAAGAGGAAGCCGTTCCCGCGTCTCAACGTCGCATAAGCAGCAGGCAGAGGAAACTTTCTCTGGACGAATACCGGAAGGTCTTTCTTCAGGTCCCGAGAATCGAAGACCGCAAGCCCGTGTTCGTAAGCGGCGAGGTACGTGACAGGCTGGACGAGTTTGTCCGCAGGTTGGGAGGACGCAAAATGAGTGTTTCCGGACTGCTTGAGAACATCGCCCGGCAGCATCTTGAAATCTATTCGGAAGACTTCGAGCAGTGGCGAAAGCTGTAACATTTTCCTGAATGACAGACTTGCTTACTGACTTCAGTCATTACAGTATTCAAACTGCCAACAACCGCCCAGACGGGGCAACGGACAAAACTTCAGTTTTGGGAGTTAGCGAGGTTATCTTTCGGGCATCCCGAAAAACCTCGCTCCACTCCCGAAGAGTGGAGGCAATCCGCTCCCGGTGGTCACAGATTGTGAGAAAAAGAATAATCAGAAATCAAACGAAGAAAATATGAATGACAGAAAGAAAAACAGACCGAGGGGACGCCCCAAAGTAAGCGGAGTGTGCAAACTCAGCAAAGCCGTTACAGTGAAATTCTCCAAGATAGACTATGAACGGTTATGCCGACGTAGCAGACAGGCTAACCTTACATTGGCCGAATTCCTTCGCGTATCAGCCTTTGAGACGACGATAACGGCCAGGCACTCGGCCGAGGAAACTGCCGTCATACGCAGTCTTACGGGGATGGCAAACAACCTGAACCAACTGACCCGTCTGTCCCATCAGACTGGATTCCACCGTACCCAAAAGACGGCGACGGAACTCCTGCAGAAACTCAAAGAGATTATAGTCCAGTATAGGCACGGAGAAAGGAGGCCGTCATGATTGGCAAGATCAAGAAAGGGAAATCCTTCGGCGGCTGTATCCGTTACGTGATGGGCAAGGACAACGCGGAAATCATCGACTCCGACGGTGTACTGCTGGGAAATATCCGGGAAATAACGGACAGTTTCAACTACCAGCGGGAGCTTAATCCGAAGATAAAACAGCCTGTCGGGCACATCGCATTGAGCTTCAAACCGGAAGACAAGGCATTGCTGACAGATGAATTTATGGCTAAAATAGCCCGGGAATATATGGAACTGATGGGGATAAAAAACACTCAGTTTATTCTTGTAAGACACCATAACACGGACAATCCGCACTGCCACCTGGTCTATAACCGCATCGGATATGACGGCAAGATAATCTCTTCCCAAAGCGATTACAAGCGTAATGAAATCGCCACAAAATTGCTTAAGGATAAGTACGGGCTGACATACGCCGAGGGAAAGGGCAAGACTAATGTGGAGAAACTCCATGCTTCGGAACGTGTGAAATACGAAATCTTCAATGCCGTCAAGGCAGCTTTGAAGCATTCCAAAACATGGAAAGAGTTCAACGATTACCTGCTTCACCGGGGCATCTGGCTGGAATTTGTAAAACGTACCAGGGAGATAAAAAGGCCGGAGGACATACAGGGAATCCGGTTCACCAAGGACGGGCAGACCTTCAAGGCTTCACAAATCAGCCGGGAGTTCAGCTTTGCCAGACTAAATGCCCAATTGGGCTGGAAGACTTCGGAATCCCAACAGGAATCCGAACGTAAGGTGCAGCAAAAGATACCGGACGGAGGCCATCTTCTCGAAAGTACGGGACCTGGACTGTTCAGCCCGACAAACGGCACCGCTCCCGAAGAGCCGTTATCTCAGGAAGAACTCTTGCGCAGACGCAGGAAAAAGAAAAGAAGGAAAGGATTCGGGCTGTAGCCTGTCCTTTCCCATTCAAATTATTCATGAACATTAAAATTGCAGGAATATGAAATTGGAAGAATATATCGAGAGCATCTTCGGATGCCTGGAAAGAATCGAGAACAAAATCAACGGGTTGTCCGTCCCCTTGCCGGAAGGTAATAGCCCGACAGTTAACAATGAAAAGGAAAAGGATGAGTCCGTGCTGAATGAAGTCCTGAAAGGTCATGAGACATTTCGCAAATTGTTGACCCGCGTATGCGAAGGTCTTGTCGCCATCAAGAACGATATGGTTTCCATGGACAGGAAGAACTCGTCACAGGAAAGACTTGGACAGGTCTTGTCGGAAATACGGAATGAACAGCGTAAGAATCAGGAGAAAGTGGAAACCCTGTTTTGTGAGACCAATGATACAATCAGAAAGAATGCCGTCAAGACAAGCAACATCAACCATCATTTCAGCCTGAGTATAGAATCCCCGTACACTCTCTGGAGTTTTTTCGTGATGTTCGTGACAATCGTGATTCTGTCCGTGGCTCTCTATTTTTCGGCGAGGACAGATAACGTGCAGGCCGATAATGATCTGAAATATCGTTATGTCAAGATGAAAGGAGAGGCTACCCCAGAACAACTTGTGGAACTTGAGAACCTCTTTGGACCAAACCGGAATAACGAACGGATAAAACAGATGCGTGAGGACGTGGAGGCCTACGAGGAAGCGGTACAGAGACAAGCTACTCTGACTGAGCAGGCACGACTGAAAGAACAGGCCGCGAGAGAATTTGACAGCAAGGCGAAATCCATCAAGGACAAGTCAATTACGGACGAACCTAAAAAGTAAGCCTATGGCCAGTGTCAAAGTGAAATTCAGACCTTCCACCATAGAGGGAAAGGAAGGTACCATCTATTATCAAATAATCCACAACCGTGTAATCCGTCAGTTAAAGACGGATTACCGGATATTTACGGATGAGTGGAACGAAGCTGGAAACTGTATCATTGTCGGTAGTTCGGAGAGAAGCAATCTGCTCCTTTCCTTGCAGGAACGCATGGAGTGGGACCTGAAACGGCTGGACATGATTGTCCACCAATTGGAAAATCGGAAAGGGACATATACAGCAGATGATATTGTCACTTCTTTTCAAAGCAATACAGAGGGACAGTCGCTTTTCAACTTCATGCAAGGCATCATAGCCCGTCTTAAACAGATGGGCAAGATACGCACAGCTGAAAATTATTCCTGCACCCTGAAAAGTTTCATGCAGTTCAGAGGGGACAGGGATGTCCTGCTGTCCGAAATTGATTCGGATTTGATGCAGCTTTATGAAGCCTACCTTCATGGAAAAGGTGCCGTACGTAATACCAGTTCATTCTACATGCGTATCCTTCGGGCGGTATATAACCGTGCTCTGGAAAAGGAACTGATGGAACAGCGCAATCCTTTCAGGCATGTCTATACGGGAGTGGACAAGACAGTTAAGCGTGCCGTTCCCTTATCCGCCATCAAGCGTATGAAGAATCTGGATCTGGCCTTACAGCCTAATCTGGAATTTGCAAGGGACATGTTCCTGTTCAGTTTCTATACCCGTGGCATGTCGTTCATAGATATGGCTCACCTGAAAAAGAAAGATCTTCAGAACGGCTTCTTATCGTATCGCAGACGAAAGACCGGGCAGCAGCTGGTTATCAGGTGGGAAAAATGTATGCAGGAGATTGTCGGCAAATACCCGGAAGACAGTCTCAGTCCTTATCTTTTGCCGGTATTGAAATATCCTTTTAAGGATACGCACAAACATTACAGGAATGTAATGTCCGGAATAAACCGGAACCTGAAAGAAATAGCCAGACTGGCCGATATCTCCGTTTCTCTTAGCATGTACTGTGCCCGTCATTCATGGGCAAGCGCAGCCAAAGGCAAGAACATTCCGATTTCAGTTATCAGTGAAGGAATGGGACATGATTCCGAGGCAACCACACAAATTTATCTGGCCTCATTGGATAATTCCGTAGTGGACAAGGCCAACGCACAGATATTAAGGGATTTGTAGGAATGTATGGAGTGTTTAGTAAAACTACTCCATTCTATGTAAGAGAGACATAATTTGTTGCGAAATTACACAAAATATAGCAACTATTATTATTTAAGAGCCAATAAAAGCACATGACAATGTTCAAAAACATAAAATTGTTTATCAGATTCGAGTTTTGATACTTAAATAACAGTTGATAACCAGGATATTCCATCTGTCATACTACCTCTTACATAGAGAGACTCAGCAAGATGGAATATGAGTCAGATAAAGTCTAAAGAAAGAGTTGCACAACGAGGTGAAGTATTCACAGCAGAGCGTGAGGTAAACGCAATGTTGGACCTTGTAAAAAATGAGTGTTTGAGACCGGATTCCCGATTTCTGGAACCAGCTTGTGGTGACGGGAATTTCCTTTCTGCCATACTCAGACGTAAACTCGCAGAATTAAGAAGAAAATATAAGAAGAGCCCCCGTGATTATGAGAGACAAGCAATAGTGGCAATAGGAAGTCTATATGGAATAGACATAATGGACGACAATGTTTTAGCATGTCGTAAACGTCTTTTTTCCATATGGGATGAAGAATATACTGCCCTTTGCAAAACAGAATCTTCGGATGACACTCGTCAGGCTGCAAAATTTATTATCAGTCGTAATATCATTAACGGCAATGCTCTGACTTTAATGTGTGTTGATAATGAAGGCAATGACACATCTGTTCCTATAGTGTTCTCTGAATGGACCCTTATAGGTAATACCCAAATGCAGCGTTCCGATTACACAATGTCAAGTCTTCTTGGTAAAGAAAGTAATCTTTTCCCTTTAACTGATGTACAGCAGGAAGGCGGAATATTCTTAAGGAGATATATTACTCACTATAAAAAGGTTCAGGATTATGGAGAATAGCTTGTTTCAAAATGCCTATAATCCGGACGTACTATCGTGTATAGCAAATCTTAGCAGTGATGAGGTATTCACTCCTCCGGAATTGGCTAACAAGATTATTGATATGCTGCCACAAGAGTTGTTTGAAAATCCCGATACGACATTCTTGGATCCTTGCTGCAAAAGCGGTGTTTTTCTACGGGAAATCGCAAAGAGACTGATAAAAGGGCTTGAACAGCAAATTCCTGACCTTGAAAAGCGTATAGAACATATATTTTCAAAGCAACTCTTTGGCATTGCTATTACAGAACTCACAAGTTTACTTTCCCGTCGAAGTGTTTATTGTAGTAAATATCCGAGTGGGGAGTTTTCGGTATATCAGTTCCCTGAAGAAAAATCTCAAGGAAATATAATCTTCCAACGTATTAAACATACTTGGAAAGATGGTAAATGTACCTATTGCGGGGCTTCGCAAAATGAATATGATCGTGGGACTGAACTTGAAAACCATGCTTACCAATTTATCCACAACTTAGATGTAAATAAAGTATTCAATATGAAATTTGACGTGATTATAGGCAATCCCCCTTATCAAATGAGTGATGGAGGCGGGACAGGTTCAAGTGCTATGCCAATATATCATAAGTTTATAATTAATGCAAAAAAACTAAAGCCTCATTATCTAACAATGATTATACCTTCCAGATGGTTTACAGGGGGAAAAGGTTTGGATGAATTTAGAGATGAAATGCTTCATGATGAGCATATCAGAGAAATACATGATTTTGGAAATGCAAATGATTGTTTTCCTGGCGTTGCCATTGAAGGAGGCGTGTGTTACTTCTTATGGGACCGAGATCAAAAAGGATTATGTAAGGTTTATTCCCATTCACAAAACCAAATTACAGCCATATCAGAACGCCCTCTTCTGGAAAAAGGTGCAGATGTATTTATCAGGTACAATGAAGTAATCTCAATTATTCGAAAAGTTGCATCTTTCAATGAAGAAAGTTTTTCTCAACTTGTTAGTCCAAGAAATCCGTATTATTTCCGATCTCCATTTGTCGAAAGTAAAAAAGCTATCAACACATGCAAAGTTTTTGGAGTGGAAGGTGGAAAAAGACAATATAAGAATATTGATAAATCATTTATTGGAAGAAACAAAGATGAACTGGATAAGTATAAAATATTTATCTCTAAAGCAGACGGAGCAGCAGGACAAATAGGTTATCCCGTTCCAGCCAGAATATTAGGGAAGTCTGAAATCGCAGGTAAAAATACTGCTTGTACAGAAACATTCTTAAGAATTGGTCCATTTGGCAGTGAACAAGAGTGTAAGAATGTGAAGTCATATATAGAGACAAAATTTTTCAGATGCCTTGTAGGTGCTAGAAAAAATAAAAATATGACTCAAAGTACGTACTCTTTTGTCCCTATTCAAGATTTCTCAAAATCTTGGACTGATAAGGAACTTTACGAGAAATACAATCTAACACAAAATGAAATTGATTTTATTGAATCAATGATTACATCAATGGAGTAATTTATGGAACATAACTTCTTTCCCCAACGACCTGCTGTTACTCCTACAATATACGCCTACAGATTGCCTGGAGTAGATTCACACAAAGGATTTTTGAAAATCGGTTATACAGAACGTACTGCCAAAGAACGTATAGAGGAACAACTTCACACAAGCAAAATCAAGTATGAGATTGTATTAGTGAAGTCAGCAATGGCTAATGACGGATCTTGTTTTACAGATAAGGACATACACAAGATTCTTGAAAGCAAAGGATGTCATCGACTGAATCCTCTTGACAAAACCGATGAGTGGTTCAAGTGTTCAGTATCTGATGTTGAAGCGGCTATATTATCCCTTCGTACAGGTTCAGACAATGTTGAGAACAGAACACAGAACTTCACGATGCGTCCTGAACAGTTTCGTGCCGTAGAACAGACTAAAAAATATTTTGATCAGGCACTCAAAGAAGAGCCTGGTCACACACCAAAGTTCTTGTGGAATGCAAAAATGCGTTTCGGGAAAACATTTGCTAGTTATCAGTTGGCAAAGAAAATGGGTTTGTCGCGGATTTTAATCCTTACATTCAAACCTGCTGTAGAATCAGCCTGGAGAGAAGATCTTATATCCCATATCGATTTTGAAGGGTGGCAGTACATATCCAATAAAGATGCACGCAACAATAATCTGAATATTGACCAGGAGTTTAATCGTGTGGACAAATCAAGACCAATTGTCGTTTTTGGTTCGTTTCAGGATTTGCTTGGCACAAACGAAAGTGGAGGAATAAAGACAAAAAATGAGTTTATCCATTCGACAAATTGGGATTTGGTAATATTTGACGAATATCACTTCGGAGCTTGGAAAGAGAGAGCAAAGGAATTGTTTGAAAAGGAGGATGAAGAAAATGAGGTAGATTTTGATGTGGAAAAATATCAGAAAGATGAAGCAAGCAATGCCATCAATGAAACATGGCTTCCTATTTCAACACGATATTATCTGTTTCTCTCAGGAACACCATTCAGAGCCATCAATACCGGGGAATTTATAGAGGAGCAGATCTTTAACTGGACTTATTCTGATGAGCAGCGAGCTAAAACGGAATGGAAAGGTAACGACAATCCGTATATAGCCCTGCCACGAATGGTAATGCTTACTTACCGTATGCCTGATGAAATACAGGAAGTAGCAAAGCAGGGTGAGTTTGATGAGTTTGACCTGAATGTGTTTTTTGCAGCAGAAGGCAAAGGTACAAATGCTAGATTCAAATATGAGAACGAGGTACAGAAATGGCTGAATCTTATTCGTGGTTCATACCTCCCGGCTAGTATAGATGATATGAAGTTAGGACATGATAAACGTCCTCCAATGCCATTCAGTGATACTCGATTACTCAATGTGCTTTCTCATACACTTTGGTTTTTACCTAATGTTGCATCTTGTTTTGCTATGGCCAATTTGCTTGCTCAACGGCAAAATAAATTTTACCATGATTACAAAGTAACAGTATGTGCTGGAACTGCAGCCGGAATCGGTCTGGATGCTTTGTATCCGGTTCAGGCAAATATGGGAAATCCTCTTACAACAAAGACAATAACACTGACTTGTGGTAAACTGACAACAGGTGTTACCGTGAAGCCTTGGACTGGGATATTCATGCTCCGTAATTTGAAAAGTCCGGAAACATATTTTCAGGCCGCATTTAGAGTTCAAAGTCCATGGGAGGTAAAGGATGAGGATGGAAATCGTATCATAATGAAAAATGAATGCTATGTCTTTGACTTTGCCCTTGACAGAGCCTTACGGCAAATATCCGATTACAGTTGCAGACTGGATATCAATGAATCCAACCCAGAGGCGAAAGTCGGTGAGTTCATAAAATTTCTTCCTGTGCTGGCTTATGATGGCAGTAGCATGAAAGAAGTTGATGCACAAGACATCTTGGATATCGCTTTGGCAGGAACTTCGGCTACGTTATTGGCAAAACGGTGGGAATCAGCCCTGCTTGTAAATGTAGACAATGATACACTGAAACGTTTGCTTGCGAGTCCTGAAGCCATGAGGGCCTTGATGAATATAGAAGGGTTCCGTAACCTGAACAATGACCTTATTACCATCATCAATAAATCCGAGGCTGTCAAAAAAGCGAAGAAAGAAAATCCCAATCCAACCCCAAAGGAGAAAAAGGAAATCTCTGACGAGGAAAAGGAAATGAAGAGTAAGCGCAAACAAATTCAAGAGAAACTGATAAAATTTGCTACTCGTATTCCCGTATTTATGTATTTGACTGACTACCGTGAAAGATGTCTGAAAGATGTCATTACACAGTTGGAGCCAGGACTGTTCAAGAAAGTTACAGGTTTAAGTGTTGAGGACTTTAATATGCTCTGTTCACTTGGTGTGTTTAATGCACCGTTAATGAACGACGCTATCTTCAAATTCAAACGCTATGAAGATGCGAGTCTGACATATACTGGTATCAATAAGCATATAGCAGAAGAAGTGGGTGGCTGGGATACTACCATCCGCAAGGAACAGTATGAAAAACTCTTCTACAATCAACAATCCTCAATGACAAAGGTAGATTCTGATTACTATGCAAAAGGTAATAATACAGTCAATAAAAAACAAACTGAACAAGGAACAACAAAGGCCTCGCAACCTCATTCTGTACCAATTGTACAATCTCGCTCTATAAATGAGTTTACTACTGCGAAGTCACCATCTGTGCAATCAACGAAAGAGGATAGTGATATCAAAAAACAACTTGAGAAATTAATGATTGACAGTACCGTAGTTCACAAGAAGTTTGGTAAAGGAATAGTCGCAAAAATCAATAAGAATGAAAAGTTTATCTATGTCAGATTTACATTAGGAGAAAAGAAGTTTATCTTTCCTGATGCTTTTTTGATGGGATTTTTGGAAATATATAAATAAAATTATGGGGCTGACCAAATAGAATTAGTTAAGCCCCATTTTCTTGTTCTTTGATGTATATTATAGATTATCTTAATATATTAATCAGTAATTCTATTGATGTTCTCAACTCATCAGGTGAAAAGACAGTAGTTGTGCTTGGATGATCAATAGCATTTCTTATATATGTCGATAGTGAATGATATGTTGTTTTGCCATTAGGATGGGTATATATTTTTTCATGTAATAATGGATTATATAGTGGATGGGACACGATGAAATTGTCTGTATCGGCTATACTTGTTAAACTTTCTTTCTGTTGTAGCCAACCATATAGTTCTATATGAAAATCATTGGATACTATGTCAAATGCAAGAAAATTAGTTTCTGCAATAGTTATTGAAGGCAAAATATTAGGAGCAATAATATGTTTACTTTGAATTATTCCATTACTTTCATTAAGAACTATTACCAAAGTATTAATTTGATCCCTAAAAGCTTCTTTAAGGACATGGTCTGAATGTGTGGCTATAAATAATTGAACAATCTGATTTCCAGCATCATCCGTAAAAAGAGTTTTATAATATTGAAGAATCTTTTCTTGCCATTTTAGGATGCATACTCAATTCTGGCTCATCAATCATTATTGTAGAATTATTAAGAAGAGAAAGATTCTTAAGGAGGTATGCACCTCTAAAAACAATTTGTTTTTCTCCCGTACTTAAATGTTCTAATGAAATTTCAGCTCCGTTCTTCTCGAATAATACAACTTTTTCATTTGCTTTATTAGACACTTTTTTATATTTAATTTTGTCAAAAAAGTTGTTAAATGCATTTTTGAAACGATATATTTTTGAAATTTGTTCAAATTCACCTTTTGTCATTGCTGGCAAATTCTGTGTTTGACGTTCGTCATTAATATCACTATATCGTTCATTGTCTTGATTTTGAACGTCGACAATTAGTTGTTTTAATGATGTGAAATTATCATCATTATCCGAGTCATACTTGTTTTTATCAAGTTCGTTTGTTTTTACAGATTCAATTTTGTTTGTTTTATAATCTGCCCTTGGTCTGGAAAATACACTTCCATAAGATCTTGGATCTTTATTATCTGATTGAATAGAGTTTGAATTATTATTCCGGTCACTGTGAATGTTTTCTGAAATTTCATTCTCGACATCATATCTTGTAAAAAACGTTTTGAGTGAACCCGGTATGTTTGATGGTGTCAAAATGTATTGTTTACCTTCTATTTCATATTCAATTGCATTGAAAGGTTCAAAACTACCAATGCTCAAAAAAGTATTGAGTGTTTCTAATATTGTAGTTTTTCCCGTACCGTTCTCTCCTGCTAAAACAATAGTAGAATATGGTTTATTTGTAGTTGGGTCTATAAAATTTAGTTCTAAATTCCCCAATATGGGGTGATTTGCCCATTTGACTTTTCTTATCTTCATATATTTATAAATTAATTAGTTATTACAAAATAACAATTTTATTACTTGTTAGTTAAGTAGTTATATAAAATAATCACTAATTTTGTATAGGTATATGTAAATGTAATACAATAATGACAAATAGAGCGGCTACCTCAGTATTGTTTGGGTTTGATTTTCAAGCGAATGCAGCAATAGTGTTAATGCTTGAGAATATTAAAGATATGTCCAGTATCCGTTTAGAAGGATCTGAAGATATAGAAATCAATCTAAATGATGGCAGCAGTATTTTGGCTCAAGCAAAGTCTGTTGTAAATAGTAGTACTGATTTTTCAAATGTACTATCCAATCTTAAAAAGTCTATAATATCTTTATCAGAAGCAGAGCATAAATCGGGAGTAGTGAAAGAGCTTATATATATAACTAACACTCCAAACCCATTCAATGAGAAACAATTGAATCCTATATTTTATGGTGTTTCACAAAGGGATTATAGCTCATTGCCTAGATCTTTAAAGGATAAAATTAATAAGATAATCTCTAATATTGAGAAACCTCTTGATACGAGTAAATTCAAAATACAGATTTTACCTTTTGAGACAGATAATGACAATGAAAGATATAAATGTGTTATGAATGCTATTGGTGATTTCATTCCCAAATTAGGAATTATATCTATAGCTAAAGACGATTTACACGGAATTTGGGTGAAAGATATTTTTAGAAGTGGAACGAAAAGGATATCTGATATAAAACTAACTAAAAAAGATATTATATGGCCTTTAATAGTTCTTGTAACTCAAAATAAAAATTATGATGAAGATGAATTTGATGATTCTGAGATATATGAACTATCGAGAAGCTACGAAGCAATTATAAATACCTGCTCGGAAAAGTACGAATTTGTAACTAAGGTGCTATGTGCATATAATGGTTTCTATAAAGGAGCAAAAAACGGTGAAAGAAAACAAAAATTTATAGAAACAGAGAGTAGTAAATTCGCATATCTTTTTGAAGGAGAACGTGTTTTTTTGTCTAGTTCTCTACAAGAAAAACTTCTGCAAATTATTGTTCGCAATATTTTGAACAAACGTATTCAAATAGACAATATTAAGAATGCTGTAAACCTATGATTTTCAATTCAATTTATATAGAAGAGGCTGATAATAAACGTTTGATTGTTTTCTCTGATGGAAACAACCTGATACATAGTCTTGCTAACAGTAGGGGTAAAACGACTTTACTAAGAATTATGTTATATTCAATCGGATATAGCGTTCCCAATACTAAGCATATCAAATTCGAGAACTGTAAAGTCGAAAGTCAAATAACTCTGGATAGTGGAGAGGTTTTAGTATTATGCAGAGAATCGAGGGATTACATTGAATTGAAACAGAATGATTCTGTAACGACATATGTTTTGCCAAGCGATGAAGCGACTCTTCATAAAATTATTTTTAAAGCTAATTATCCAGAACTTATAAATAATCTCTTAGGAATATTCTATTTTGACCAGGAGAAGGGATGGACTTTGCTTAATCGAGGAGTTGTCATCGGAAGTATTCGCTTTAATATTGAAGAACTAATTAGGGGAATAGCAGAGATTGATTGTTCTGAATTATATAGACAAAAGGAGACAAAGAGACAAGATTTGTTGAAATACAAACAGATGTTTAGTGTTTCTAAGTATCAAGAAACTATTGATTCCGAATCCAACAATCTTGCAGGAGAATCATATAATTCTTTGATTGATAGCAAAATCAATCAATGTAAGATTCAGCATAATATGTTAAAGAAAGAATTATGCAGAATAGATAAGGTCCTAAAGGAAAATAAATATTTTAGAAATTTCATTGCAGAAATAGGTCTATTAGTTCAAGCTCCTAATAGAGAAATCTTTGCCGTTACAGAGGATAATATTATAGGTCTTAACGACACTATTGATTTTCTTATAGCCAAACGAAAAATAATAGCTTCTCAATATAATCAAATTCAGTCGGAAATTATTGAACTTGAAAAGGAGCGTAGAATAGAAGAACAACAGTTGTCCTTCTTTGATAATGTTGAAACGATTTCGGATATATTTGATAAAAGAATTTCGAGTATACCTATAAATGAAGTTGCTGTAAAAAAAGGAATTGCGAAATTAGAAAAAGAAATAGCGGATATCAATCTAAAGATTAGAGAATTAACACGAAGTGCAAATAGTGTAATCTCTTCGATATTCAATACTACTAAAAAATATCTTCAAGAACTAGGAATAGATGAAAGTCATAATACCGAAAAGTATTTATTTACTTCAAATCTAAAAGAATTATCAGGAGCCATATTACATAAAACAGTTTTTGCTTTTAGACTTGCTTGCTTGTTAGAGGTTGAAAAACATTTGAACATTAAATTCCCAATAATTCTTGATTCACCAAGCGGAAAAGAAATTGATAAACAAAACATAGAAGCAATGGTTGAAATATTAAAAAGAGATTTTGCTAATAACCAAATCATTATCGCATCTATATATGAATATCGTTTACCAAATATTAATAAAATCAGTATTATTAATAGATTAATTGAATAATATTATGGCTGAACTTGAAACTGCAACAAATGCTCCCATCACGTTTATAGAATTGGAATTACTTATAAGACGGATTATTGAGGATTTCACCTTAATAAATGCAGCTCAAATTAAAAAGGAACTCCATAATTTATCTGATGAACAAGCTAATACAATAGGACTTTCTGTACAAGATTTTATAGATTATAATACAAAGAAAAATAGCTTTGGTAAAAGTGCATTTACTTATTTGTATCATATAAACCATTTGTTACAAAAGTTAGTTGAGAAGTCAGTTATTAATAAAGTTTCGTCTTTAGGTGGCTTACCAATATTAAGTGATATGTACGTATCTCTTAATATGCCTTCACCAGAGGAGGAATGGCTGAAAATAACGTCTTATGCAGAATATTTAGGTCTTGATTATGTTAGAGAAAGAATTTCTCCTTTTACCGCCATTATAGTTGTTTGTGACGATAAAGGAGATAACCATATTGGTAGCGGTCTACTTATATCAACAAATCATATATTAACATGCCTGCATGTTATTGAAGGAGTGGAAATTAAGGAAGTATTAGTTAAAGAGGTGCAATACGCTGTTAGAAATATATATAAATCGGACTCTAAGGATATTGCTGTTATTGAGATTTTGGACTGCCCATTAAATCCTGAAAATGATGTGGTATTTAGTGCCGGACAAGTCTTAGACACAATTCTTACTTTTGGATATCCACCTATCTCCAGAATTAGGGAAACTCCCCTAATAGTACAAAAAGGCGAAATTAATGCTATTTCAACAAACTACAATGGGGATAAATGTTTAATATACTCTTCCGTTGTGCGACCTGGAAATAGTGGCGGTCCAATATTTTCGGATAAAGGTTATTTTGTAGGAATGGTAACTGAGCATCTTGAAAGAAAAACAGCCATAAATACTATTTGCGTTGATAAGAACAACTCTGTAGAAGAACAAATTCAATCTCTTTGTGACCAAATTAATATGATTCCCCAAGTGGTTCCATTTTATGCGGGATTAACAGCTAAAGAGATATTTGAAGAACTTAAATTATTAAAACCGGAACTTGTGGTTTCCTGTGAATGGTAAAAATAAAATTTAGATTATGATTTTAATCATAACAAAATTAATACTACCTTTGTATCTAGATAAAGCGTTCTTATTCAATAATGCAGAATAAAACAGATAAGGGAACCTTGCTCGTTTCTAAATCGTTACCTGCTTAATAAAGCGACTCGTATAAACCACTTATTTTCAATGAATAAGAAAAGATACAATGCCTAGCCGTGTGTGTAGTCAGGTTCTTCTTTATCAGACACAGGTCGGCAATCTCTTTCAGGTAGCTGTTCATCTTCTGATTGCAAGGGACAGGCAGCAATACTCCTTTCTTTTTGCAGGCAGGATAATCTGCATATTTTCTCAGGATTTCCAAAGGAATATCCAGCAACGGAATGTTACACATGTTCTTTGTTTTCTGACGTGGCTTCCTGATCCACAAGTTTCCGTTGTTGTCTTTTACGACATGCTCATGGGAAAGTTGTTGTACGTCAATGAAAGCCAAACCGGTAAAGGCGGCGAAAATAAAAACATCACGGACTACGGTGATTCGTTCCAGAGAAAATTCCTTGTGGTAGATGGTCAGCAGTTCATCCATAGTAAGAAACTCACGGATTACTTCTTTTTCGTGGAACTTGATACCGATAAACGGATCTTTGGCTATCCATTCATTGGCCAGTGCCAAATTGGTAATTTTCTTCAGACATTTCATATAACGGATAACGGTATTCTGCTGACATTCCTTTTCTGTCTTCAAATAAAATTCAAAGGCACGTACCAGCTCACCGTTGACTTCCGCCAGCGGCAGATCATCCTTTCCGTATTTCTGTCTGATAAGTTCGGCAAGATAGCGCTTGCAGCTTTCATAACGGCGAACGGTAATCAGGGCGTAGTCTTTACCGACCAGGGCACGGCATTGGTCATTGTGCTCCTGCATGGTACCGATGAGCGTGCGTACCGCTTCCGGTTCTTTGTCCTGTCCGAAAAATATTTCCTGTAACAGACGTGCCGTTATAGGCTGGTTCTGTTCTTCCAACTCACAAAAAATCTGATGTAATTTGATTCTCGCATTTTCGATATAGGCATTCAGATCACATGATTTGCGGCTTTTGCCTCTGGCGGATTCCTTAGCCTGACTCCAGAGAGACGGGTTAATGCTTTTGCGGATGTTGTTTTCAACTCGCGTACCATCTACAGTGATACGCATACAAACGGATGCTTCTCCGTTTTTCAGCAGCTTGGTCTTCTTCAAGAAGAAAAGCACATTGAATGAACTTCTTTTCATTTTCCTACAGTTTTTGGTTTGGACAAAAGTAGGAAACCGACCACGTTTTCTTGATGCGCAAAACATTGCAAATCAGCGAGAAAGACTCTAATTCGGTGGAGATTTTTGCTCCACCTTTTATCTCCACCTTTTACTCCACCTCGAACGGTAATATTTTGCCGTTTTTTGCCTGCTTGGGAAAAACAAAAAATCCCGATTTCGCTTGGAAATCAGGATTTTACTGTCTTTTGCTTTTCTTCAAAGTGGTGCCACCAGGAAATGAGCATTTCTAATATTATGCTCTTAATTTACTGATGGTCAATACCTTTATATTTCTTGAAATTATTGAAACCACTGAATCAGCCTTAATTTAACTTCTTCTTATTTCAATAATTCTGTATTGTTATCTTTTTGACATTGCAAAGGTATGTATTAAGTTCGATTCCTCCAAATATATGTGGAAGTTTTTTCAAAAATATCATATAGTATTTTTTTTTGTTTTTGATAATGAGAAGGATAATGTCAGCACTTTTAATCGGTCTTGAAGGCTTCCATTCTGTTTTTCTCTAAAATCTGTATGATGTCGTTCTCCTTATATAGGATTCTTCCTCCGAACTTATAGTACGGCAGCTTTCCGTTATTCCTGTGTTCTATCAGGGTTCTTTGTGTCACTTTAAGAAGTTTGGATAATTCCGTTTCTGTAAGATAGCGGTCTCCGTTCAATATGGGGCGGTATTCGTGATTGTCTTTTTCCAATAATGACGACAGGTATTCCAAGTGTTGGAAATATCGGGTTACTTCGGGACTGTCCAGATTAAGTAATGTATGTGCCATAGTCATTCAGTTTTTTGTTTTTTCAATTCTTGTTCCATAAAGCTCTGGATGTCTTTCTTCTTATAATAAATCTTACGGTCTATACGGCTGTATGCGATGGCTCCGCTGCGCCGTAGGCTGAGCAGTTTCCCGGGAGATATATTCAATAACATGCATACATCCTGGTTGTCTAACCATTCCTCCAATCCTTGGCGGTTTCCCGTTTTTTTTCCTTTCTGCAAATTCTGGATAATGTTTTCCAATGCCTCACTCATTTTGTGGAATGTTTCGGCTTCGATGCTTACAATTTCCATAGGTGTAAACTTTTTGTTTGTTGCAAAAATAGAGGGGAAACGGTTCATAACCAAATGAATGGGGGCGAATGGCATCAGATTTCATTAAGTGTCTGGAAAAAACATGAAGAAAAGTAATCTATAATGTTAAAAAACATCATATCTATATTGGATATATGGATGTTTTCATATGGAATGTTTATTTTGAAAACCAAATTTTACTGGAATGGATTTGGGTTACAGTAGTTAAAAGGTATTTTTATGGTTTGGACCTGGATATGGGAATGGGCTGTGCTTTTTGCTCTCGTCGGACTTTGGCTGTATGCGCGTTATTGGAAAAGGGCTGCTTCAAAAGTGCTTTTCCAGTATGCGCTGGCATGTCATAAGAAAGAGGATCGTGATGTGTTGGCAAGGCGTGCGGTAATAGCCGGAAACCGTCCTGCACGTCTGTTGTATGCCCTTAACAACCCGGAATATTTTGACAAGTCCCGTCCGATGCGCCCTTTCCTGTTCGGGAATATCCCTTGTATATTCGGAAATTACTATTTTTCGCAACGCTATGATGGATGGTTGCGCGAGGAACAGGAGGAATTTGTACAGAAGGTATATGCATTCAAGGAAGGTGAAGAGGATTGCAGGGAGTATTTTTCCCGGATGTTCCAAACTCTCTGTTATGAAAGGGGGATAACTGTCATGTTCATGCCTTGCAGCACGGCTGCCCGATATTATAAGCGGTTTGGCAGAGTTGCCGGTTTCCTGGAAAACGCGGGATATGCCCAATCCGGATTGGAACTGATCCGTATCACGGAAAACAGGGAAAGCAAACATACGGCGGCTATACGTTCTTCTGTCAATATGAATAATTATGTGATGTCCACGGAACTGTGTGGGAGGCGGGTTGTAATTCTGGATGATTTGCTGACTACCGGAGAAAGTCTCTTCGATTATGCCCGGAATCTGGAGAGGTGCGGTGCGAAGGTGGTGGGTGCATTTTTTCTTGCCCGGACATTCCAGGTTCCTTCTTCCTCCACAATCAGGTGGACGGCATGGAAAAGAGATATGAAAACTCGGTTTCTGCGGAAATGTTAGGAAAGGGCTACCTCTTTAAGTCTAGAGTGATTCGTGGATAGCCATACTCACGGACGTATCCCATTTCAGAAAGTTCCGGTACACCTCTTTCAAGTGTCTTTTCCGCTTGTGGTGACAAGTTATCTCAGATTATCAGTTTTTGAAAAGATTGAGACTTCGAAGTTTTGTATCTTTATATAGGCTTTTTCCCCCATAGGCCTAAACTTTTCCAAAACACGCCAAACGGACATAATGCCATAGATGATGTTGTGTTATAAATCTTTTGTTGTTCAGGACAAATCTTAGTATTAAGTATTTCTTTATCGATTATCTTTGAACGAACACAATCTTTGTACATTTGACATTTATAATTTGGGATATTTAAAGCCGAGAATACCTCTTTATATGCTTCAAAATACCATAAGCATAGATTCGTTACTTGATGAAACTTCAAAGCTCGTGCAGGCGGTTGTATTATCGCTTCTGATATATCATTCTTGACTGTAGGATGACCTAACATATCCATAATAACCCTTGCCATACGAGATAGTTCAGTCTTTTTGTATTGCATAAAAGAACGCATAATTTGAGAGTCTTGTCTTAAGAATCTTATTCGCTCAAATTCAACCTTTAACCAATCTTTATTGCCATCAAACATTGGAAGTCTAAATATTTGGTCTAATTCATCAAGAATTTCTTTGTGTATTTCCATTAGAGTGTATTTGCCGCCATTTATAATTTTATCAAAAATAGCAAGTAGTTTTTCATTTGTTGGAGCCTTGACAAAACTATTGTCTTTTAAGTCTTTAATCAAAAGAAAAAATACATAGCCAGGATTAAATGATTTTGATAAACATAAATCCATTATCCAAAATAACCATTCTTTAGAAAGGGATGCGATCTCAGGATAAATAAATTCTGCGAGTTTTTCTGCCAAATAGTATGGATATTCTGTTGTCTTTGAAGGTAAAAGCTGCTTATTTTTTAGATATTCACGTTCAGCTAAAGATGCCATATTTTCACAAATAATCTCTCCTCCAAAACAAACAGTATTAGTGGTGCCATTTTGATCTTCAATGGTTATTTGTAAGGTTTTAATTGTTTCATTATTGCTGGGTTTTAGGTTACTAACTTCTTTTATTTGTTTTATTGTTATTGAATGTTTGTCAAAATGTTGAGACAAACTATTAACTCCATCTCCTCTATATAATTGAAACATATCATAGTTACGTTTAACATAACTATAAGAATGGGAGTCAGATGGTGCATGTGCTGGTATTTTGATTTTTTTATATCGCTTTTTTACAGCATACGATGCTTGGGCTTTCGTATAAAGTAAAATATTAGAAAATTTCATTAGACCATATATTGTGGAAATATCTTGCAGAAAATGTATATATTCATGAAGATAAAGTGCGAATTGATGATCATTGAGTCCATTCTTAAAGTTTGTAAGGTCGATAGGAAGGTCTAAAACAATACAAAAAGCAGATGTGCTGTATTTATTATGTCCTAAGTAATTATATAATTCCATATTTAATTTTAGTTTTTTACAAAGTTATAAATTATAGCTATTAGTTATGGACTCGGTTGTCTTAAAAGCAGGAAAGATTTTAAAATAAGATACATTGTAATGGGGAGGTATTATAGAGTTACAAGAGTGTTAGATGAAAATTTAGAGAAATCAAGTAATATGTAAATTTACTGTAAACAGTTTACAGTGTTTACACTTGAAGGCTTTACACTTCATACTCGTAATACAAGTATTCTTGTTTGATATTAAGTTGATATATAGGTGTTTATGTTTATTTGCCTTGAAAATGTAATGTTACGGCACTGTTTTTTCACTGTAATATGCATATACTCTTCATGTGCGCACAAAAAGAGGGTATGGAGTATTCACTTAAACATGGAAAGATTATGTCGTATATAGATAATGAAATACTTGAAAGGCTGATTGCCACGATGGTGGAAGGCTTTGCCCGTATCGAAAAGAAACTGGATCACATGAATCATTTGAAGGAGTGTCTGAACGGAGACAAGTTGCTGGACAATGTGGACCTGGCAGAGTTGCTCGGTGTTTCGCAGCGCACGCTTGCCCGTTACCGTGAAAAGGGAATCATTCGCTATTACTGTATGGATGATAATGGGAAGAATTTCTATCTGGCTTCTGAGATTCAGGAATTCCTTAAACAGCGGGGGAAAATAAAAACTTGATGTGGGAATTGTTTTCTGACAGAGATGTACGGCATACATGAATTGATTTGCCGGTGTGCAGGATAATGTCAATGGCTGTAGCCGTCATTTCTTATGACACGGCACTTTCCGTATCTGCTATAGTAAAACGGGAAGCGCCGTGTCGTTTGTGGTCATACCGGTATTGGAGTGAGCCGCAGGGTTTCCATGTTCAGGTAAACTCCCCGGTAAGGGGTGCATCCTTCATGTATCATCTTCCACAGGATTTCACATCCGGCCTGTGCCAGCATGGAATTGATAAAGAGGTCCTGTTTTTTCAATGCCGCAGCCAGGGAACAGCTCGGGCCGGAATCGGTGTCGCGGAGCATGGAATAACTGACCTCTTCGGTAACGGTGTTCATGCTTGGTATGGCAAGATATTCCTTTGAGGCAGGTTGTCTGATTTTATTGCGTATGGTACCGATCAGTACCTGGCCGGTAAACTGCGTGTTGCCGAAGTCCATCCAGTAAATAGGCGTTTTTTCGTCGTCGTTTCTTGTGTCCCGGTGTTTTTTCAGGAAACGCCAAAGGTCAAGCCGCGAGCGGACGTTGTCCGTGCAGGTGATGATGATGTTGGCCAATCGTTTGTTCTCGGAATCCCCCGTCGTGAGGATGGGGTAACGGCGGCTTTCCGACATCCACGAGTTCCCGAAGAAGCGGTTGATGCGTGAGACCAGTGTGTCTGCCTTGTTCAGTCCTATTTCAGATTCGCTGAAAAGCAGTCTTCCGATGTTGGCTTCGGATACGGTATCAGGGTCAAATACGGTAACGTATAGTCCCGGATGACCGAGAGCGCGTAAGGCGGCATCCATACGTGCGAGATTGGTCACTACCTGCGATCCGGTTCCTCCGGCTCCGATGACGAATATGCTTACCGGATGGTAGGGGGCAAGCAGGTAAGAGTCTGTATAATGAATCTTTTTCATGTGAGCAGATCTTTTAATTGTTTGTTATGTGGTTTGAGTTCTTCGTAGTCGAAGGGCTGGTTTCTTGCCTTTTCCGTGACGATGACAAGATTGCTCTTCGTAGGGTTTGTCCCTCCTCCCAAATGGGAAAACTCGCTCATCCAGAAAAGTTTTTCCCAGTATTCCAGCCACTCGTCAAAAGTGGGATTCTGTGGAACAGGCAGAGAGGAGTTTCCCAGACATACACTGCTTCCGGTCACGTTGAAATACGGGGCAAGATAGAGGGTGTCCGTTTCGTGTGGCTTTTCCCCCTTGAAGGCATAGATGTTCATCTTGTTCCTTTCCACCGCATAGATGATTCCCGGTTGGTTGAATTCTCCGTTTGCAATGTTCAGGCTTTCACGGAAGAACATTCTTCTTCTTCCCGGAGGATTGTACCATACATATTTTTCATGCCCTTTCCGGGAATTGGCCCAAAGCAGGTTCGGAGGAATTTTCCCATAAGGAATGCTGGTCATATTCATAGCATAGTTTTCCACAAGTATGTTCATAAACTCACAGGAAACAGGAATGGCGGCTTTCAGTTTTCCCTTTCTGTCGATTGGATGAAGCTCCAGATAATATTCCTGCCTGTGGTTGTAAGTGTTGCTATCCTGCCTGTAAGCTATCAATGCCGCCTTGGGCACCAGCATATGTTGTAGTTCTCTTGTTAATTCATTCATAGCCTATTCCTTTCTTTTAAAGTTCATGTGTGATGTGGTAGACAAACCGGGAAAACCAGTCGGCAAACTGTTCCGGAAAGTCATCCGCCTTAAAAATCCGGTCCGTTTCCGGGGTCAGGAAAAGCGTGGTGACCGGGGTAAAGTTGTAAGACTCCTGCATATCCGCATTGAAAACGCTTCTTATTTCTTCCGATACTTCATCATTTAGCGAATATACCAGTGTGATCTGCGCATCCAGCGTGGCGGGCAGGAAATCCGGCTCCTTCTCATTGATCCAGTCATATTGGTAATCCATGATACCGGGTACTTCCTTGCCCATAAGTGTCATTCCTTCTTTTAAGAGTTCAACGAACTTCTCTTCACTTTTCTTTTTCGGCTTGTACGCATACAGCTGTTTCTCCATATCCATACAGAATGATTTGCCGTACATCCGCTTGAAGAGCCTGGCAATTTTCCCTTTATCATAGGAGTTTACCAGATTCTTGATCCTTTTCTTCTCTTTCGGAGAGAATTCTTGGGAATCCTCGTCAAGATTCAGTAAAAGATAGTCACCGGACATATCATAATAATATGTGTCGGTTATATCCCCGATCCCGTGATGCCGGGCGAATCTGCGTATGAACTCCAATGTGATGCGTTTGAGCTGGCGGTTGAGCTTCTCCGTGAAATCCAAAGGCAGCCAAAGCAGTTCGTAGTCCGGCCATTTATGGAAATGGTAGAGGCAGAATGTGAGCCTGCCGTCCCTGAATTCAAGATTGACGTTTTCCGGCAACAGATTTTCCATGACCTCGTACAGTCGTATGATGTCGATTCTCGGATAGGAAGACCTTTTCTTTTTGGGGTATGGAAGGTTCAGTCCCAGCAGATTTACATAATTCACGGCTGAGCGGTAGAGATAGTCGAAATTTTTCCGTGTACTCAGGTTTATGGATGTTTCCGTTTCCGGGTCTTCCATATAGAAATCGGAAGAAACGGGGAGAAATCTCCCCGTCAGAAAATCATTACGCTTGAAGGTGTTGGAAGAAGCCGTTTTCTTCTTTGTGCTGTCCCTCGGCTGATGTCGGTGGATGATTCCACCTCGTTGATAATGTAACGGGCCAAATCCTGTATTTCCCGTTCCGATAGCTGTCTGCATGTCTTTTCTTTTTTTAGCGTTTGTTTCTTATTCAGTGTCTTCATCCTTTGGTTCCGATTGTCGTTTTGAACTCATATACCGCACAATCGTCTTCAATGACCGGCCCGTGCGGTGTGGCGGTTGTCAGTTCCGGATAAGTCAAGGAATAGAAATCCATGACTTCGGAGGGAGCCATATTCGGATTCGGATCGTCCAGAAGGAGTGTTTCGCTTCCTTTTTTCAGTTTGAATACTCTTTTGAGTCCTTTGATTTCAAGTGCCATAGTTGTATGATTTTAAAATGTTCTGTAAATTTGTTTTATGATTCTCTTTCTTGAGCTTGCTCCTGGTTGAGAACATAGCCGGGCAGCACAGGTTTTACGTACATCCGATTAACAATATACAAGTTCCTGTTGCGCCTCGTCCTTTACTCTGTTTTCTTCCGGAAAATCAATGTATTCGGCATACGGGTTTTCTTTCAACAGTTCCCTGTCTGTTTCGTCGTCCTTGTCAAAACTGTATGTTTCCGGTGTTTCCTGGGACTGAGTGCGGTATTCACGGTTGCCTGTGGAAGCGTTCTGTACCGGAAGCGGCGGCTGTACCGGCTGCTGGTAATGGTAAGGCTGACCGTTTACGGGCTGCATCTGTGGCGGATATACGGGATGTTGTCCGGGATATTGTGCGGGTTGTACGTATCCCGGCTGCATGGGCGGGTATCCTCCAGGAAAACCTCCTGTTTCCGGTGGAACGGGTTGAGATGCAGGTGCCTCTGTCCTGGCTGCCGGCTGTCCCGTATATTGTGCGGGTTGTACATATCCCGGCTGCATAGGCGGGTATCCTCCGGGTACACTCCCTGTTTCCTGTATAACGGGTTGAGGCACCGGTACAGGTTCTGTATCGGTATATTGGGGTACGGCAGCAGGATGCTGGTGGAACATCTGCATTTGTCCGTCCTGTGTCATGGAGGCTGTCCCTATGCCGTTTCCTGTTGGTGCTGCCGGATGTGCAGGTTGCGGTTGTGCTGCCGGTTGAGGCTGCGGTTGGGTTTCCGGCAGTGCGGCGAACAGGCTTCCGGCATCGGCTTGCTTCTGTATTTCCTGCATGCGGATGTCGATTTCGTTCTGCTTGTCGGCCGGAGCCAGTACCCGTGCCTGTTTTAACCAGGTAAGAGCTTCGGAGTGCCTGTGTGCTGTATGGGCTTCATCGGCCTTTTTCAGAAGTTTTTCCATTTTTTCCCGTTTTTCCCTTGCTTCCTTCGTTTCCTTTTCAACCGCCGTTTTTTCCGTCTTGCCCTTTGCGGAAACCTTTTCCGTCTGTTTTTCGAAAGTTTCAAGGTTGGTCAGCATACCCAGTGCCCGGCTGACAGGTGCCGTGATGGTTTTCAGGAATTCTGCATCCAACTCCTCCGGAGTGCCATTGAGGATAAGCGGAACAAGGTTCTTGCCGGATTCGTCTTTTACTCCCATGTGCCGTGGCATGACTGCCACACAAAGGGTATTGTTCACTCGTCTGATGTTGATGCTCAGGTCCGTACCTGCGGACAGCATCGGATAAATAGTTTGAAAAAACATAGAATTGTGTATTTAATTGGGTTAAACAATGTTTTCGTTCAGGTAAAGTCTTAATATCTCAGTCCTTTCAGGATGTGAGGCGATGTCTTTCAGCGGTTCCAGATAGTAGCCGATCCGTTTCGGTTCGTCCACTGTGTTCGGAAAGCGTCTTTTAACTGGTCTTATACTATGGACTGGGGGCCACATGGCCGGCATTGCAGGTGAAGACGCATTGCAGATTCTTGTTTTCATGTCTGTTCTGTGTTTTTGAAGGGTTATACAAGTATTGTCAGAATGATGGCGGCAATCAACAGCTTGATTGTCAGCCTGATTGTGCTGAATAACCAGCTTACGATACTTCCTGCCATCAGCAGGAGCGTGATGGTGCAGACCGGAACGATACCCTTGTTCCAAAGCAGGACAGCTCCTGTAATCAGGATTCCCGTCGCTGCCAGTGTGCCGATGTTTTTGATAGACTGAATTTTCATATTACTGTTTTTTTTATGATGAATAAATCCCATCGGGATGGTTTTTCCCGATTTTACAGGCCTCCTATTTTCGGATTGGCGATGTTTTGGTGGCAAGGCTTGGCGGAAAAAAATACCGGAGCGCAGCGAGGATGATTTTTTTCCAGCCAACCGGCCCGAAGGGCTGCCTTGCGCCAAACAGCGCAATCCGATACCTTTGCCGTCAAAAACGGAAAAACATCGTCCGGACCTTCAACCCAAAAAGAGAAGGATGCAAACCTTTAATAGATCTGCATCCTTCTCTTCTGTTGCCCGTAGTATCGTATTTGCTATCTGTCGGATCTGTAAATCCGGAAAATATCGTCCGTTATCTCTTTTGCCAGTTTCTTCGCCCCATCGAGGAATGCTTTTGGGGCGAGTTGTCCCCGCTCTATATGTGCCAGCATAGCTTCCCATCCGGAAGTGAGCGAGGCATTTGCGATTTTCATTCCACGGACAGTCTCATAGATGTACAGCCCCTTGCGTGTGGGGATGATGTAACGCCCCGAATAGCGGATGTACTTGCGGTCAATCAGCGTCTGGATAATGTTTGACCGTGTGGCGACGGTTCCCAATCCGGCCGTGTCCATATAGTCGATCAGTTCCGCATCGGTGAACGGACTTACAGGCAGGGCTTTCTTGTGTACAAGATTGCAGGCTGCCACTGGAAACATTTCGCCCGCCTGCACTTCAAACCATGCCGAGGGCGTGTAACCTTCCGGCATTGCTGCGTTTTCGTGCTCGAAGATGGCGTGCCATCCCTTTTCAAGGATGCGACCGGCCTGCATCCGGAATATTCCTGTTGCGCATACGGCATTTACAGTTGTGTATTCTATCCGGCACGGGGGCATGAACGTTTCCAGCATTCTGCCAATGACAAGCATGAATACCTGCATTTCCGTATTGTCAAGTTTTTCGGGGCATACTCCCGTGATTATGATGGCGGGATGTTCCGTCAGGCGGTCGTCATCAATAACGTGTTCCGGCAGTCGGGTGAGGTCGATACCCATTGATTTCACATAAGGGCGCAATTCCTTCCAGACCAAAGCCTTTTCCATGATAGCGGGCAGTGTATCGTACACATCGCGTGAGATGTGGCGTCCGGCAGTGCGCGGATAGGATATCAGCTTCTTTTCATAGAGACTTTGGGCGATGTCGTGCGTCTGTCCGGCCGTAAGGCCGTAGTAACGGTTGGCATCTTTCTGGAGTTCGGTCAGGTTGTACAAGGCAGGAGGCGGTATTTCCTTAGTCTGGCGGCTGACGGAGGTGACGCTTGCCTGTCCGGCATGTTTGCAGTCGTTGTAAAACTGCATGGCGGCTTCCCTGTCGTGGAACTCGTCGGTGCAACGCATCTTCAGCAAAGTGTCCCCTTTGCGTATCTGGATATAGACCGGCCAGGAGTCCATTCCGATATGGTTTTCACGTTCACGGTAACGGCTGCTGATGGCGGCGAGCACGGGAGTCTGTACCCGTCCCAGTGAGTTGTTGCCCAGTCCGGTAGCCTTGCATACGGCATAGCTTGCGTTCACTCCCAACAGCCAGTCAGCCTTGTTGCGGCTGTCGGAGGCGAGGAACAGGTTGTCGTACGTCCTCACAGGCCGCAGGTTTTCCATCCCCTTGCGTACCGCCTCGTCCGTCAGCGACGAGATCCAGAGGCGCAGCACCGGCTGCTTGCAGCCCAGATAGGAATAAATGTATCGGAATACCATTTCTCCCTCGCGTGAAGCGTCGGTGGCGGCAATGATGGTATCGCACTGCCCGAACACTTTCTCTATCGTCTTGAGCTGCATGACGGCATTGATATCGGGTATCCATCCGTCATCTGTGCGGACATGCTTCACCATCAGGCGGAATGTTTCCGGTACCAGGGGGAAATCCTCCTTTTCCATTCTTTCCGTTCCGTAGTCCTTCGGCATGGCCAGCGAAAGCATGTTGCCGAACGTCCATGTCACCAGATAACCGTTTCCGGCCATGTATCCTTTCTCAAATTTGTACGCGCCTACGATTCTTGCTATTTCTTTGCCTACATTCGGTTTGTCAGTCAATATTGCAATCATGATGTTTCTGTTTTTGGGTTTCTCCATACGGACAAGCCATACGGAGAAACCGGTGATACTGATTTTTCTGTTTATTGGTTTTCGGTATTGATACCGCTGATTTCCACGACCGGATTGCCTTCCGCATTCCTTATGATGCGGAGCGTGGCATCCATGGTCAGCCTGATGACAGGTGTCTTCAGCTTGACAGACAGGATTTCCGTCTGCTTTCCTTGCAGGAGCAGGTCGAGGTTTCCGTCCTTTTCCAGTTGCTCTTTGCTGATGCCGGCATTAGCCAGTTGTGTCCAGTCAATCTGTTCTTCCTTGAATATGTGATTTGGTCGTTGTTCCATTGTCATTCTTGTCTTGAAATGTTCGTGAATAGGTTATTTCCTTCTGGCAGGTGCTGTCATACCGCCTGTTTCGCACCCTTTTTCTGTTCCTGTTGCTGGGTGGCGTTGTTTGCCTGCGCATTTTGCTGGGTGTTTCGGGGCTTGTCCGGATTTTCTTGGAAGTAGTTCAACGCTCCTGTGTTGGGACTGACCTTTATATAGGTGGAGAACTCCTCCCCACCGTTTTTTTTCAGCCCGGAAACAAGGATGGCTTTCCCGTCCTGCAAGTTTGCCTTTTCCTGTGCCGTGAACACATGTCCAAAGACTTCTGCCGGGATTTTCGGAGCCTGCTGTTCGTTGAAGCCGTCCTGTGTGCGGGAATATTGCGGATAGCCCGTTGTCATGTTCAAGCGTACGAAAGCGGAGAACTCTTCCCCTTTATTGCTGATCATGTTTTCTAGATATACCGTTCCTCCCTTGCGGAGAGTTTCCCTGTCCTCATGTGTCAGCTGCGTGTGGCTAATTTCCTTGGGCACGTAGATTTCCCCAGTCTCGGGATTGCTGCGCGTGTAGATCATTTTTCCAGAGATGCTGTCTTGTGTGACAAATGATGAGAATATTCTTCCCTCCTTAGTTTTCATGTCTTCCACCAGGATTGTATGTCCCTCGCTGAGCATCTTTATCTGGTTGGGAGTGAGCTGTACCCCTCCGAGTGTTTGCCGGTTGAATTCCTGGTCTTTCGGGAAAATGAATTCGATTCCCCTGCGTTCGGCATTATATTGGAGTGTCGCGCTGAACTCTTTCCCTTGGGCGGAAGTCATTCCGTCCACAAAAACGGGCTCGCCGTTTTCAGTTTGTTGATTTCGTCCTGTTCGAGTTTTACACCCTTGATTTCGTTGGGGATATAGACATGTTCCGTCCGGACAGCCACCAGCTCGTTAGTGTTCCTGTCAATGGATACCAGGCAAGGTTCGTAGGTGTTTCCTCTCAGGTTCAAATCAATGGGGTGTCCCAGATTTCCAGTTTCGCGCAGATTCTTTTTCTCCTCTTCGGTAAAATTATGTCCGAAGTAAGGTCGTCCCAGTTCCGGTTCCTTGCGTATGCCGTGTACCCCCAGCACTACCTGCCCGTTATTGTTGGAGAAGAATGAGAGGCGTGCGTCCATCTTGATGACCATCGCTTCGTTGATGTTGAGCGTCAGCGGAATGGTCTTGTTGGTCTTGTAACCTTTCAGCATACCGTCGAGGACTCCGGACCTTTCCAACATTTCCTTAGATACACCGACTTTGTTCAAGTATTCCCAGTCAATCATGTGCTCGTTGTAGCGGTAGGACGGTGTCTGGTTTTCAGTATTCTGCTGCCCCTCCATACCTTGTGCGGCCTGTTGCACTTGTGAGAGCTGCTCGGGCTGCTGTTGCGGTTGTTGTGGTTGCTGCGGTTGTTGTTCCTGTTTCTTTGCCATACTTGCGTTTTCTTTTTCGTTTGTACTTTTTTGTTCCTCCTGTCTTTTCGGGCGGATTTCGTAGTGCTTGAGGAACTCCTTCACTGCGTCCGTCTGTTTTCCTTCCGCCAGGTCCTTGATGGCCTGCTTGTTCCGTTGGTAGTCATGGTAGGTCATGCGCAGGAGGCGGAAATGGGTCGGTTCCTTGAACTGGCTCCAGAAGTTTTTGATGAAGTTTTCAAGAATGCTTGAATTCTTGTCGAATTTCAGGAATGAGTTTTCATTTTTCTCATCCGGGGGTACAGTCTTGTAGTTTCCCTTTTCGTCTGCCTGACTGATGACGCCGACTCCAGACTTGGGGTCGTTCTTGTTGTGGACCATCAGCAATTCGCTGATTTGTTCCACATACGGTTGTTCTTTTACGGACCGGTCTGCCGTTCTGCGTTTCCGTTTCGGTTTTTCTTTCATGTCATTTTCTTGTGCCATAGCTGTCACTTTTAGAGGTTGTCAAATTTGTTTCATACTCCAAAAATAACTGCTTGTTTTTGAATAAACCGCAGAATTACAACGTGTTGACGTTACGTGTCGCAAGATGGCATGAGATGTCTGTCCGGCAGATTGAATAAAAGAGGAAAACGCAGGAAAAAGAGGACGAAAGACGGAAACAGGAGACTGAAAGCGTGGAAGGGCACTCGCAAGGACAGCACACATCAGGTTAGGAAGGAGACACGAGGGCGTATGCGGAAGGAGAGGGATGCCATGCGCCAGCTCTGGGCTATGCAGAACAGAGGGAGCTGAAGCCCCCTGTTGCCTGTCGGGAACCACTTATTCCATCACAAGAAGTTGTGGGGTCCGGTATGTTCTACGGTCTGTTTCAGGCTATCGGTATAAAGATAGGATGCTGCCGTCCGGCGGCTATGCGTCACGTCGGTCACTGTTTTGCCCCTGTAATCTTTGTCGCAACCCCTTTTCCGTTTGCTGCCGCGTTCTTTTTCAAATGAATTTTCCCCGGCGGAGCCGTACGGAAAATTCATTTGAAAACCGTAAACAAACGCGGTTGGCAAACGGAAAAGGGGTTTCCTTTGATGGAAGGGGAAAACAATGCTTTTCTCAGGCGGATTGTATTTCCGTTTTTCGGGAGGGAGAGTGTCAGGATTCTTAATTGAAGGAAATCAATTTCAGAAATGTGTTGCCGATGGACATTTCAAATGTCTGTCTGCTGAATAATTGTATATCGCTTATTATCAGATTGTGTTTTGTAACCGCTTTACTGGTTACATTGAGAAGGAAAGCCTGCTCCTCTTCAAGGAGCTTCTGGTATATTTGCGGAAACTCATTCATGTATTCGCTTGCGGAAGATATGAACTGCATATAATGCAGTAATCCGATACCGTCCGGATTTCCCGGAAAATCATGAATCGCCCGTTCGATAGGGTTCTTGTAATGGCGGATAAACTCGCTCCATTCTTTATAAGACAAAAGCTTTATTTCCGGGGACAACTGGGATGCAGGGATAAAACGCTTTTCGACAACCGTGTTTACCAATTGCTTTTTGGAAGGGAAATAATGCATGACTGCCCCTTTGGATTTGTGCACAGCTATTGCTATGTCACAAAACGAAGTGTGCTTTATTCCTTTGATAATGAACAGCCTGTATGCTTCGTCAATTATCCGTTTTTTCAAATTAGGGTCCATCCAATGGCATACGTTATATAAAAATAGCACAGATGCAATCAGCAACCCAAACGTGGTAGTGGAATACCTTAGAGATGAAGCTGACGCACCCGTGCTATATGCCTTGATATAGCGCAAGCCGTCATATCCCATCTTATCTCTTTGAAATTTTCCACTTTTCGTTTGAAAGATGATATATGATACTATACTATGTCGTTTCTTATCTGTGCAAAAGTAAGTGATTTATTGTTTATATCCAAACTAAACCACACTTAATAGTACCGTTCCATAAGAAAAACGTCCGCTTTCCGGGACAATCAGCAGTATTTTTTCGCCAGAATTGAGCTTGTGAGTATTCCAGAACTCATCCAAAATCGCAAATATGGCGGCGGAAGCGATATTGCCGACCTTCGGCAAATTCGTGAACCACTTGCTTTCGTCAATTCCGATTCCTGCCTGTTTCAGTTCATTTATAAGCTTATCATAAAAGAACAAGGAAGAGACATGAGGGAGTACATAAGAAATCTCGTCCGGTGAAATGTTGTGTTTTTCAAGGCAATATTGGATATGTTTTACACAATACCTTACGGCATAGTTACCTAATAGTTTTACATCTTGTTTTACAACAAATAATGAGCGGTCTATTCTTTCCTGACTGCTGAATGATTTCCAGCTTCTCAATTCTCCGTCATCTTTACTTTCTGCTCCCATGAACATGCATGTGGGCAGCTCATTTGCAAATGATGTCATTTCCACCCATTCAATCTTTAGTGCTTTTCCTTTTTCTGGATGGTTTTGCAGTAATACGGCACTGGCACCGTCACTTAACATGAAACGCAGAAAATCTTTTTCAAGTGCCATATAGGGCTGTGTACCCAAGTCTGCGCATTTTTCATATTCAATATCATAGTTTTTTGAGAGCAGAGTTGCAGATATTAACTCGGAAGTGCTGCATACCGCATTTCTCTTTTCTCCGGAAGCGATGCTCCAAAAAGCTGTTTTAAATGCCTGAAGGCATGATAGACAGATACCCGAAGCGGAAAATATTTCCATCGGCTTGTTTTTCAGCAATCCATGAACCATGGAGGCATGGGACGGAAGCATCTGGTCCGGACTTGATGTGGCACATGTCAATAATTCAATATCCGATTCTGAGACAGAAGTATCCTGTAACAGCCGTCGTATTGAACTAGCTGCCATTTCTGCATTTGTATGCGTTATCTCCTGATTTTTTGTGAGTGCATAATAGCGTTGTCTGATACCATTCTGTTTTAAAATAATAGGTTTGACTCTTGAATGTTTTCCTGCAATCAATCCTAAAAAGTCTTCCATGTCTTCATTAGAGACCGGTTTATTAGGGAAATAACAAGATGTTCCCGTAATAAAAACATCATTCTTCATTTTTTTTACCTGTTTTTGATTAAGAAATATATAAAAAACAATTGTTCTCTTAAGGAATTCACATCCAATCCATTCCTTAATGAATCCTGATATGATTTACCCAAGAAAATCAATCTGATTTGTTGAACAAGCAAATCGGCATTGCAAGTGCTACGTATTTCACCTTCTTTCTGTGCCTTAACAACAATTTGTTTCAATTGCGCCAATTCATTCCTTTCAATTTCATTCAATGCCTGATGAAATCCGGGGTAATTTTTTTCAGCCTGCAAAATCAGAGTCATGTATGCACGTGTTCCATTAATATTGGCTTCCGGTAGAACAATATGGGAAAGTTTTTCCATTACCTTTGCAATATTGTTAACATATTGATTGAGGTATTCGAATAAAGACAGATCAGACATATTGTTTGATGCATGCTTTATTCTTTGCACATCTAAAATGTAGAAGTTGATCACATCAATAAACAATTCTTGTTTTGTTGGATAGTGATATGACATACATCCTCTTGATAAATTGAGGCTTTTCTCTATATCTTTCAGGGGGACCATGCTGTAATCTTTTGTCAGAAACTGTTTTAATGCAACCTCCCTGATTAACGCTTTTGTTTCTGAACCTTTTGTTCCTTTCATGACATTATTTTTGTATTCTACAAAAATAGTCTTTTTACATGAAAATGCAGTTTGTTTTAATGTTATTAAATGTGTAGCTTTGGCGGAAATAGATGAATTAAAGGCTCTTAGTAACCAATAAGCTCTTTTATGCCGCTTTATCCCAGTATCTTTTTTTTCTTTAAATTCCTGTACCAAATTCTTTTTAGCTATATTTGTTATCAAATAATCCGATTAGTCGGTTTATTTGGCATAGGGGAACCCGAACGGAAAGTGGAATTTCAAACAGAGATGTTCCTCTATGTCTTTTTTCGTTCCATTTTCCGGCAACCGGATTCATTTTGGACTTTGTTATACATAAAAAATACCGACCGGACGGTTTTTTATGTGGCAAAAGTATAAATATCCTGTTACAAAAACAAAGGGAAAGGCAAATAATGCATCTTGTCGGCAGAAGAGTTTCAACAAAATGTATTATTCACTTTTCCCTATGAGGAGCAATATGTGACCGAACCTATCTTGGAATCATTTTTACCTTGACTTGTACACCCTGGGAGTTCAGAACGCGGACCGGAGTCTTTTCGCCGGCTTTCAGATAGAAAAGAAGATAGTCTTTTGCACGCTGGGACTCGAAAAGACCTTTTTCGCGGTATCCGGCAATCCATCTTTGAATGACCGGAATTTGCCAGCGGTTCATCAGAATATAGTAGCCCAAACGATATTCCGGATCTTCCAGAAAGATATTGAGTTTCAGGTAATCCCACCAGAACTGTCCCTTGTTCTTGCTTTTGGCGTTGAACATGACTACCTGATAGTCGAAGGTCTCACTGGGATAATCCGAATCGTATTTCCAAACAAACATGTCGGGAACCGCACTTTCGCTGTCTTCCTTGGAAGGGATGAACGCTTGCAGTTCAGTCATGGAGTTCTGTATCTGTTCGTATATCCGGGGTTCATATTCCTTGTAGTACAACAGGCAATCCTTCAGCCGGGAGGATGTGGAATGTACCAAAGCAGTTCGCGCCTTGGTGTGGCGTCCGGAATCACCGTTTACGGCTGCCAGTTTTTTCATGAACCGGACTTCAGCTTTTAGCTGCTCCTTGTTGTCCTTTTTTGTAAAAGGGTAATCCTGCCGGGCAATCTTTCTCATTGACCGGTGAAGGTTGGGAAGCTGCAAAGCTCCGTAGGCACAGAGAATGGAGGCACGGACAATTTTGTATATAGGGGTCCGGTCGCCTTCGTGCGCCACATAGGGCAGACCTTCTATGCCAAAGAGCATTTCGCCCTCTGCTATCAAATCGGCTGAAATTGTCTTGCCTTCGTCCAAACGTCCCCGGATCTTGAAGTTACGCTTTTTATTACCGAAAAAGTCGACAGGCTGCACGGCCACCAAAGTAACGCAGTAATTGCCATTGTGCGGCGTGAAGTCCACATTTTGCGGTGTCGATTTGGAAACCAGTTCATTCAGTAACTCAATTTTTTTGCTGTCTTTCATAATTCGAAATGTATTTGAGTGAAACATATTGTTAATGATGCAAATGTAGGGAGCGATTTCCGTATCAGAGTTCCAAATCCTGACAAAAATCATTGCAAGGTTAACCGATTATCCTATTTTCCATTCTCAATATAGAGTTGGTATCTGAAAAGAAACGATTCATACATACAATCTGTCCTGTCCGAAAAACCGTTTTTCGCTATTATATTCGTTTATTTACAGGTTAAAATGGATCATACAGTCTATGGCTATACTACATAAAGGTGAGAAGAGGAAACGTTCCGGTGATAAATCTAACTGCCGGAAGGTGGGTGTTGTCCCTTGAAAAAGAAATCGCTACGGAGCATGGCAGGCTTCATAATGATTTCCTGAAAACCAGAAACATCAACCTGATGTTTGGAATTCATTTAAGAGGGTTGATAGACGGATGTCAGCCGGCATTGAACGGACGGATTTCGGAAAGATTTTCATTGCCACTATCAATAAATCTATCAAGCACTTTAATCATAACAATAGGTATATTTTCCTTCCACAATATTTTTGCATTCAGCTCTGTACACACCAATGCAGCCTGTTTGAGTTTTTCCTCTAGATATGCTCCAGTTCTGATATATTCGTCAAGAAGATTTCTGCTCTCAGCTAATTTGATTACAGAGGCATACAGCTTATATTGCTCATTGATACATTCCAAATGGAACTTATCCTTAACCGAAGAAGGCGGATCAATTAATTTCAGTTTGGGTAAGTCTGACCTATTTAAAATAATTACGGTATTTGTAAATTCTATAGTGTAGTCTCCTGGCAAACTATACAATAGAGTTTATATCGAATAATTGATTAAAGCGTTCTTTGACTTATCTTTGTGGTCTAAAAAGTTCAATTGATGTATTATGACAAGATTCGCCACCGTCATAGCCAAGTGCTTGCAGCGACAGGATT
>NZ_JABSOE010000130.1 GCF_013618865.1 Phocaeicola faecicola
GTCCAACTGATAGGATTATATGAAAAAACACAGAAAAAGGGCAATAGCAATGGCATATAAAGTGATTATACTCTATCGACTTTATATGCCACCTTACTTTTTAGGGACATTTACTGAATATCCCTTCTTATATGCTTACATAATATATAATGAAGTAGCTTTTTATCCGTTTGTCTGTTTCCCGATATGGACGAAGGGGCACTGTGACAGATGATGTCCCCACTCCTCAAGGTGTGTCCGTACCGTCTTTTTCATGCAGATTATTGGAAATCCAGGGTCGAAGTATGTACCCGCTTGTAGGTATAAGGAGTGACCTCTGTCTTCTGCACCGTCCATTCTGCCATCCGGTTGGCGCCGCTGTTATAGAGGATCTTGAATCCTTTTACTCCCTCCATGTCGTATTCGGGAATACTTTCAAGCGTATATGCGGCAATTCCCCAAAGTCGTTCGTTGCCCCAGTCGCCTTCGGCATTGTGCCGGAATTCCACCTGTATCAGGCCTTTAGCGTCAATCTCCGTATCCGGAGTGAGCACCAGACTGATGCGGTGTCTGCCATACGGTGTCGCATTTCCGATTTCGTATTGGATGTTCAGATGATGTTCGCTGATGGAAGCAGCGGTAATCTGAATCGGAGCGTCTCCGTAGATGTCCGATGTGCCGCCTACCCTCAGGTCGTCTGCCCGTTTGGTCAGTACCTTCGATAGAAACTCAATGATTTTCACCGGGGTAGGAGACTCTTCAGATGCCTGGCTTTCAGACGGCTGGTTTTCTTCGAGGAACTGCACCCCTACCAGTACCCGTTGTCCGGTAGAATCCGCATCGCCGGCCTTCAGCACCTCCGGATTCTCTACGGCCAGTCTGCCGTAAGAGTCCGATTCCAGTTCCACCTGGTTTCCTTCCATGTTTACCGTCGCCAGGGTCGGGAAAAAGCTTTCCGGTTCGTTCTCGTTCAGACAAGACATCAGGAGCAGTCCGGCCGAAAAACTGATGATATAATGGATGTGTTTGTGTATGTTCATGACGATTCTCCTTTTTTCTATTTTCTACGATTCACTTGAATAATAAAAGATAAAAGGCTTTACTGCTTCTTTTTGTGTTAAAACAAATTAATAAAAAAAATATTTCTATGTGATGCAGTATTTTTGCTTCTCCATTATTTAAACAATAAAACGAGAAACCAGGACATGACGGAAGAAGAGTTGTCAGTAGAGTGTGTGAAAGGAAATAACCAGGCGCGTCGGCTGCTTTATGAGCGGTATGGAGGTGCGTTGATGGCTATTTGTCTCCGTTATCTGGGAGATCGTGAGACGGCAGAAGATATCCTGCACGACGGATTTATACGGATATTCCAGTCCATCGGCCAGTTTACCTATCAAGGGGAAGGCTCGTTGAAAGCCTGGCTTTCAAGAGTAATTGTAAATGAGGCCCTGGGCTTCCTGAGGAAACGGAGCAACCAGCTTCAGCAGGAGGTGCTGATGGAGGAGATTCCCGACCGCCCCGACGACGAGGATGTGGGAGTCAGCGAGATTCCCCAGCAGGTACTGATGAAGTTCATCAGTGAACTGCCCGACGGGTATCGTACCGTATTCAACCTGTATGTCTTCGAGGACAAGTCGCACAAGGAAATCGCCAATTTGCTGGGTATTACCGAACATACCTCCTCTTCGCAGTTTTACCGGGCAAAGACACTGTTGATAAAAAAGATAAACGAATATAAAAGGAAGGATTTAAAATGAAAGAAGAAGATAAATGGATAAAAGAGCTCCGTAATCATATGGAGGACTATTCCGAACCGCTTCCGGAACATGGCTGGGAGGATTTGGAAAAGGCATTGTCGGCTTCCCGTGTCATCCCTATGTGGAGAACACCTCGTTTTATTGCTGCGGCAGCTGTATTTGTGGCGGCAGTATCTTCCTTGAGTATTTGGCTGACAAAAATGACTTCTGAAGATTTTCAGCAAAGTAATTATGCAGATGCAATAGAAAAGATACAGAATGACCTCTCGGAAAACGGAGGTCGTCTGGAGGATGGTTCGCAGCCTGAAGATCCGGCTTTGGCTCAGCAGATTCACCCTGTAGGGGATAGGGGTGCCCTGAGGCCAACTGACCGTATGGCCGGGCTGCTATTGCAGAAATCGGGGACTGAGGGCCGGAGCACGGCATCTTCCAATGAGGAAGATCAGTCCCGGAATCTGCAAGAAATATCGCTTCCTGATTCCCTGCAGGCCATTGCCACAAGGGTAGCTGCTGCCGATATGCCGGAGGGCGAAGAGGCAGCGACACAGCGGAAGGTGCAGCAGCGCGACCTGGACCGCAGGCGGATGGCACAGAATCGGGCAAGCATGGAAATGGAGAGACAGCATAAGGATAAGAAGGAAAAAGGATGGTCGGTGGGACTGATGGCGGGAAACACTCCTTATTCGGCTTCCAATTCGTTCGGCGGGTTCAGCGGTCTTCCGGCAAGAACCCTTTCTTCGGCCAACGGAGCGACCTTGATTCCGGCTTCCGATGAATATGCTGCGTACAAGCAGGTGTTGTTCAACAACCGTGACGGACAGGCGGTAACGACGGCCAACCATAAGATGCCGGTAACCGTGGGGGCTTCTTTCCGATGGAGCTTCAGCAAGAACTGGGCCGTGGAGACCGGACTGACCTATACTTATCTTTCGTCTACCTTCCGTTCGGGAGCGGACTCGTATTGGGAGAAGGAGCAGAACCTGCATTATGTGGGTATTCCATTGAAGATTCACCGTATGTTGTGGAACAGCCGTTGGGTGTCTGTGTATGCATCGGCCGGCGGTATGATGGAAAAATGTGTTTCCGGCAGCGAGGATATCCGTTTTGTGAGAGGAGTGGTCGAAGGAGAACCCGAACACAATTCGCTGCAGGTCGACCCGTTGCAGTGGTCGCTGATGGCATCGGCAGGTGTACAGCTGAACATTACGCGTCATCTGGGATTGTATGCAGAACCGGGAGTGGCTTACTACTTTGACGATAAGAGCGGAGTGGAAACCATCCGCAAGGAACATCCGTGCAACTTCAACCTGCAGGTGGGACTGCGCCTGGAATTTGGAAAATAAAAAGGAAACCCATCGGTCGGTTTCTTGGAAAAACGGACGGTCGGCAGTAATAAAAGCTGCTAACCGCCCGTTTTATTTGGAATAAAATAGTATCTTTGTTTATTGCGTGCGACAAGAAGTCGTACAAGTAATTGTTCAGCATGATGTCTGAACCTGTTGTTCCGTCAACAGTAGCCTAAAGAGGCGTGCTTTACGAGTAATTGTTTGGTGCGAAGCCCTCTTGACAATATG
>NZ_JABSOE010000131.1 GCF_013618865.1 Phocaeicola faecicola
AAAGATAAAAGCATTCAGGGCATCATTCAGAGGAGTCGTGGATACAAGATTCTTTCTCTTCAGGCTAGCCAATGTATATGCTTAAAAAGATTACTATTGTTAATCCCCCAAGATTTTATACTGAGCCCCTCTTTGAGAGTGAATTCCCCTATTTTGTTCTCCAAAATTGTTCCCTCATTTTTCGATAAACCGCTGATAATGAGGGAAAACTTCGACACTGATGAGCCAACAGTTTTTCCCTGAAGAATTGAATGGAAGATTCTTCCTGAAAACCCCTAAAAGAAAGAAAGCAACTCCACTATTCTTTGCCGTAAGAATAAAAGGAAAATCGCATAAATTTACCCTAGGTACAAAAGTGTATCCCCAACAGTGGAACCAACTTCTTCAAAAAGCATACATCAGTCCAATATTAAGCAACTTGGACAACCCCAATAATGCCATCACCAATCCAAAAATAGAAGACACTACCAAAATCCACCGTCTTTACCCAACAAGGGATTACCCGCTTTTAGCTGTTCAATTGCCTTGTTCTTGAAACTCTCAAAATCAAATTCTTTTTTCATAAAAAAACTGTGTTAGCAAAGTTAATATTTTATTCTTTGCTGACACAGTTTAATTTACATCCTCATTTTGCCAAAAAAATTATGTGTCATTAATGACTTCTTAAAAACTGAAGCTGGTCATCGCAACTATTAATTTCATTCCTCATATCACGGATCATTTGTTTATAATAAGAGGAATTAGGGTCTTTACTCAATTGTTCCTCGTACTGATTAAGCCTTCTTACAGCATCAGACCGTCTATTTTCCCAATATGCTATCTTTGACGAATTATTAGAAGTTGTACCTTTTGATGAAGAAGTACTTGAAGGAACTACATATCCTCCACCAACATTACCGCTTCCAGAAGATGATGAAGGAGAGGATGCTTTTAACAATGAGTTTGCAAAAATATTCAGAATACCAAGCATAAATTCCGTACGCTGCTGTTGAGCCTGAAGTGCAGCTTCTCGTTGACGTTTTATTTCATCTTGTTTTATTTTCTCAAGTTTCAATATTGCATCATTGTATCTTTTATTTAATTTAGGTAAATCTTCGATATGTGAATTACATATACTGATATGAGTGTCAGCTTGCTCCTTGAATGTTTCATCTTCTTTTAAATAGGCCTTCAACAAATTAATAGCAGCTAAGTATTGCTTTTTAGAAAGTTCCAAATCAAATGTAGAACCCTGTTCTATTGAAAATTCATACATTGAGAACTGATTATTCTCAATATATTCAGATAGCATACTTGCTCCAATGCTATTTTTAAGTCCTAAGTTAAATAACGAAACTCCAGAATAAAACTTACTCCAAGGCTGATTGATACCTTCTTTAGAGTAATACTCTACAACTTCACCGTATTTTTTCTGTTCAAAAAGCTCCTCTCCTTTATCTCGGTATTTGCCGTTTAAACTATCTTCTGTATATTCTTCGAATCTACCAAGCTCTGTTTTCTTTACAAGCCATATATATTTAATGCCTTTTCCAATTTCATATTTATGATCAATAGTAATACCATTGAATATACAAGGCAAAGGCTTCAACATACCATTCAAAGTAATAGCTCCTTCTACCTCTATGCCATTCTCATTTTTCTTAGAGAATGTGCACATTTGGATTTTTACCAATTCATTTAATTTAGATTCATCTTTAGGCTCATATAAACCGCCAATGATAGTTCATATAAAGATACCACATCGGTACAGTATAGGTGTTAAATTGAAAAGGTATAAGAGCAATATTCTTGATTGCGTCACTAAACGTTTGTGATGCATCTGCCGGAGCATAAGCAAAAACTTCAGATATAAAACCTTGTGGCAGTCCAAGAAAACCAGTCACCCATGGAAAAAGATTGTATAACACTGACCACAATAGAAATGGAACGGCTATTCTGAGCAGTCTTTTCTTATAGGAACCTTCAAAAGACATTTTCACAGGCAGTAATAATATGCCTGTAGTCATGACAAATAAAGGTACACAGGGTCTAAGAAAAGATCCGTAAATACTTCCCCATAAATTAAATTCTGGATTTGAGCGAGCCTCTGGAGAAACATTAAACGGATCGGAGCAGTGAATACATATAACCATAAATATGGCACACATTCTTAGAATATCAAGCCAAATGATTCTAGTAGATTGAGTTGAGTTTTTTTGTGACATAACTTTGTTCTTATTAAGTTCTGCCACAAAGCTAAACTATTATATAGTATTATGCAAAACAGCTGCTACAGTAAACTATCATTTCTTTAATTACTTAATATTCTTTCTTAATTTCCATAATGTAACCAGAGAAATTCCAAGATAAGAAGCGATATACCCCAAGTTAACCCGTTGAAATAATTCTGGATTTTTGGAATACAAATCACTGTATCTTTCCTCGGATGACATATACAAACGATATATCAGTCTTCTTTCCATTTCAACAAATGCTTTTTGATGCAACAATCTCATCCAATTTTAATATTTCAATATAAGAAAGACAGAGTTTTTCTAAATCTGATATTTTAATATAGTAAAGCAACGAGTCTTCAAGAGTCTGTACTCTTTCATTTTCAGACCCTTCGGTTTTACCATAAAAACTATTGGTGGAGAACACTAATTCACCTTCTTTGCTAAACCACGATATAACCTCTTTTTCTTTAATAATATTGCAGGAACGAGCTATTCCTTTTTCAATTAAATGTACATTATCGTCTCTAATAAGTGGCTTTATTAATATTAGAGTTTATATCGAATAATTGATTAAAGCGTTCTTTGACTTATCTTTGTGGTCTAAAAAGTTCAATTGATGTATTATGACAAGATTCGCCACCGTCATAGCCAAGTGCTTGCAGCGACAGGA
>NZ_JABSOE010000132.1 GCF_013618865.1 Phocaeicola faecicola
GTAAGTTTCCAATTTTAGGGTGTCCCCTTTTAGACGGGCGCCAGCAGGCACCCGTCTAAAAAAGAGTCCACAAATTTAACGATTATTATTTGCATATTGTCATGGGAAGAAGGTTTTCGTAATCCGTTCTTCCCTTTTTTAGTTCTTTGAGCAGCTTGCAGAAGTAATCCCTGAAGGAGACTCCCACCTGCTTGCAGGTTTCTATAAAGGTATTATAGATTGCGGAGTTCTGTATTCCTTTCACACTTCCGAAGAACAGGCTGTTCTTCCGTTGGACGGTAACAGGTCTCAGTGCCCGTTCTGCTGGTAAATTGTCTATTGAGTATTCACCGTCATTTCTGTAGGCGAAGATTTGATTCCAGAAGGTCTTCAGATAGTTAAGTGCCTTACTCATAAGTTCGCTTCGGCTCTCTTCAGGATTTGCCAGCAGATCATAAAGCTCCGTCCTTAACTTCTCGATGATTTCCGTCGTTTCCTTACTGTTCCTTCTGCGGTAAATCTCGTCTGGAGTGAGTTTTTCCCGGCGGTAAGTATCTTCCATGCCGTATAATCTTGCTATCAGTTCAAGGAAGATTCTTGCCTGCAGACTTCCTTGGTCGTAGGCGTACTTGAACTTGGCTCTTGCATGAGCCAGACAGCAGAGATGCTCTATATCCATAAGTTCATTGTCTAGATACATATATACGTTGTAACCGTCACTCTGCAGTGATTTGATTTTTGCATCACCAAGAAACTCCTTCAACACGTTTCTGTTCCTGCCTCCATGTTTCTGTACACCTTCATCGTCCGTTGTGTCCTCATAAAAGAAGATGACTATATGGGCTTTCCGGTTTACCAGACACCACATATACGTCTTACGTTTCTTATTGCAAGCGTGGTAACGAAGCCATGTCTCGTCCACATTCACATTGGCACTTTCCTGAAGGGCAATCTTTTTGAGGGCAGGTATCAGCTTGTTGAGCTGTATCGCACCCTTGTCTGCCCAGTTCAGCAGGTTCTGAACAGAAGTGTTCCAGTCCATATCCGACAGACGGTTCTTTGCCTCCCTGTATGCAGGCGTTGACATCTGGTAGCGGTTGAACATAAGATACGAGAGCATGCTTGCCGTAATGCTTGTACCCGGTACTATCTCGTCATAAAGACTTGCCTGTACGTCATCCTTCATAGGAAGGAACATGCTTTCAATCCTGCCGTCGGCATGTTTTACCTTGAGAACTTCAAAGTGATGTTCCTCAATGTGGCTCACGATATTTCTTATTTTACGGTAGCTTGATGACATCACTACAGAACCCTTAGGGAGCATTGTATAATCGGACTTGTGTATTATCGGAGTGCCTACACAATCCTTGTTGTATCTCATTCCTTTTCTATACGGTCTTTCCTTGGAAAGAGGAGCGACCGGAGTATCCTGAGTGTCGCATGATGCGGCAGAGTCTGCCAGTGGAACTTCTATTGTCGGAGCAGTGGGAGTTCCGTCAAAATCATCCTTGTCATCATGCTTTCCCTTCAGAACCTTCTTGCGTTCTATGCCCTTCAGACTTTTGGATGAAGCGTATGCTTGAGCGTTCATAAGGGAAAGACGTTCGACAAGGGCGTTATGCTTCTTCTCAAGCTTTTTGTATTCCTTGTCGCGGAGCTTGTATTCAATAGCAGCCTTCTCAGCCTTGCTGTTTGCCTTAAGCAGTTCATCTGTTAGGGAGTCAATCTTACGGTTGGCTTCCTTCAGGTCTTTTCCTATTTCATCAAGCCGTGCTATCATTTCATCAAGCTGCTTACTTTTGTTCTGATTCTCCTCAAACAGGAACAGGGCGAACCTCTTTATCTGCTCATTATCCATACCTTCAAGGGGTGTATGCTCCTTTTCGGGTCTGTCCATCATCTCTTCAAGATGCTTGCGTCTGAGTGTATTTTCTATGAGTTCTTCCAGTTCCATGTTCTCTAATATTTTATGTAAAGATACTCATTTTCAATGAGATATACAAATATTTAGAAAACTTTTATCGCTGATTTTCAGAGTTTTATCATTAAATCTTTATGCTCGTTATTACCGGAGTTTCAAGTATCGTGACCAGGTCTTTCCAGTCTATCTTATACACTGCCACATCGTCCTTGCGCTCTATTTTCATGAACTTATAGCCCTTAATGAAAGACTTCTCATGAAGGTAGTAGGCATTGCGCTCATAGTGTATCATACGGACCTTGCGCTGGTCTTTCGACATGAACATGTAAACATCACCATTCAATGGATCACGGTGGTATCGACCTCGGATTATCTCGCATATACGCTGAGCCTTGCATCTCATGTCGTGAAGCTCAGGAAGGTAGTAGAAGTTGTGAAGACCGTTGATACTCAGCATAAGCCCTCCAGTTTCTCGACCAGTGTTTTCAGCCCCTGATAGTCTAAGCCTTTCTTCTGTATGCACAAGCCCTCACGAGTTCTTATCGTCACCATAATGCTTCCTTTATGGGGAGTTGTACGTTTGGGCTTGTCTTTAGCAACCTCCTGCCGTTCTTCATTGCCTGCCCGAATCAACTCTTCCGGAATTCCTTCAACTTCTACAGGTACAACCTTTTTCTGTGTCTTCTTGAACCAGTCATAGAATGCCGTGTATGGAATGTTGTTGCTAATGCAGAATGAGTTGATGGAAACTCCTTTGGGCTCACCCTCGGTCTTGTAGAGGAACCACAGTCTTTCAAAATCTTTTTCGCTAAACATAATCTTTCAAGTTTTAAGTTTAGCACGAAGGTATGGGAAAGAAACATGCTAGTCAATACGCCAATTTTGGAAGCTTAC
>NZ_JABSOE010000133.1 GCF_013618865.1 Phocaeicola faecicola
ACTCCTGCGGAGGGAGCGCCATACGGCAAGGGACTGAGCAGTCAGGCCCGACGAGCTTTCATTATACATAAGCATAAACATACTTATAATTGTTAAATATATTCAAGTTTTTATTATAGTTCATTCAGAAGAAGGGGCTTCTCCTGCAATCTTTGTATATACCTTACCAAATGTTGTTAATGGAGAACTGTGTATTCGCCATAAGATAAAAGGGAATAACACATTCTTTGTTGAAGATAAAGACAATGGAACCGCAGAAAAATATGCGAAGCTTTTGATTGAAACAGGAAAGGCAAAGGCTGTCATTTGTGGATGGTGTGAAAAGTTAAGTGAAAAGTATGAAGTAAATTTGAAATTATTAATTAGAGAAAAATAAATAATTATGGAACAACTAGTAAAAGAACTCAAACAGCATTTGATTGAGGAATTAAATTTAGAAGAAATAACTGTTGAAGATATTGATACAGATGCACCATTATTTGGTGATGGATTAGGACTGGATTCAATAGATGCATTGGAAGTAATACTCATACTTGAAAAGTATTATGGTGTTAAATTGTCCAATTCAGCAGAAGCCAAACCTATCTTTTACTCTGTACGAACACTTGCTGAATACATTGAGAAAAACAAGAAATAAAATATTATAATGAGCATTGTAGTTAGCGGCTTAGGTATAGTTTCTTCACTAGGCATTGGAGTAGAAGAAAACTTATCACAATTATATTCAGGGCAAAGTGGTATATCTCTTTGTCCTGAAATACTAATAACCAACAATAAATTACCTGTTGGTGAAATAAGATATTCAAACGAACAACTAAAAGAAAAACTAGGTATATCAGCAAATAAAGTAATACCTAGAACAGCATTATTGGGAATGCTTGCCGTTAAAGAAGCCATTATAGACTCACAAATAGATGTGACCAGTTATAAAATTGGTCTAATATCATCGACTTCTGTAGGTGGTATGGATCAAACAGAAATATTCTTTAAAGATTATATTAAAGACAATACTAAAGGTGATTTAAGGCAAGTACTCATGCACGATTGTGCAGCTTCAACTAAAGCGATATGCAATTATTGTAACATTAATGGTTATTCAACGACTATCAGTACAGCATGCTCTTCATCAGCCAATGCTATAATAAAAGGATATAACTTATTAAAGCATGGTGTATTGGATGCAGTTATTGTAGGAGGTTGCGATGCTTTAAGTGCATTTACTTTGAACGGTTTTAAATCCCTTATGATATTAGACAAAGAACTATGTAAGCCGTTTGATGAAAGAAGAGCCGGACTTAATCTTGGCGAAGGTGCTGGATACATTGTTCTTCAAAGAGAAGAAGACTGTAATAAAAAGTACTGCCGTCTTTCTGGATTTGCCAATACGAATGATGCATTCCATCAAACGGCATCATCAGAAAATGGCGAAGGTGCTTATCTTGCTATGAATAAAGCACTATCGATGGCAGGTTTACACCCGGAATCGATAGATTATATAAATGCTCATGGTACAGGTACACCGAATAACGACTTAACGGAATCAATAGCTATATCACGCATATTTAATCAGAAAATGCCTCTAATATGCTCCACAAAGTCTTATACAGGACATACATTAGCAGCATCGGGAGGTATAGAAGCTGTATTTTCCATATTATCAATTAAGGAAGGTTTTGTACCTGAATCACTTAATTTTGCTGTGCCAATGCATAATGGAGTAATACTAAATACAAGCCTTCATAGACAAGAAATAAAAACTGTTCTCTCTAATTCTTTTGGATTTGGAGGTAATTGTTCAACTTTAATTTTCTCTAAGCAATAATGAGTTGTTATGTAAAAAATATAATTGCTGATGATGACGTTATATCAGATATCAAGGCATTAATTCCTGAAGCTGCTGTGAGGAGACGAATGTCTCGTATCCTAAAAATGGCTGTTACAACTGCCGTAGAATGTTGTGGTAATATTGATAATATTAAAGATATTGACAGCATAGTAACTGCAACCGGATACGGGTGTTTGGCGGACAGCGAAAAATTCCTGAGAAATGTAATAGAGAATAATGAGGAGCTATTAAATCCAACACCCTTTATCCAATCTACATTTAACACCGTAGGAGGCCAAATTGCCTTACTTTCAAAGAATCATTGTGAGAATATTACATACGTAAACAGGTCTCACAGTTTTGAGGATGCATTACTAGATGCATATTTGCAGATAGGCATTGAGGGAAAAGAAAGAATATTACTAGGAACTTTTGATGAAATAACTGAAAGTTCCAACAATATATTAGAACGATTAGGGGCTTTTCGTAAGGGACAAAAGAATGGAGAAGGTGCTATTTTCATGGAATTGACATCAAATTATACAGAGGCATGTAAAATAAAAATTGAGCACATTGAGTTTTCAAGTAATGTACTCAGTCAGGATGAATGTATCTATCGATATGCCAAATCCAAAGAAGAAAAAATTGTCTATAACAATTTTACGGAATATGGTATTTATCCAACTGTTTCTGCACGAATATTCTATGAGTTCACCAAGGATTTGGAGAGAGATGAAGAAATGATATTTTGCCACTAGTGTCTCTTAAAAAGGCACTATAAAATATTTTGTGTAAATGGAAAATACGGGATTCAAGTTTGAGTCGCGTATTTTTTATTTTATAGATTTGCAAAATGAAGAAGATTATGAAAGAAAAGAATCAAGTAGTGCCTGATG
>NZ_JABSOE010000134.1 GCF_013618865.1 Phocaeicola faecicola
CCAACTGATAGGATTATATGAAAAAACACAGAAAAAGGGCAATAGCAATGGCATATAAAGTGATTATACTCTATCGACTTTATATGCCACCTTACTTTTTAGGGACATTTACTGAATATCCCTTTTTTATAGGTAGCCTCTGATTGGAAGTATCCGGATATTTCTGTCAGGACAGATTTATCCGGAGGGTAGTTATGAGTGGAGTCAGTTGGCAGTGGAAATCCGTTTGGCCTGACAGTGCGGGAAATCCGCTTAAAACGGTTTGCGGAACGTACATCCGTTCTTCCATTCCGAACACCCGTAGGCAGTCTTGCCTTTCAGGATGACTCCCTTTCCGCAGATGGGACATGGGGTACCGACTAAATCATCGGCCTTCTTTTCGTCCTTTTTGTCTGCCGGTGCCTTTTCTTCCTCTGCTTTCTTTTTTCGTACTCTTTTTGCGACTGTCTTTTCCTCTTTTTTCTTACTTATAGTTTCTTCTTCCTGCACGACGGTGATCCGGCGGTTGGTATTGTCCCTTAATACACTGTTGACGATGTCTGTCACCATCTGTTTCAGTTCGTTCAGGAAAATGGCCGCGTCATAAGACTTCTTTTCAATTTCCCTCAATTTCTTTTCCCAGATACCGGTCAGTTCCGCCGACTTCAGCAGCTCCTCATGAATCAGCTGTATCAGCTCCATGCCCGTAGGTGTCGGAATCAGGTTTTTCCGCTCTTTGCGGATATAATGACGCTTGAACAGGGTTTCGATGATGGCAGCCCGGGTGGAGGGGCGTCCGATTCCGTTTTCCTTGAGGGCATCACGGAGTTCATCGTTGTCCACCAGTTTTCCGGCTGTTTCCATTGCCCTCAGCAAGGTCGCTTCCGTATAGAGCTTGGGGGGCTGGGTCCATTTCTCGTTGAGGTCGGGAGTGTGAGGACCGCTTTCTCCCTGTTGGAACAGCGGCAGTACCTTTTCTTCATCTCCTTCCTTATTCTCTTCCTGGACTTCCTTCGCAAAAATAATCCGCCATCCCGGATCCAGAATCTGCTTGCCGGTAGCCTTGAACTCTACCTGGCTGACTTCTCCCAATACGGTAGTCGTCGAAAATTTACAGTCCGGATAGAATACGGCGATGAACCGTCGGGCCACCAGGTCGAATACCCGCTTTTCCATGTCTGTCAGTCCCTGTGGCTGTATTCCCGTCGGAATGATGGCATGGTGGTCGGTTACTTTCGAATTGTCGAATACCTTTTTCGATTTAAGCAGTTTTTTGCCGACAAGTACCTGAGTATATCCTGCATAGTCTTTCAGCCCGTTTAAGATATTGGGACATTTCGGATAAATGTCATCACTCAGGAAAGTCGTATCCACACGTGGGTAAGTCGTCACCTTCTTCTCGTACAGTGACTGGATGAGCTGCAGGGTCATGTCGGCCGAATAACCGAACTTCTTGTTGCACTCTACCTGCAGGGAAGTCAGGTCGAACAATCGTGGAGGAGCCTCCGTTCCCTTCTTGGAACTGATATCCGTAACGGTGAAATCCGCCTGCCGTACGGTCTCGAGAAAACGCTCTCCCTCTTCCTTCGATGCAAACTTTCCCTTGGTCGAGTTGAAGGTCGTATCACGGTATACCGTTTTCAATTCCCAGTAAGGCTCCGGCTTGAAATGATCAATCTCCAGTTGCCGCTTGACAATCAGTGCCAGTGTAGGTGTTTGCACCCGTCCGATTGACAATACCTGTTTGTTCTGTCCATATTTCAGCGTATAGAGCCGGGTCGCATTCATTCCCAGCAGCCAGTCGCCGATGGCACGGCTCAGTCCGGCTTCATAAAGAGGCTGGAAATCCGACTGGTCCTTCAACTTGGCAAATCCTTCCCGGATGGCTTCTTCCGTCAGTGACGAAATCCAGAGTCGCTTTACCGGACAACGGGCTCCCGCCTTCTGCATGACCCACCGCTGAATCAGTTCTCCTTCCTGCCCGGCATCCCCGCAGTTGACAATCTGGTCGGCATGCTGCATCAGTCCCTCGATGATGCGGAACTGCTTCTCTATTCCGGGATCATTGATCAGCTTGATACCAAAGCGTGGCGGAATCATAGGCAGGCTGCCCAGGCTCCAGGATTTCCAGGAAGGACTGTATTCGTGAGGCTCCTTCAGCGTACAGAGGTGGCCGAATGTCCACGTCACCTGATATCCGTTACCCTCAATATATCCTTCCTTCCGGTTATGTGCCCCGAGTACTTCGGCTATGTCGCGAGCTACACTGGGCTTTTCGGCTATACAAACAATCATATAGTGTCAGTTGCTAGATTAAATTCATGCAAAGTTAGCGAAATAAATCCGATGTTCAATGAATCTTCCCCCTCCGCTTAGGGAAATATAAAAAACATTAAGAGGCCGGCGGATACATAATATTTTTTTACCTTTGCATCGTAAGTGTGCGACAAGAAGTCGTACAAGTAATTGTTCAGCATGATGTCTGAACCTGTTGTTCCGTCAACAGTAGCCTAAAGAGGCGTGCTTTACGAGTAATTGTTTGGTGCGAAGCCCTCTTGACAATAT
>NZ_JABSOE010000135.1 GCF_013618865.1 Phocaeicola faecicola
GTAGGCTCGGCACTCGGCGCCTTGCCGCATTTCTGCGGTAGGTTTCCGAGAGCCTGCCCCCGAACCGTGCTTACATGTCTCCATGTACACGGCTCTCCGTTATAATTCAACTTAGTGTTATACATTGCCATGTATTTTAGCATTACATTCTGGACAGACTGCCAATGTTTTACGGTGCATTTTGAGCATGATGCGTTCCCATTCGTTCTTGCCTGTCAAGTCTTTCAAGGCACGAACATGGTGCATCACCGTTTTGCCATGCGCTCCGCATACCTCGCACTGTTCCGCCTTTAGTCTCTCAACAAGACTTGAGGCTGGCAGAAAATTGGTGTTTGGCATTATGTCGCATTTAGCATCACATTGAGCGTCTTTTCTCTTGAAACCCTCATTATAGAACACACGGCATTTGCATTGCCCTTTTGCATCCGTGTAACTGATTACAAAGTCTTTGTCTTTCGAGTATTTCTTTTTAATCTTCCGTACACTGCTGCTTTGCTTTTTGGCGATGCTTTTGTACATACTGTATTCCATAATATAACCGAACCTTTTGCAAAGAGTAGATACATTGTTCGCTATCGAGTAATAATTGTAGAATCCTCTTATCTCCTTATTGAATTGGGCTACAATATCCTCCGGTTTGCAGTTCATCATATAACTGCGTGCCTTTGGCTTCCAATCCTCCTTGCCATTGGTTTGTATAACCCTCATGGCTTTGTAGTCAATCAACTTGTTCTTGACCACCTCTCTCGGGAGTAGAAGCACAACCTTGCGGTTGAACATTCTTTTGAGCACTCCATTCTTATCTCTCTTGGTGGCTTTGGAGTTGCGTACGGTTATTTCATATCCCAGAAATTTAGCTTTTTCTTGTGCTTGGGTTATAAGCGTTTTCTCTGCCGACAGTTCAAGTTTTAGCTTATCTTTCATGAATTGTGTGATATTCGCTTTGATTTGCCCACATTCTTCATGGCTGCCGACAACCCCAATCAAGAAATCGTCTGCGTATCTGACATATTTCAACCGTCTGTACTCTTCATCCATTTCCATGACACAAGGCATTTGTTGCATCTGTCGGTAATACCCTTTGATTTTATCAATAAGGTCTTTCCGTACCTTTGTATCGGTTTCGGATTTCAGTTTCTTTTCCAGCTTGTTCTTACGGTCTTTAATCCGACGGTAATCCTTATCCAATCTTCTGCTTGCGCCTTTATTGAAAGATTGGGCGTATTCCTCCATGTACTTGTCGAACTTGTCAAGGTAAATATTAGCCAGTATGGGACTAATGATGCCGCCTTGCGGAGTTCCACTGTACGTGTGTCTGTATTTCCAATTTTCAATATACCCAGCGTTCAGAAATTTACGGATGAGCCTTATGAACCTCTCGTCCGCTATGCGTTCTTCGAGTATGCCAATCAGAACGTTATGGTCTATGTTGTCGAAGAAGCCTTTTATGTCCCCCTCTATAAACCATTTTGTTCCGAGAAACGTATCTTGAATTTGGTTTAATGCAGTCTGGCAACTCCTACGTGGTCTGAATCCATGTGAGGTATTTTCAAAACTTCCCTCGTATATGGCTTCCAGTATCATGTGTACCACTTCCTGCACCAACTTGTCTTCAAAAGACGGGATGCCCAACGGGCGTTTCTTTCCGTTCTTCTTAGGGATATAGACCCTTTTGGCTGGGTTGGGTTTGTAACTTTCGTCTCTAAGCTTGGAGATTAGATTTTCTATTCTCTGAATGCTCATTTCGTCAACTGTCTTGCCGTCTGTCCCAGCGGTCATATTGCCCTGTTTGGCATAGATTCGCTGGTAGGCGGTATAGAACATCTGTTCATTGAATAGAATACGATACAACCGTTCGAACTTATAGCCCGATACATTGCTGTGTTTCACTAAGTTGTTCAATACATTCTTTGGATTTCTCATAATGTCTCTCACATTTTCCTTTGATTATATTGATTATATAACTGCTTCCCTTCGCCATGTGCAGGGCATTACCCTGCTCGGACTACTACGGAAGCTCCGTTGCCATGCCGAATATTCAAGAACGACTTCTATAGCCTTTCGGCGTTTCGGTTTAGGCAATCCCCATTTAGCGGGTGTAATAACAAGCATGACAGACTGTCGGATGCAACGTTCGTCCGTTAATCTGCTTATTGCAGACGTGTCGCAGTCAGTTCTTTGCCCCATACAACCTAAACACTTGCTGGGGTACATGCGATATGGCGTTGGTAACTGCCTTCCGCCACAGCCCTGGTATGTGCCACTGGATTGTTGTTCAACCAGTTCAGGCTTCATCCTCATGTCCGTCTTTCTGTCTTGCCATTCAGTCGCAGCGTGGCAGTTGGCTGACTTATGGCTTCTCCGACATGCTGCACTCCCCCTCGGGTTTCCCTCTGGGATAAGTCGGATGACAGTAGGTCTTATTTTCATAGAACTCTAACCTAATCTATTGCTAAATAGATATTTATTACACCGCCTTATGGGCGCAC
>NZ_JABSOE010000136.1 GCF_013618865.1 Phocaeicola faecicola
GGTAGGCTAAGCATCCAACGCCCTGCCGTATTACTACGGTGGGTTTTCGGAAGCTCGCCCCCAAACCGGACGTACACGTCTCCGCGTATCCGGCTTTCTACTAATAATATCAATCTATTCATTGTTACTGAGTTTTTTGTAACACTTACCACATATGGCAATAGTCTTTCGTTTGCGAGCCATCATTTGTTTTTCGCAGGTAGTTTTCCCTTGAAGATTTTTTAATTTTCTCACATGGTGCATCACTAACTTATCGACTGCTCCACATAATTCACATTTTTCCGCTTTCAGCCTATCTATAAGACTTGTGTTTGTAGGATGATATGTGAATTTGGGCAAGTTGTCTAAATCCTTAATGTTCATTGGATTTTTCTTTTTGAACCCACCATGATAAAAGGTCAAGTCTTTGGCAGTACCGTTCTTTAAATAGTATCTAACTGAAAAAAGTCCATTCTTGGTGTACTTTTTTCGGATTTGCGACATCGTTGTCCGATATTTCTGCGCAAATGTTTTGTACATACTATATTTCATGATATACCCAAGTTTTGACAGACTACTACAATTATTAGCCAAACAATAGTAATTGTAAATGCCCTTTATTTCCTTGTTGTACCTGTCAAGTATCTCAAAGTCATTGTTGTTTGAAAGTTTGGGACGGGATTTTGCTTTCCAATACTCCTTGCCGTTGTGTATCTTTATTTCTAAAACACGATATTCGAGCAACTTTTTCTTAAACGTATCCTTTCCAAGTGCCAATTGTATCCTCTTATTGAAGACACGTCTTAGTACTCCGTATTTGCTTCTTTTGGTGTCATTGGATTTCCTTACAAAAATCTCATATCCGAGAAATTTTGCAGCGTTTTCAGCATGGGTGATAAGTGTTTTCTCATCAGACAGTGTAAGAGCTAACTTTTCATAGAGGAAGTTCTTTATGTCCTCTTTGATGATGATAGCATCTTGTTTACTGCCAATAATTCCAATTAGAAAATCATCCGCATATCTCACATATTTGAGTTTTCTGTAGTTCATATCCATTTCGTCACCATCAGAATACTGCAAACCTTCTTTTTGATAAGCCTTATATTGTCTTATCAATTCTGACCTTTCACTTTTGTCTTTTACCACTTTCAACTTTTTCAGAATACGGTGTCGTTTGCCTTCAAGTGATACTACCTGTTTAGTTCTTTTCCGTTCTTTCCCCTTATCAAATTTTCCAGTGTATTCCTTCATGAATTTATCCAACTTATCAAGGTATATGTTTGCCAAGATAGGGCTGACAATTCCGCCTTGCGGTGTTCCGCTGTAGGAGTTATGAAAGTTCCAGTCTTCGATATATCCTGCATTCAGAAATTTTCTAATCAAGCGAATAAATCTTTCGTCAGCGATACGTTCTTTCAGAATACCTATCAGTATCTCATGATTGATATTGTCGAAAAATCCCTTAATATCACCTTCTACGAACCATTTCACGCCCGAAAATGTCTTCTGAATATCAGACAAGGCAGTGTGGCAGCTTCTTAGAGGTCGGAAGCCATGTGACGTTTTTTCAAACTGTCTTTCATAGATGGCTTCCAATATCATTCTGACCACTTCCTGCAATAATTTATCATTAAAAGCTGGTACACCTAATGGACGCATTTTCCCATTTTTCTTTGGGATATACATCCGTTTTGAGGGTTGGGGCTGATAACTCTCATCTTTCAACGATGTTATCAGTTGTTCAATTCGGTTCAGGCTCATTTGGTCAATGGTTTTCCCATCTGCACCTGCTGTCATATTGCCCGGTTTCGCATATATGCGTTGGTAGGCAACGTAATACATTTCCTCATTGAAAAAGATACGGTACAAGCGTTCAAACTTGTAATTCAAATTTTCACTGTGTTCCGTTAGACTGTTTAATACATACTCTGGACTTCTCATAATGTCTCTCACATTTTCCGTTATTTGCATTAAAATTATTAGCTGCTTCCCTTCGCCATGTACAGGGCTTTCCCCTGCTCAGACTACTACGGAAGCTCCGTTGCCTTGTCGGATTTTCATAGGTCTGTACCTAATAGCCTTGCGGCGTTCCGATTTAGGCAATCCCCGTTTACGATATAATAACATGGCTATGATAGATTGTCGGATATGACTTCCGCCCGTTACCGCTTACTGCGGTTGTGCCGTAATTTGTTCCTGCCTCTACTACACGACGCTCGCAACAGAGGTATTACGGTATAGCGAGTTAAGTTATCTTTCACTATAAAACATACTGGGTTCACTTGGACTATCATTCAATCAGTTTGGATTTTATCCTCGTATCTATCTGTTTCATCTCACCATTCAGTTGCAATTTGATAACTAATTGACTTATGGCTTTCCAGCGTGCTATACTCCCTGCCGTCCTTTCGTGGGCAGATAAGCTGGTGATGATAGGTAAATATTGGAACACTTACCTAATAGCTTGCCAATGCTACATTTATTATATCGCCTATACGGGCGCACCATC
>NZ_JABSOE010000137.1 GCF_013618865.1 Phocaeicola faecicola
GTGCGCCCATAATAGGGGCTTGATAATAATCACACTGGCAAGTGATTAGGTTAGTATTCCAATTAAGAAACCTATCCCAAACCGACTTATCCGAATGGGAAACCAAACGGGGAGTGAAGCATGTCGGTAACGCGATAAGTCAGTTAATTGCTAAACTGCGACTGAATTGCTATTGGGAAAAGACAGACATAAGGATGAAGCCTGATTGGTTGAACAATAGTCCTATGACTTATGTAGAGGTGGCAACGGAAAGCAGTTACATACGTTGCCTCGCAGTACCCACGCTTATTGAACGGAGTGATGGGCAAGGAATTTACTGCGACATATCCGACAGAAAACGGAAAAGGATGTACGTTGCATCCGATAGTCTGTCAAGCCAAGTTATCAAGTCCACTAAATGGGGATTGCCTACACGGAGATGCCGAAAGGCTATGAGCGCAGGCTCTGAAAACTCCGCATGGCAACGGAGTTCCCGTAGTAGTCTGAGCGTGGGAAAGCCACGTACATGGCGAAGGGGAACAGCTTGGTAATCTTAATATAGTCAAATGATAACGTGTGAGACGTATGAGAAATCCAGAGACCATATTAAACAGTTTATCTGCACATAGTAAAGATGTGCATTACAAGTATGAAAGGTTGTACCGCATCCTATTCAATGAACAGATGTTTTATGTAGCCTATCAGCGGATATATGCAAAACCCGGTAACATGACACCTGGCTCAGACGATAAAACCATTGACGGAATGAGTATTGAAAGAATAGGACATCTGATAGCTACGCTAAAGGATGAAAGCTACATGCCAACACCAGCCCGAAGAGTCTATATTCCCAAAAAGAATGGGAAGAAAAGACCATTAGGCATACCATCAATCGAAGATAAGATGGTACAAGAGGTCGTCAGACTTATTCTTGAAGCTATTTACGAAGGACATTTCGAGGATACTTCGCATGGATTCAGACCAAGAAGAAGCTGTCAGACAGCCTTGCGTTCCATCCGAAATCTCTTCACTGGTGCAAACTGGTTCATTGAAGGAGACATCAAAGGGTTCTTCGACAACATCGACCACCATATTTTGATTGACACTCTTCGTGAGCGTATATCAGACGAAAGATTTATTCGACTGATATGGAAATTCCTTAAGGCTGGTTATATTGAAGATTTTACATTTCACAACACGTATTCGGGAACACCACAAGGAGGAATTATAAGCCCCATTCTGGCTAATGTTTACCTTGATAAGTTCGATAAGTACATGCGTGAGTATGCTGAATCCTTCGATAAAGGCAAGAAAAGGCGGGAAAACCCACTCCACGCAAAATATAGTCGAAAGGCTATAAGGTTACGCAAGGCTATCAGAAACGCCACAGATGAGGACATCAAAAGAGAATTGCTTTCCCAACTGAAAGTTGCGGAAGCAATGACTCGCAATACATCAGCGTCAATGGCTATGGATAGCAATTACAAGAGACTCAAATATATCAGATATGCCGATGATTTTCTAATCGGTGTAATTGGTAGCAAGGACGATTGTGTAAAGATGAAAAAGGATTTTACAACCTTCATGAGAGACAAGCTAAAACTTGAACTATCTGAAGAAAAGACTCTTATCACAAATGCACAGGACTCAGCAAAGTTTCTTGGGTATGAAATCTCTATCAGAAAATCCGAAGCCATGAAGCGAAATAAGCTGGGTTGGTTGAAGAGACCGTTTAGCGGACGCATAATGCTTACTCTGCCCATTGCCACCGTCCAAAAGAAATTATTGGAACTGAAGGCTATGGAACTTAGGGTAATCAATGGAAAGGAAATTTGGTATGCCATGCCACGCAATTACCTAACCAAGGAAGACCCTGCAACAATCTGCGCACGCTATACAACTGAAATTAGAGGTTTGTACCAATATTATAGAATTGCGGACAACATCTCTTATGCAGGAAGTAAATTCGGTTACATAATGCGATATAGTTTCTGCAAGACCTTAGCAAAGAAATTAAATTCATCTACTGCCAAGGTAATACGAAAGTACAGGAGAGACCATGATTTGGCAATTCCTTATCAAGAAAAGAAAGGGGAAACCAAGTTCCGAATATTCTATAACGATGGATTTGCGAGGCAAGAACCAAACAAAGACGCAACTTGCGATAATTTACCAAATACATTTGTACTTCCGTTTCCTACTCTCGCAGAGAGACTTATGGAACACAAATGTGAACTGTGTGGAGCAACCAATGTCAAGACCGTAATGTATCAGGTTCGTAAACTCAAAGGGATACCCCTCAACACTGAGTGGCACCGAATAATGATTAAGAAATGGCGCAAGACATTGGCGGTATGTGAACATTGTAATGCCAAAATTCATGAACATGACAAATAAACTGATATTACCAGTGGAGAGCCGTATGCAGGGAGACCTGCACGTACGGTTCGGGGGCAGGTTATGGGAAACCTACCACCGAAAGGTGGCAAGGCGTCCAT
>NZ_JABSOE010000138.1 GCF_013618865.1 Phocaeicola faecicola
CAGGTGCGCCCGTAAGGGCATATAATAAATATAGCTTTGGCAAGCTATTAGGTTCGTGTTCTTTGAAATAATAACCTATCACCAGCCGACTTATCCATTCAACGAAAGACGATGGGGAGTGTAGCATGTCGGTAAAGCCACGAGTGAACTAACTGTCAAGTTCTGACCGTGTGGCGAGGTGAAACGATAGATATGAGGATAAAGCCTATACTGGTTGAACGATAGTCTAAGCGGCTCGATGGTTAAGCCTTGACGGAAGACAGTTACAAACGTCAAGCCGTGATACCCAGCTTCGCCTTGTAGGATGCATGGGCAAAAAGAACTTATCACGGAGCAACTACATACATAGTAAAAGACGAAAGTCGTATCCGACAATCTATCATGCCAATAGTTATTATATGTCTAAACGGGGATTGCCTAAGTGGGGCAACCCATATGGCAACAGAGCTTCCGTAGTAGTCCGAGCAAGGGAAAGCCTTGTACATGGCGAAGGGAAGCAGCCAATATCGTTTAATGTCAAATTTTGGAAAATGTGAGAGACATGAAAAGAAATCCAGAAAAGATATTAAACAGTCTAACACAACATAGTTCCGACTTGGCTTACAAGTTTGAACGTTTGTATCGGTTACTGTTTAATGAGGAGATGTACTACATTGCCTACCAACGTATTTATACGAAACAGGGCAATATGACGAAAGGTGTCGATGGAAAAACCATTGACGGTTTCTGTATATCCCATATTGAACGGTTGATAGGTACACTCAAAGATGAGACGTACCAGCCAAATCCCTCTCAGCGGGTGTACATTCCCAAGAAAAACGGGAAAATGCGACCGCTGGGTATTCCGTCATTCATTGACAAACTTCTGCAAGAAGTTATCCGAATGATTTTGGAAGCAATCTACGAGGGCAGTTTTGAAAATTCTTCTCACGGTTTCAGACCACAGAGAAGTCCGCAGACTGCACTTTGGAGCATACAAAAGACATTCAACAATACAAAATGGTTCATCGAGGGAGACATTAAAGGTTTCTTTGACAATATAGACCACGAAGTATTGATAGCTATTCTTTCAGAACGTATTTCAGATATGCGTTTTCTACGCCTTATCCGAAAGTTTCTGAATGCCGGATATGTGGAAGATTGGGTATTTCACAAATCGTATAGCGGAACACCACAAGGTGGGATAATAAGTCCTATACTGGCAAATATCTATCTTGACAAGTTCGACAAATACATCAAAGAATACACTCAAAAATTCAATAAGGGAAAAAGGCGCAAAGAAAATCCGATAGCAAAACAACTTGGGCAGAAAAAATACTACTTGACAACAAAGCTGAAACAAGCAAAGAATGAAACGGAACGGCGACTACTGTTGAAACAAATTGAAGAAGTTGTCAAAGAACGTCTGAAATATCCAGCAAGTGATGAAATGGATGCGGACATGAAACGTCTAAAATATGTGAGATATGCGGATGATTTTCTCATTGGTGTTATTGGCAGCAAAGAGGATTGTATCAAAATCAAAGAGGACATAAAGCAATTTATGGCAGACAAATTGAAATTGGAACTATCTGATGAAAAAACGCTGATAACCAATGCAAGAAAACATGCTAAATTTCTCGGCTATGACGTATTTGTACGCAAATCCAATGACACCCATAGGGATAAAAACGGACATTTGACAAGAAGCTTAGACCATAAGATAGTCCTGTATGTGACTACCGAAGTGATGCGGAAGAAGCTCCTTGAATATGATGCGGTAAAGATTACTGTTCAAAAAGGTAAGGAGGTTTGGAAGCCCAAAGGACGTACATATATGCGCTGTCTTGATGATTTGGAAATTATAAGCCAATATAACTCTGAAATCATGGGGTTCTATAACTTCTATTCGATTGCAAATAATAGTCCCGTCATTGACTCTTTTTATAACATCATGGAATACAGTATGTATAAGACATACGCCGCAAAGTACAGCACTTCTAAAAAGAAAATCATTGCGAAGTACAAGAAGAACGGAGTATTTGCCATACCGTACACCAATAAAAGGGGATATGAGTTCAAACGTGAGTTCTACGACAAAGGCTTTAAGCGAAAGGAACTGCCCAATCGGTATTTGGATGACAAACTGCCAAACACGGTTGCCATAACAGGCGGCAGAAATGGACTAATCAAGAGACTTCAGGCACGTGTATGTGAAAATTGCGGTGCTACGGACAATCTTGAAATGCACCATGTACGCAAATTGAAAGACCTAAAAGGCAAAAGTGATTGGGAAATTAAAATGATTTCACGTAACCGCAAAACATTAGCAGTATGTTCAGTATGCCATCACAAAATACACGCAGGAAAGTTAGACTGAATGAGAAGGTGGAGAGCCGTGTACGGGGAGACCTGTATGCACGGTTCGGAGGCGAGTGCTTGGAAACCTACCACTGTAAAAAGTGGCAAGGCGCTGGGTGCTTAGCCTATGG
>NZ_JABSOE010000139.1 GCF_013618865.1 Phocaeicola faecicola
CCATAGGCTAAGCACCCAGCGCCTTGCCATTTGTTACAATGGTAGGTTTCCAAGCACTCGCCTCCGAACCGTGCATACAGGTCTCCCCGTACACGGCTCTCCACCTTATCATTCAGTTTAACTTTCCCGAATGTATTTTGTGATGACATATTGAACATACTGCTAATGTTTTACGGTTACGAGAAATCATTTTTATTTCCCAATCACTTTTACCTTTCAAGTTTTTGAGTTTGCGAACATGGTGCATTTCAAGATTATCGGTTGCACCGCAGTTTTCACATACACGTGCATTTAGTCTTGTAATTAATCCATTTCTGCCACCCGTTATAGCGACTGTGTTAGGTAATCTGTCATCCAAAGTACGGTTCGGTAGTTCCTTGCGTTTGAAACCTTTGTCATAAAACTCACGTCTGACCTCATACCCTTTCTTGTTTGTGTATGGTATGGAGAATACACCGTTTTTCTTGTACTTCGCAATAATCTTCTTTTTGGAAGTTGTGTATTTTGCGGCGTATGTCTTGTACATACTATACTCCATAATGTTGTAGAAAGAGTCAATAACGGGGCTGTTGTTTGCTATCGAGTAATAGTTGTAGAACCCCATGATTTCAGAGTTATATTGACTTATAATCTCCAAATCATCAAGACATCTCATATATGAACGACCTTTTGGTTTCCAAACTTCTTTCCCGTTCTGCTCGGTAATTTTAACAGCATCATATTCAAGAAGTTTCTTTCGCATTATTTCGGTAGTCACATATAGTACTATCTTGTGGTCTAACGACCTTGTCAAATGACCGTTCTTATCTCTGCGTGTATCATTGGATTTTCGTACAAAGACATCATAACCAAGAAATTTAGCGTGTTTTCTTGCATTGGTAATCAGAGTTTTCTCGTCAGATAGTTCCAGTTTCAATTTATCAGCCATAAATTGCTTTATGTCCTCTTTGATTTGGATACAATCTTGCTTGCTACCGATTACTCCAATTAGAAAATCATCTGCATATCTTATGTATTTCAGTCGTTTGATACTGTCATCCATTTCATCACCGGCAGGATATTTCAGTCGTTCTTTGACTGTTTCTCTAATTCTTGCAAACAATTGTTTACGTTTCGTTTCATCAATAGTGTTTCGTAGTTTTTCAACTAACTTGGCTTTACGATGTCCGAGTTGTTTTGCAATCGGATTATCTTTGCGTCTTTTCCCCTTGTTGAATTTTGTGATGTACTCCTTGATATACTTATCGAATTTGTCAAGGTATATGTTCGCCAATATAGGGCTTATAATACCACCTTGCGGAGTACCACTGTATGATTTGTGGAATACCCAATCTTCAACATATCCCGCATTCAGGAATTTTCTGATAAGTCTGATAAACCTGTTATCGGAAATTCTTTCTGAAAGAATGGCAATCAATACTTCATGGTCTATGTTATCGAAAAATCCTTTAATGTCTCCCTCGATAAACCACTTTGTGCCATTGAACGACTTTTGAATGCTTGAAAGTGCAGTTTGAGGACTTCGTTGCGGTCTGAAACCATGTGAAGTGTTTTCAAAACTGCCCTCATAGACAGCTTCCAAAATCATTCTGATAACCTCTTGCAGAAGTTTATCCATAAATGACGGAATACCCAGCGGTCTCATCTTTCCGTTTTTCTTCGGAATGTAAACTCGCTGTGAGGGTTTAGGCTGATACGTCTCGTTTTTGAGCGTATCAATCAACTGCTCAATATGGGATATACTGAAGCCGTCAACGGTTTTTCCGTCAACTCCCTTTGTCATATTGCCTTGTTTGGCATATATGCGTTGGTAGGCTATGTAGTACATCTCTTCATTAAACAGTATCCGATACAAACGTTCGAACTTGTATTCCAAGTCGGAACTATGTTGTGTTAGACTGTTTAATATCTTTTCTGGATTTCTTTTCATGTCTCTCACATTTTCCAAAATTAACATTAAACGATAATGGCTGCTTCCCTTCGCCATGTACAAGGTTTTCCCTTGCTCGGACTACTACGGAAGCTCTGTTGCCATATGGGTTGCCCCACTTAGGCAATCCCCATTTAGACATATAATAACTATTTGGCTTGATAGATTGTCGGATACGACTTTCGTCCTTTACTATTTATGTAGTTGCTCTGTGACAAGTTCTTTTGCCCAATCGACCTGCAAGGAGAAGTTGGGTGCCACAGCATAACGTCTGTAACTGTCTTCCGTTAAGGCTTAATCATCGAGCCGCTCGGACTATCGTTCAACCAGTATAGGCTTTATCCTCATATCTATCGTTTCACCTCGCCACTCGGTCAAGACTTGACAGTTAGTCCACTCGTGGCTTTGCCGACATGCTACACTCCCCATCGTCTTTCGTTGAATGGATAAGTCGGCTGGTGATAGGTTATTATTTCAAAGAACACGAACCTAATAGCTTGCCAAAGCTATATTTATTATATGCCCTTATGGGCGCAC
>NZ_JABSOE010000014.1 GCF_013618865.1 Phocaeicola faecicola
AGCTATCGCAATTTGGCCCAGCCCCTAAGGTAACTGATTCAAATATGCGACAAGCATTTTTTGAAAACAAATATTGTAAATCAAATAATTAACGAGTCTTTTTACAATTATTAAGAGACACTAGTGAGTTTCACTATAAAGTAGTCACAGAAGGAGATAAATCTACTACTGGTACATTGGCAAAAATTAATGACGGTGATAATGGTTTGCAATGGGGAGATGGTGATGAACATCATTTTTATGCTATTTATCCAGCTTCGGCTTCTCAGGGAGGTGTAAGTGCAACAGAAGTTAAATGTCAGATTCCGGTACGTCAGGACCCGATTAGTATTAAGTTTGATGGTACGGATACTTATACAGCCTATCCGAATATGAATTATGCTTATATGTATGCGCATAGTAAAGCTTCTCGTCTCACAGAAGGAGATCAACCTATTACTTTGACTTTTAAGCCTCTTGTAACAGTACTCGAAATTACGGTTAATGGACCAAAGGCTGGAACTGTTGCGGGTGATTCATATCAGGTTTCTCAAGTTTCAATCCGTTCAAATGAGGATATTGCAGGAGAGTTCTTGCTGACAATAGATGAGAATTTTGGTAGCAATGACGGTAAATGTACTCCAGTTAATAATGGTACAGTAAGTAACTTGGTGACTATTCCGACATATATGGATGGTAAGCCTGTTACTTTGAAAACAGGACAGAAACTGGTCGTAAAGGCTTTCATGCTGCCGTATGCTAATCCGCAGGTTTCACAAACTGCTGTAACTGTTAATATGGTAGGACAGGGTAGTAATACAAAACTCTTAAAGACTGCAGATATTCAAACTCAAAAAATTAATATCACCTCATTACCGGCTTTGAAGGGTACTGATTTTTATTACTGGTTGAGTGCGATGGATAAGAGAACTTATTTCTCACAGTTGTCTATACCGGGTACACATAACTCTTATAGTTTTGATGCTGATGTGGTTGGTTCAAATACTGTAATGGGGCCTTATCAGAAACTGAACATTGAAGAGCAGTTTGCTGCAGGTGCACGTGCATTTTCTTTCATGGTGGGATTTAAAAATGCTGATGAGGCTAATGATGCAGTAAAGGTTGACGAAGGACAGTATTTAGCATGGAAATCTTCAACTAATTGGAATGATGATTATTACTTGTATACTTATGATGCAAATAGCTCACGAACAGAGTTGACTGAAGCTTTGAATTCTTATGTTAAAATGCTTGATGACAGAATTACCATGTATAACGACAAATATGGAAGTTTAGGAAGAACATGTCAAGAGTTTATCGTACTGAATATAAACTTCAAGCAGTTGAGAACAAGTGGTGATGATAATTCAGGAAAATATTTAGAGGTTAAACGATGGATTAGGGAATTAGACCGTATTTTGGATGGCTATACACCTTCAAGTGTTAATGGTATTACATTGGAAACTAACTTGAACGCTAATACGACCATAGAAGATTTGATGGGTAAGATTGTGGTATTTGTTAACTATCAATGTCCAGATTTGCCAGTAAATGAGGGTCAAGTTGATAAGGTTGATGGTCTTTTTGGGGCAAAGGGTGAAGAATATGCAGGTTTTACCTACAATCCTGCAACAGATGCTACAAATTATGTATTTATGCGTCAGGCTTATGATACCTCCGGAAATGATATCTCTTCTACTTTGTACGCTCAGAACGACCGTGATATAGATTATCCATACTACATGACACCTGAAAATGCAAGTGGAATTACGGTATGGAAGCAGCATTTGGAACGTCTGAACAATCCTAATCTTACTGTGCCAAATTGGTCAGATAATGGACGTGTAGATAAGAAAATCTCTATTGTAGAAGATTTTATCCAGCAAGCAATCAATAATAATAAACCTGAAGCAGGTGATGCTGGTTTGAGAAACTGGTATATAAATAGTTTGGGAGGTTTTTGTGTTGTAAATGATAACCAAAGTTATAATCCTGCTTTGGGACAGAGTGGTAATACTGTTACAGCAGCGAATGTAATCAATGGTCCTATTTATAATTATCTGATTGATCCTACCAAGAACTCTGCTCCTATTGGCGTAGTTTTGATGAACTTCTTGGGCTGTGATAAACTTCAAAATGAGGGCGTTGAGACCAATGTTTATGGAAAATGGTTGCCTCAGACAATCATTGAAAATAACTTCCGTTTCGAACTGAAGCGTAAGTCCGGAGGAACTACGGATCTGAATTATGATGCTTCATTCTCAGAAGGTGGTAATATTATAGAATAATGAGCTTTATAAAAAGGAATGTCATTTCGGCTTATTTTCAGAAATGACTTCCTTTTTCTCTCTTTAAACAACGATAAATGAAAAATTACTATCTGATTTATTTGCTTGCAGCAGTTGGTGTTTTACCTGCCTGCTCTGAATTAGAGGAGGCGGATGTTTTCTCACAGGAACGCATTAATATTACAGGAACACTGGATAGCTTTTCCGGTGAATCTTCTTCACGTACACAAGTAGGCGGAGTTGCGAATAATGGAGCTTTGTTTATGGAATGGTCGGTAGGTGATCAGGTAGGTGTATTCAGTGACAATACTGTGAATGCACAATTTACAGGAAATCATACAGAACCAGTTGCGCAGACTACTTTTTCAGGAAGTGTGACTTCTGGTGATATACCGAAATATGCCTATTATCCGTATAGCGAGGAAGTGACTAATCTTCATGCAGTTCCGGTTTCAATTCCTACTGAACAAATTTATGTAGATGAGAATTCAATTTCTGCATACGATGTAAAGGCAACTGATGCAATTTCCAATTTGGGAGGTGGAAACTATCAGCTAAATATGAAACAGTTGGTTTCGTTGATACGTTTTGAATTCAGCCTTACAGATGTTGCAGGTTTGTCTGTCGATGAAAAATTAGTACGGGTAACATTAGAGACTGGGGCTTCTGTAACAGGTGACTATACGTATGATCTTGCAAATCTTGAGAGTGGATTTACAAGTGCATTTGGTATTCAGAGTACATCTCTGAATCTGACTTTTGTAAATCAGCCTTCCTTAGTGGAGAAAGTAATAGCATATGCTGTTGCAGTTCCTGGTATTCAGAAGGGTAAATCCTGGCATTGCACTTTCCTGACTGATAAGCATCAAGTTTCTTTTTCTACAACGGCTCTTTGTGACTTGGAGGCTGGAAAGTATTACGTCATGCCTTTGAATGCCACGATATTGGAAAACAACGATGCTGTGATCGAGGAGGCACCTGCACCAGAAGAAACTGCCAATTGTTATATGATAAATCAGAGTGGTGAGCATTCTTTCCTGGCAAATGTAATCGGTAATGGACCGAAAGGAATTATTCCAGGTGCTGGTTTTCATACTGAGTCGGCTTACATATCTCCGAAATCAGCAAAGCTGTTATGGCAGGATGTAGATGGATTTGTGGATGCGGCATCAGTTAGACTGGGCACTGATAACCGTTGCTATTATACTGCTAAATCAAATGTCGGTAATGCGGTTATAGCTGTTTATAGTGGTGAAGACTGTACTGGTGACATTTTATGGAGCTGGCATATTTGGGGAGTTGGTGATGAGCCAATTTCAGATGATGTATATACAAGCAGTGCGGGTTATCAATATACGGTAATGGACCGTCCGTTGGGAGCTCATGCAAAAGAATCTATGATCTGTACACTTTATCAATGGGGACGAAAGGATCCATTTTCTAACCAGACTACGGTTTATGGTGAGTCTGGTGCTCAAGATGTTTCTATTTGGCCCGTTATTTCCGGAGTTGAAATGGGAACTTTAACAGCTTCAGTTTTGAATCCGGATAAGTTTATTACAAATTCCAAGACAGGTACAGACGGAGATTGGATGCAGGTTCCCAATAACAGCTTGTGGGGGGACGATAAGGAAATCCCATATATATGGCCGGATGTATATGGTCATCCAGACTGTAAACCGGGATGGGTTTCACAGAAAACAATCTATGACCCTTCTCCTGTAGGTTATCGAGTTGCAAGTCCTTATGTATGGACTGGTTTTGTAAATGCAAGTGATGGCTCAAATAAGTCTGTTTCGCCGACTTCAAGATTGGATCAGATTCATTATGTTAAGTATGAAAACAATGGCTGGTATTTTCAGAAGGATGAAACAGATATGTCTGGTGTTTACTATCCAACCACTGGCATGCGGAGTACAGTAGATGGAGAAATGATGTATTATGGTAAATATGCTTATTATTTTGCCAGTTCTCCTCACCGGACCCGTACACTTTCTACAGGGTTATGGTGTGGTGAATATGTACCGGTTTCTCCTAAACAAGCCGATGATAATACAATCTCATCGATGGAACTTTGCCAGCGAGGTAATGGTTATGCAATTCGTTGTGTAAGGGAATAAACATAATCTAGTAACTTAAAAAATAAAACTATGATGAAGAAAACGTTAATGGCGGCCTTAGCCTTGTTTGCGGCCGGTTCTGTTTGGGCTCAGACTGAGCAGAATAAAGACATTACAGAAACTGTGGAATATAGCACAGATAAGTATAAGGTAGAAACCAACTCATTCTGGAGCAACTGGTTCATCAGTGCAGGCTTGGGAGGTCAGGTTTATTTAGGAGACCATGACAAGCAGCGTAAGTTCGGTGAACGCATTTCTCCGGCATTGGATATCGCAGTGGGTAAATGGTTTACTCCGGGTATCGGCGTGCGTTTGATGTACAGTGGTCTGAACTTCAAAGGTGCTACTCAGAACGGAGCTTATACCAATAATCAGCCTATCGAGGGAAAGCCTTGGCACGGATATTGGTTGACAGAACAGAAAGTGAAGTACATCAACTTCCATGCAGATGTACTGTTCAACCTGTCAAATATACTGTGCGGTTATAATGAAAAGCGGGTTTACAACTGCAGCCCTTACTTCGGTCTGGGTATTGCACGTGTAACCAGCAAGCCTAAGAATACAGAAATTACCGGTCATCTGGGTATCATGAACTCTTTCCGTCTGAGTTCTGCATGGGACTTGAATCTGGATTTGAGAGGTTCTTTGACTAACGACCAGTTCGACGGTGAAATCGGTGGTAGCGGTGGTGAAGGTATGTTCGCTCTTACTGCCGGTGTAACTTACAAAATCAAACCGCGTGGCTGGGACCGCAGCAAGACTATCCTGCGTGTGGACAACAGCGCTATCAATGCATTGCGTGACGAACTCGACCGTGCAAATGCTGAAAATGCACGTCTGCAGCGTGCCATCAACGAAAGCAATCGTCAGGAACCTGCCAAGAAGGTGGTTGCTTCCAACCTGATTGTCTTCCAGATTGGCAAGTCTAAACTGTCTAACGAAGCACGTGTGAACTTGAAGATGATGGCTGAAGCTATCAAGGCTTCTGATCCGAATGCAGTTTACACAATTACTGGTTATGCAGATGCCGGTACAGGTAGCAAGAAGCTGAACGAACGCTTGAGTAAGAAACGTGCTGAGGCTGTATACGACTGCCTGGTTAACGAATTCGGCGTTTCTGCTTCTCAGTTGCGTATCGACTATAAGGGTGGTGTAGACAATATGTTCTACGATGATCCTCGTCTGAGCCGTGCCGCAATTACTCGCAGCAACTAATCCGTATTTGTCTGTCGGTATTTTCTGACGGATAAAGGGTTTATATAATGAAAAAAGTTCTATTTTTGCTTGTGTACTACAGGCGGAAATAGAACTTTTTTTGTATAACTTTGTTATATGTGGAAAGATTTCACTGATAGAGTGATATGAGGATGCCGGTGGAATGTATTGTTTGAAAGTAAACTTGAAAGTGTCGGATCATGATGGATTTGCTGAAAGGAAATAAAGAGATACGTGTCAGGGATTGTGCCGTATGGCTTTGGAATGCGTCAAGGGGCTTCCGGTTGCCGGTGGTATTCATCGCACTGATCGGGATGGGGCAGGTGGCTGCTTCCCTGTTTTTCGTGTGGGTGTGCAAGCATCTGATTGATATCGCTACGCATCATTCGGACGACCGGCTGCAGTGGTTTATTGCCGCACTGATAGGGTGTCTGCTGTTGCAGCTCGTTTTCTCGGTGACGAATATGCGCCTGGGTACGAAGGTGGAGATTGCTTTCCGCAACAACCTTCGTCATCGTCTGTTCAATCATGTGATGGAGAGCCGGTGGATGGGAAAGGAAGTGCTGCACACGGGAGATATGCTGAACCGCCTGGTGGAGGATGTGCCTACCATTACAACGGCAATCTGCCGGAACATTCCTTCTGCACTGGCTACGGTTGTTCAGCTGTTGGGAGCTTTGGTGTTTCTTTCCCGGCTGGATATGCGCCTGGCGGGAATTGTCCTGCTCATTATGCCGGTGGCCTTGCTGCTGAGCCGGCGGTATGTACGGAAGATGCGTAAGTTGTCGAGAGAGATACGCGATACGGACAGTCGGGTGCAGAGTCACCTGCAGGAGCATTTGCAGCATCGCAACCTTATCCGTGCCATGGAATATACGGCGTATTCCAACAATGCGCTGGCATCCTTGCAGTCGGACTTGCAGACGAAGGTGATGCGACGCACGGATTTCTCGGTCTTTTCACGCTCGGTCATCCAACTGGGCTTTTCGGCTGGTTATGTGGCGGCTTTTCTGTGGGGAGTGTTCGGTATTTATTACGGTACGGTTACCTTCGGTATGATGACGGCTTTTCTGCAGCTGGTGGCTCAGGTGCAGCGTCCCATTGTTGACCTGGGGCGTCAGATTCCGGCCTTTATACAGGTGTTTACTTCTACCGAGCGCTTGTCGGAACTGTCTTCGCTCGACCTGGAGCAGAAGGGGGAAGCGATTATGCTCGAATCTCCGGTGGGAGTCCGTCTGGAAGAGGTGAGTTTTGCATATCCTGAAGGAAGGCGCAGTATCTTGCAGCATTTTTCACACGATTTTCTGCCGGGAAGTCTGACGGCCGTAGTAGGAGAGACGGGAGTCGGAAAAAGTACGCTGATCCGGCTGATCCTGGCTTTGCTGTCGCCGGTAGAGGGGAAGGTGGTGTTCTACAACGGTAATCGTACGGTAGAAGCTTCTTCGCGTACCCGTTGCAATATCTCTTATGTGCCTCAGGGAAATACGCTGATCAGTGGAACCATCCGTGATAATCTGCTGCTGGGAAATCCGGATGCGGGTGAGGAGGAACTGAAAGCAGCGCTGCATACGGCGGCAGCGGATTTTGTGTGGGAACTGCCGGAAGGTCTGAATACGCTTTGCGGGGAGCAGGGTGCGGGACTGAGTGAGGGGCAGGCACAGCGAATTGCCATTGCGCGCGGACTGTTGCGCCCGGGAAATGTGTTGCTGCTCGATGAGCCGAGTTCTTCGCTCGACGAGGATACGGAACGGAAACTGCTGGAGCGGTTGTCGAAGCAGATGCAGGGGAAGACCTTAATCATGATTACGCACCGGGAGACCATCGCGCAGCTTTGTTCGTCGGTGGTGCGTTTGAAGAAAGAAGAATGTGAGTGATTTTACTATATATGAACTGATAAAATATTAGGTATGGAAACTGTAATTCCTTTTGCACTGTTGTGCTTTACTTCGTTTTTTACGCTGACAAATCCGCTGGGTACGATGCCTGTGTTTCTGACCATGACGAATGGACTGGACGAGGAGGAGCGGAAGCATATTGTCAAGCGGGCTACCATCATCTCGTTTATTATCCTGATTTCGTTTACGTTCTGTGGGCAGTTCTTGTTTAAGTTCTTCGGAATATCGACCAATGGCTTCCGTATCGCTGCGGGAATCATTATCCTGAAGATCGGATATGATATGCTGCAGGCGCGTTATACCAATACGAAACTGAAGGATGAGGAAATCAAGGCGTATGCCAATGATATTTCGATTACGCCGCTTTCCATACCGATGTTGTGCGGACCGGGAGCGATTGCCAACGGAATTATCCTGATGGATGATGCGCAGACCTGGGAACTGAAGGTGACGCTGGTAACGGTGATTGCGCTGGTGTATGTGCTGACGTTTTTTATTCTCCGACTTTCTACCCGTCTGGTGACGGTGATGGGGGAGACGGGAAACAACGTGATGATGCGTCTCATGGGACTTATTCTGATGGTGATTGCCGTAGAGTGTTTCGTGGGAGGTATGAAACCGATTCTGATTGATATCATCCAAAGCAGCGGAATGTAAGCGCGGTCTTGGAGTGTGACATAATGATTTTGCTCGGCTAATGGTTGCGTTAGTTGGCAAAATGAAGAAAGAGGGCATTGCTCTCTTTCTTTTTGTTTATATGTGGGCGTTTTTATGAGAATAAAGTTAGAATTACTGTTATGCGTAAAATAAATTTGTAGAATTCAGTTTCTTTTTATTAAAATACCCCCTTCTTTTATAAACTAATTTTAAATGTTTTTTAATTTGTTACTTGTTGATGTTTTTTCTGCTTCTTAGCATATTTTTATGAAAAAATGTATGAAAAAAGGTTTTATTTCTGATAAATTATATATATTTGCCATGACTGAATTGCAATAAGTGAGGTTTTGATATGTTGCTATGAGAAAATAATAAGGGGATAATTCTTGCTTATTGTATTTTATTTCGTTTATATTTGTGAAAATTAATAGTTAATTGAGTGAGTGTTTTATGAAAAGAAAGTTTATGTTGTTTTGTGCCTGCCTATTGATCAATATAGGTTGGGCCATTGCTCAGTCATCTGAGATTTCAGGTGTAGTGCTCTCTGCAGAGAACGGAGAGCCTGTAGTAGGAGCATCGATTTTAGTGGAGGGAACTACCGTCGGAACAATCACAGACATTGACGGAAAGTTTACCCTGAAAGTAAATAAAGGGGGGAAGTTACAGATTAGCTACATCGGCATGAAAACGAAATCGTTGACAGCCAAAGACAATATGGTAGTGAAGCTGGAGTCTGACTCCGAGTTGCTGGAAGAGGTCGTGGTAACAGGTATGCAACGCATGGACAAGCGTTTGTTCTCTGGTGCCGCCACGCAGATTTCGGGTGAAAATGTAAAAATGGATGGTTTGGCTGATATCAGCCGAGGCCTGGAAGGTAAGGCTGCCGGTGTATCGGTACAGAATGTATCGGGTACTTTCGGTACTGCTCCGAAAATCCGTGTGCGTGGTGCTACTTCTATTTATGGTAGCTCTAAGCCGTTGTGGGTAGTCGACGGTGTCATTATGGAGGATGCGGTTGAGGTGAGTGCCGATCAGCTTTCTTCGGGTGATGCGGAAACTCTGATCAGTTCGGCTATCGCAGGTCTGAATGCGGATGATATTGAAAGTTTCCAGATTTTGAAGGATGGTTCTGCTACTTCTATCTATGGAGCACGTGCTATGGCAGGTGTGATTGTAGTGACTACCAAGAAAGGTAAGTCGGGAGTCAGCAAGGTAAATTATACCGGTGAATTTACGACTCGTCTCGTTCCTAGTTACAATGATTTCAATATCATGAATTCTCAGGAGCAGATGGGAGTTTATAAACAGATGGAACAAAAAGGATGGCTGAATTTCTCAGAAACCATCCGTGCTGCTGAGAGTGGTGTGTACGGTAAAATGTATCAGTTGATGAATACATTTGATTCGGTAAGCGGATTGCCTCTGTTGTGGAATACGGAAGAGAGTAAGGCTCAGTATCTCAGACAGGCAGAAATGAGAAATACAGACTGGTTTGACGAACTGTTTTCTCCGAGTCTTAGCCAGAATCATTCGGTAAGCTTGAGTGGAGGTACGGATAAGTCTTCTTATTATGCTTCTTTAAGTGCAATGTATGACCCGGGATGGTATAAGAAAAGTGGAGTAGAACGCTATACAGCCAATATCAATACTTCATATAATATCTCAAAGTGGTTAAGTTTCAATATGATTGCGAATGCTTCTTACCGTAAACAGGAAGCTCCGGGTACTTTGGGACAGGAAGTGGATGTAGTAAGTGGTGAAGTAAAGCGTGATTTTGATATTAACCCGTATTCGTATGCATTGAATACTTCACGTACACTCGATCCTCAGGAATATTACACAAGTAACTATGCTCCGTTCAATATTCTTAATGAGTTGGACAACAACTATATTGATTTAAATATTGTAGATGTGAAATTCCAGGGAGAATTGAAATGGAAACCGATTGCTGGTCTGGAATTTGCCGCATTGGGAGCAGTGAAGTATCAGGGTACTTCGCAGGAACATAAGATTAAGGATAATTCGAACCAGGCTGAAGCTTACCGTGCTGGATTGGATGATAAGACAATCATGGATAAGAATCCTTTCCTTTATCAAAATCCGGATAACCCGTATGCATTGCCGATTACGGTATTGCCGGAAGGTGGCATTTACAGAAGAACGGATTATAAGATGTTGAGTTATGACTTCCGTGGAACTGTCAACTGGAATAAGGTATTTGATGAAGTGCATCTGACTAACTGGTTCGGAGGTATGGAAGTCAATTCAATTGACCGTACTAAAGCGAACTTCCAGGGATGGGGATTGCAGTATGCCAATGGAGAGACTCCGTACTACGTATATGAATATTTTAAACGTGGAATCGAACAGGGAGATCAGTATTTCGGCCTGAATAACTCTAAAGTTCGTAGTGTGGCTTTCTTTGCAAATGTCAACTACTCGTATGCCGGACGGTATTCTTTGAATGGAACAGTGCGTTACGAAGGTACTAACCGTATGGGTAAGAGCCGTAGTTCTCGCTGGTTGCCTACATGGAACGTATCTGGAGCTTGGAACGTTCACGAAGAGAAGTTCTTCTCGGCACTTGAACCAGCATTGTCTCACTTGACATTCAAAGCTTCTTATTCATTGACCGCTGACCGTGGTCCGGCGGATGTGACTAACTCCAAGGTTATCATCAACAGTTATATTCCGTTCCGTCCGTTTACAGGTATACAGGAACCGGGATTGAGAATCATTGACTTGGAAAACAGTGAATTGACTTATGAAAAGAAGCATGAGTTGAACCTGGGTGTGGATGTCGGATTCTTGAATAACCGCATCAACTTTGCCATGGACTGGTATACGCGTAATAATTATGATTTGATTGGTGCTGTGAATACTCAGGGTGTGGGCGGTACGATTCTGAAACTGGCCAATGTGGCTTCTATGAAATCGCACGGTGTAGAATTTACGTTGTCTACTCATAATATCAAGAGCAAGAACTTTAACTGGAATACCGACTTTATTTTCTCAAAAGCTGAGAATGAAGTAACCGATTTGCAGCAGAATGCGAATGTAATGGATTTGGTTGCAGGTGTGGGATTTGCAAAACAGGGCTATCCGGTACGAGGTTTGTTCTCTATCCCGTTTGAAAAACTGGACAAAAATGGTATCCCTGTACTGAGAAATGAGTCTGGACAGTTGTCAAGTACCAGCTTCAATTTCCAGGAACGTGACAATACGGATTTCTTGATTTATGAAGGTCCGACTGATCCGACAATTACAGGTAGTTTGGGTAACGTGTTTACATATAAAGGATTCCGTCTGAATGTATTTATGACTTATTCGTTCGGTAATGTGGTACGTTTGAATCCGGTATTTAATGCGAAATATTCAGACTTGAGCGCCATGACACGTGAGTTTAAAAACCGTTGGACATTGCCGGGTGATGAAAATGTAACAAATATTCCGGCTATCATGTCTGCACGTATGTATAACGAACTCAGTGATTATGCATATGCTTACAATGCATATAATTACTCAAATGTACGTGTAGCTAAAGGTGATTTCATTCGTCTGAAAGAAATTTCTTTGTCGTATGATTTCCCGAAAAACTGGATTAAGCCGTTGCTGTTGTCTAATCTGTCTTTGAAAATACAGGCTACTAACTTGTTCCTGCTGTATGCTGACAAGAAGTTGAACGGACAGGATCCTGAATTCTTCAATGCCGGTGGTGTAGCTTCTCCGGTTCCTCGTCAGTTTACGCTTACTTTGAGATTGGGATTGTAATAACAAACATTTGTAAATTCGTTGACTATGAAACTTTATAATAAATATATTTGGGGACTCTTGTTCATGGGGGCATCTGTTGGGTTTACCGGATGTAATGATTTTCTGGATGTGATGCCTGATCAGCGTACGGAGGTAACTCCTGATAATGCCGATTATCTGCTGGTTTCGGCTTATCCGAATTGTATGCCTTTGGAAATCTTTGAAATGTATAGTGATAATACAGATGCATATCCTAACCGTTTTTCTGAAATGGATATGCTGCAGGGAGATTTGTTCTGGTGGAAAGATACTTCTCAGAACGGTACAGATTCTCCGGCTTTTCTTTGGGAATCGTGCTATCATGCCATTGCGGCAGCCAATCAGGTATTGGATATGGTTGAACGGAATGGAAATCCTGCCAACTTGGCTTCTTTGAAGGGAGAGGCTCTGTTATGCCGTGCATTCAATCATTTTGTACTGGCTACCACTTTCTGTAAGGCATATTCTCAGTCGGCAGAGACTGATTTGGGTATTCCATATATGACTTATCTGGAAACAACTGTTTCACCGAGCTATGAGAGAGGTACGCTGAAAGAGACTTATGAGATGATTGAGAAGGATTTGCTGGAAGGTATTCCTTTGCTTGATGACAGCCGCTACAAACAGGCCAAATATCATTTTACCAGAAATGCGGCTTATGCATTAGCTGCACGCTTTTATCTGAATTATACTCAGCCTGATTTGTCAAACTATGATAAGGTGATTGACTATGCTACAAGGGTATTGGGTGATAATCCGTCAGTGAACTTGCGTAACTGGGAAGCTATCGGCAAGTTGTCAGTGAACGGAGATGTCCAGCCGAATGAATACATTGATGTAGAGAGTCCGGCTAATATCCTGCTTATCAGTTATCACTCTTATTGGGGGTATGTAAGTGGTCCTTATGGATTGGGAGAACGTTATGCACACGGACCTAAGCTTTCGTATGAGACCAATCGTTCCAACGGCCCTTGGGGAAACTATGATCCGTCACATAATGTGTATTATACAGATGTATGGAGCAATTCTTCGGCTTTGCCTACTAAGGTGGTTTCAATGAAGGTAGCTCAATATAAGCAGGTGATTGACCCGGTGGCTGGTACGATTAATGGTTATTGTGTCAATGCGGCACTGACAATGGATGAACTGTTGCTTTCTCGTGCTGAGGCTTATGCGGTGAAGCAGGATTATGAGAGCGCAGTTGCCGATTTGAACGCGTGGATGTTCGCATATACTAATCAGGAGACACCTATGACGGTAGAAAGCATAAATAATTTTTATGGCAGACTGGCATATTATCAACCGTTACAGCCGACTGTGAAAAAGGAATTGCATCCGCAGTTTGCACTCGTCAGTGATGTGCAGGAAAACATATTGCATGCGGTTTTGCAGGCACGCCGTATTACCACTTTGTATGAAGGACTCAGATGGTTGGATATCAAACGGTTCGGTATTACAATTTATCGCCGTTTCATGCGTGATGACGGTAAGATCGATATTATGGATATGATGAAGGCAGATGACGAACGCCGGGCTATTCAGCTTCCTAGTGATGTGATTACTGCCGGTATGAAACCTAACCCAAGAAATTAAGGAGGATGACGTATGAAAAAAATATTTATTTATAGTTGGCTTGTCTTTTTTGCAATGGTGGGTCTGTCTGCCTGCAATAATGAAGAGAACGAGGTGGATACAGCAAACAGTATCTTTGCAGGAGATCTGGTTCCTGGGGAGATGAATGAATTTGATAAATGGTTGCTGGAGAACTATATCTATACTTACAATATTCAGGTAAAGTACAGATTGGATGATAATGAGACGGATGTGAAGTATGATCTGGTTCCGGCTGATTACGATAAGGCTTTTGCCCTGGCCAAGATAGTCAAGTATCTGTGGATGGAGGCTTATGATGAAGTGTGGGGCTTGCAGACTACCCGTGTATATGTTCCGAAGTTGATTCAGATGGTTGGTAATGTGGCTTATACTGAATCGGGTATGATTCTGGGACAGGCAGAACAGGGAATGAAGGTTACGCTTTTTAAAGTAAATGACTTGGATCTGGATAATTTGAATGTGGATGAGTTGAATGAGTTTTATTTCAAGACAATGCATCATGAATTTACTCACATTCTGAATCAGCGTAAGCCGTATGATGTAAATTATGACTTGATTACGGAATCGGATTATGTAGGATCTGACTGGTACCGGATTTCTGGTACAGAAGCACTGCAGAAGGGATTTATTTCAAATTATGCAATGGACCGTGGCTCGGAGGATTTTGCTGAGATGATGTCTATTTACGTAACCAGTACGGCAGACATTTGGGAGAATTATCTGAAAATAGCAGAACCTGATCCGAGTAGTCCATATTATAATCCGAATGTAAACGGTAGGGCTATTATTGAGAAGAAGTTTGCTATTGTGTACAAGTACATGAAGGAATCTTGGAATGTAGATTTGGATGAGCTCCGTGCTGTGGTACAGCGCCGGCAGGCTGATTTCCCGATGTTGTTCAATGATTAAAATGGATGAGGTATGAAAAAAATTGTATTATATGGTTTAATGGCTTGTATTACATGGAGTATGCAGTCATGTCTTTTCAGTGAAGATGATTTGTTTGAGGTATCTTCTGCTGAAAGGGAAAATGCGGCAGTAGAAGAATTGAGCCAGGTGCTGGTCAGTTCAGAAGGAGGGTGGAAATTGGGATATCGTTATGGTGGTTCGTCTGGAGACGGTGGAGCTGCAAATATCTTTTTGAAGTTTACTGACAAAGAGGTGGAAATGGCTTCTGATTTTCAGACATCTTCCTATACTGCGGGAGATGTGAAGACCAGTCGTTACTCGATTCAGTCTTATCAGGGTACCATGCTGACTTTCGATTCGTATAACCCTATTCTGCATTCATTCTGTCAGCCTAACAGTTATATGGATCCGGGATATGAAGGAGATTATGAATTCATCGTTCGTTCTGTATCTGAGAATGAAATCATTTTGACTGGTAAAAAGTATGGGGTGGAGATGGCGTTGACTCGTCTGGAACCTGCTACTGACTGGGAGGGTTACCTGACTGCCGCGGCAAATATTGATGTGGAGTCGGATTTCACCTCATTTAATATGTTGGTAAATGGAAAGAATATTGGGAAAATTCAAAGAAATGGAAGAACTTTTATTCTCGCTTCGCAGGATGAGTTTGGTACAGTTTCCTACACGTATGTCCCTTTTATTTTTACCGATAAGGGGATGAACTTGATTCGGCCTTTGACTGTCGGCGAGGTAATGGTTCAGAATTTTACTTGGGATTTCAATTCGAATTCATTTATCTGCACGGACAATGGTGTGGATGTGAAGTGGGTGTTCGAACGTCCTGCAAAATATGATATGTATGTGGGTAAATATAATATCCAGGCAGGTAAACAGCGTATCCCTGTGGAAATAAAGGTAAAGAAGGATGGTAAGAGCTATCAGCTTGTGATACCGTATTCTAGCTGGACCATGGAACTGGAACTGTATTATGATACGGAACGGGATGATATCTCGGTTGCAGGTCAGGTAGCTGGTTATTATAATGGATTCCCGGTTTGTCTGTATCCGGGATCTGCCTCGGGTAATTTCTATGCTGATTTGAACAGCGTTTTCGAAGGACATACGGTAGAAAGGGATGGTTCTATTGAAATCTCCTTTACCAATAATCCGTATACAGAAGGAGCTGGCATGTACGACTGGCTGTTTATCTACGAGGATGGTGGCTACCGGGCCACAGCTATTTGGGAAAATCCGGTATTTGTGAAAGTGTCAGAATGATAAAATGTGTATTATGAAACGAAATCTTTTTTATATTTGGATATTATGCATTTGTTGTGCATTTGCAGCTTGTAGCGAAGAGGATTCTCCGGTATATGATTCAACTTTGAGAATTATTTCGGTAGAAAACATTAATTTTCAGCCTGATGGCGGATGGGGCAGCATTACTGTAGAGGCTGTAGGTACGTTGGAAGCGTCTTCGGACAAGGAGTGGTGTACGTTTAATATCGAAGGGAATACAGTGAATGTGCATGCAGAGCATTTTACTGGAATGTCCAGCCGTACGGCGGCTATTACAATCAATGCTGATGGTAAGAGTGTTACCGTTCCTGTAGTACAGGAGGGACTGGTTATGAGTACCGATGAGTATGATTTGTATCACTGGTTTGATTATTCGGGAGGCAGTTTCTCTTATTCATTTAAGGCAAACTGTACATACGATGTGTCTTTGTCTGCTGATGCGGCATCATGGGTATCTTATGAGATGGACGAAGAGAATCACTTGTTGAATGTTACTGTAAAACCTAATGCAAGCAGTACTCCTCGTGGAGCTGTCATAAGTATTTTTACTTCTACTAAGGAAGTTAAATTGCAAATCTCGCAGGTGGAAGTTGCCGAAGAGATGATAGCTGATGTATGGAACTGTGCTTATTCTTCTATGGGACTGGCTGGTGATGATGGAGTACCTGTGCCTGTAGCTGCAGATGTACCTATACAGAAGACGTCAACCGAACATCTTTACGTGCTTCCTGCTTTAACTTTACAGGATGTTTATCTTCCATTGGTATTTGAGAATGGGCTTTTAAAGATTGCTGCCGGCCAGAATGTGGGAACTATCCAAGGCTTTAACCTGGTGACTTTGTACAGTTCAGAAGGTGGGGCTTTGTTCTTGGAAGGTGATATTGTAGGTCTCCCAATGTATGAGAATGGAAAAGTGGTTTATAAGTTTGGCCGCTCCAGAGCTGCTTCGGGAGGTAGTGCCGTGGCTGATCTGATTCTGGGTGCTTTCCAGGGATCCACTTTTGCAGGTTGGGTAGAACAGGTTTTGAATTTGTCTCTAAGCAAGGATTTATAATGTACAGAGACTTGATAATCAGATAGAATTATTCTCTCTTATAAAGTTTACTATATTCGCGCAGTCGGCTTTGTGAAAAGTCGGCTGCGTACTTTTTATGCCCTTGCCTGAAAGACTGGGAGTGTCTGATATGGAACATGGGAGGAAGGAAGGGCGTGGCTGCTTGTTTTTTCTTTGTAGGTAAGTCGGATATAGCTGAGGAATGGTAAGTGTAATGAATAAGCCGGTATTACTGGTGGGGGGTACTGCTTTTGAGAAAAAAAAGGAATTAAGTGGAGGAAACAGGCATCAGGTATGGATGCGGAGGCAGACAGCAAGCGAGTAAGGGGAAAGGGAAAACAAGAGAGAGGGAGATGAAAGGCAGCAAGTAATGGAATGTCTGCGGAATCGGGTTGCAATAGCAGTGCAGGGAATAGGTAACAGATTGATCGTACAAGGGGATAAAAAAGCGAATCCCCCGGTTTACATCCCGTAAACCGGAGGATTCTTGCAGTTGGTTTTTATAAGTGATTGCGCAACCGGAATCCGGTTGCTGTTTTTATAGGTTTATTTCTTGTTTTCGATATCCATCTTACGCTTCAGCGCTTCCAGATAGTAGTAGTCTGCATAGTTCAGAGGCACGTCGATTTCGTTGTTGTGAGGAATACTTCCTACGCTGTGCATCAGGATAAAGCGTCCGTTTTCTCCCAGAGCAGCGGTGTAGTTGGGCGATGCCAGTGATTCCATGATCTTGTCGGCATATTCCTTGTAAGAAGCAGCATCCGGCAAGTTGTAAGTGCTGATTTCATACAGTGCAGAAGCGATGACTGCAGCCGAAGAAGCATCTCTCGGTTCGTTCGGAATGTTCGGTGCATCCATATCCCAGTAAGGAACCAGGTCGGCCGGCATTCTCTTGTGGTTCTTCATGAAGTTGAAGGTCTTCAGTGCCTGATCCAGGTACTTCTTGTCGCCGGTTTCACGATAACATACGCTGTATCCGTAGATAGCCCATCCCTGTCCGCGAGACCATGCTGATTCGTGTGCATATCCCTGAGCTGTGTGGCGGTTGCGTACGCTTCCGTTTTTCAGGCTGTAGTCGATTACGTGGTAGCAGCTTCCGTCTTCTCTGAAGTGTTCCTGCAGGGTTCTGTCGGCATGTGCTACGGCTACCTTATAATATGTAGAGTCGCCTGAGAGTTTGGTAGCTTCGAACAGGAGTTCCAGGTTCATCATGTTGTCGATGATAACCGGGCATTCCCAGCCTCTCTGTGACTGCCATCCCTTGTCTACGTTCCAGCTCTGGATGATACCGGCTTTTTCACGGAAACGTGTGCAGAGTGACTTCGCAGCTTCAATCATTACATCCTTGTAGGCTTCCTTGTGGCTCAGACGGAGACCGTTACCGTAGCTGCAGTTTACGATGAAACCGATATCGTGGTGCCATGTCAGAGTCTTGGCCGAATCCAGTGCTTCAGTATATTTCTGTGCCAGCGGAATCAGGGTAGAGTCGTTGGTCAGTTCATACAGATACCATACGTTGCCTGGGAAGAATCCGCTTCTCCAGTCTTCGTATCCGCAGTAGAATACCTTACCTTCCGGAGTCAGCGTAACCGGGTTCAGGATCTTTCCGCTTGCTTCAATTGTGTCGATTTCCAGACCAATCTGTTTTCTCGCGTTTTCAATAGCTTTTTCACTCCAAGTCTTTTCCACTTCCTGTGATTTCTGTGATGTGCAGCTGATAGCTCCGACAGCCATCAGTGACAGTGCACTGGTGCGAAGGATGTTTGCTAACTTCATAAATGATTCTTTTTATATATATGATTATGCTAAAATTATTTTCATGGCTTTCATAGTGTGCCGCGTGGCAGAATCGGATAATCGCTGAAGGATTATCAGCCTGAATTCTAGTTACAATATTAGGACTTTTTTATCAATTAAATATGTACATTTCATACGATTTTATATATAAAATTGTACATATGGATGATTTTTTCAACTGATTCGTATTTCTCCTCTCTTTCCGGGCGGAAAAGACGGGGAATTTTTGATTTTTCGTTCTCCGGGAATGCAAGTGTTTCATTGTTAACGGGAAATCTGTGAATGGAGGATTTTTGAGGCGGATGGACTATTTTGGATAAATAATGGAAGATTGGATACGGATATTTAAGGGATAATGATAATATTTGCAACTGAGATATCACTTGTTTGAAGTTCGATAGTAAATCATAAGCCTTATTGTTCGTTAATCTTAAATGGAAGTTCGTAGCTTGTAAATAAGAAGTACGGAAATATCGTTTGTGACTTTCTAAAATAATCGTTTTTATGTCAACATGGGAAGCCGGGTCTCCGTCAGGGGACAAAGGCTTGACGGCTTGGAGCTGATGTGATATTAGCTCTAAGCTGTTTGTAATTATTTGCTTTTAATTTATTGAAAACAATTTTAATCAATGGATATAATGAGACTTTCAGGTTATGTAATGGGAGGAATGGCCTTGCTGGGCGTTCCGGAATGTATGGCTTTGGAGGCTGCACCACAGGAGTTTCCGAATGTGATTTATGTATTTCCCGACCAGTTCCGCAATCAGGCACTGGCGTTCTGGGGGCAGGATGGGTTTAAGGAGCATGTCAACTGGGTGAACGACCCGGTACATACGCCGAATCTGGACCGGTTCGCGCGTGAGTCGGTGGTGCTGAGTTCGGCCATGAGCAACTGTCCGCTGAGCAGTCCGCACCGCGGAATGTTGCTTACGGGGATGTATCCTAACCGGAGCGGGGTGCCCTTGAACTGTAACTCTGAGCGTCCTATCAGTTCGCTGCGCGAGGATGCGGAGTGTATCAGCGACGTGTTCAGCCAGGCGGGATACGACTGTGCGTACTTCGGAAAACTGCATGCCGACTTCCCTACACCGAATGATCCGGAGAATCCGGGACATTATGTAGAGGACAGGGTGCCTGCCTGGGATGCGTATACACCGGCCGAGAGACGGCATGGATTCAATTATTGGTATTCGTACGGTACGTTCGACGTGCATAAGGACCCGCACTACTGGGATACGAATGGAAAGAAGCACGAGCCGAAGGAGTGGTCGCCGCTGCATGAGGCTGCGCAGGTGGTGAAGTACCTGAGAAACGAACAGGGGGAACGCGACGGAAAGAAGCCGTTTTTCATGATGGTGGGAATGAATCCGCCGCACAGTCCTTACCGTTCGCTGGAGGATTGCGAGGAGGAGGATTTCAACTTGTATAAGAATGTACCGCTGGAGAAACTGCTGGTGCGCCCGAATGCGGGACTGAAGATGGAGAAGGCGGAGTCGGCACGGTATTATTTTGCTTCGGTAACGGGTGTCGACCGGGCTTTCGGGCAGATTCTGGCGGCGCTGAAGGAACTGAACCTGGATAAGAATACGATTGTGATTTTTGCTTCCGACCATGGAGAGACCATGTGCAGTCAGTGGACGGACGATCCGAAGAATTCTCCGTATGCGGAGTCAATGAATATTCCGTTCCTGGTGCGTTATCCGGAGGTGCTGAAGCCGCGGGTGGACGACATGATGATGTCTACGCCGGATATCATGCCTACGGTACTGGGCTTGTGTGGACTGGAGGACCGGATTCCGCAGGAGGTGCAGGGCCGCAACCTGGCTCCGCTGTTCTTCAACGGAAACGTGCGGATGGTGCGTCCGGATGCGGCGCTGTATATCCAGAACCTGAACGGAGACAAGGATAAGGACGGTATGGTGAGAAGTTATTTCCCGTCGGCGAGGGGTATCAAGACCAAGGATTATACGCTGGCTATCTTCATCGACAAGAAGACGGGTAAGATAAAGAATACGATGCTGTATCACGATGCGGTGGATCCTTATCAGCTGAAGAACCTGCCGCTGGAGGAGAACCGTGAGGTGGTGGCTTCCCTGTGCAAGCGGATGGGAGCGATGCTGAAGGAGATAGATGATCCCTGGTACCGCGACCGGATTCTCTCGGACATGATTCCGTATTGATGGAGGCGGACAGAGGAGTGTGACAATATTAATTAAATGTATATCATGGGAAATTTAAGAAGATATATTTGTGGGGCCGGGATGCTGTGGATGGCTGCCGCATGGTGTCCGGCAAAGGCACAGGTGGTGAAGCACGAGCGTCTGCTCTCGTTTGAGGGAACGGAGGTACCGGCCGATTTTACTGCGGAAAACGGGGTGCTGGGCATCAATGACGAGCATTATAAGGATGGCAAGCATTGCCTGTCGTGGGAGTTTGAACCGGGGGCGGTGCTGTCGCTCAAGAGGGATTTGAAGTTTGAACGGAAGGATCCTACGGGAAAGGATACGTACCTGTCGGCATTTATCGTGTGGGTGTACAGTGAACAGGCGCACGACAAGCAGATTGAGTTTCAGTTCCTGAAGGACGGAAAGGTCTGTGCTTCTTTCCCGTTCGGCATTAACTTTACCGGATGGCGGGGGGCCTGGGTATGTTATGAAAGAGACATGCAGGGAACTCCCGAGGAGGGGATGAATGAGTTGAGAATCGTGGCTCCCGATGTCAAGGGAAAGCTGTTCTTCGACCATATGATTACCGGTGCCAAGGTGGATGCGCGCCAGCAGACGGCAGACGTGCAGGTGCCTTTTGTCAACAAGCTGACGAAGAGTCACTGGCTGATGATTTATCCGCATTCGCTGTGGAAGCCGGATATTGCGCTGGAGGCACTTACTCCGGCTTTGAAGCAGGATATTCAGCGGATGGAGAAGCGTTTCCTGGATATGCTGTACACGCCTTCGGTCTGCAAGCCGAAGGAGGTGGAGACCATCCGCAAGGAGTATGACCGCTACGGCATCGTGTATAAGAACGGAAAGGTGAGCGGAATGCCCATATTCATGGTGCGTCAGGCGGAGGCTTACGAGCGGCTGGTACCGGACTGGAACAAGGATATGTTCGTGAAACTGGGCATGGAGATGGCGCGTTACTTCGACCTGATGAAGCGCATTGCCTTTGCTTACCGGAATACGGATTCGGAGGAGGTACGGCAGGAAATGAAGGAGAAGTTCCTGGCGATGTACGATCATATTACGGATCAGGGAGTGGCTTATGGCAGCTGCTGGGGAAATATCCATCATTACGGATACAGCGTGCGCAGTCTGTATGTGTCTTATTTCCTGATGAAGGATGTGCTCCGGAATGCCGGAAAACTGGAGGAGGCGCAGCGTACGCTGCAGTGGTATGCCATTACGAATGAGGTGTATCCGAAGCCTACGGTGAACGGCATTGACATTGATACGTTTAATACGCAGACGCAGGGACGGATGGCGAGCATCCTGATCATGGAGGATTCGCCCGAGAAGTTGCAGTACCTGCGTTCTTTCTCGCGCTGGCTGGATTTCGGCTGTCGTCCTTCGGAGGGACTGGCGGGTTCGTTCAAGCGTGACGGGGCGGCTTTCCATCATTGCAACAACTATCCGGCGTATGCGGTAGGTGGACTGGAAGGGGCAACGAATATGATTTACCTGTTGAGCGGAACGGATTTCAGGGTATCGGAAGAGGCGCACCGGACGGTGAAGGAGGTGCTGCTGGCCATGCGTTTTTATTGCAATACGTGGCAGTGGCCGCTGTCGATGTCGGGCAGACACCCGAACGGTAAGGGACAGCTGATTCCGTCGCATTACGGTACGATGGCGGTGGCCGGAAGTCCGGACGGCAAGGAAAAATACGACAGGGAGATGGCGGAGGCTTATCTGAGACTGACTTCGTATGCGGCTACGCAGGATAAGAATGCGCCGGATTATCTGCCTAAGACTTCTCCGAAAAAGGAAAAGCAGTTGAGAGAGGAACTGACAAAGGCGGGTTACCGGGCTGAGACGGATCCGTCGGGCAACCTGGCGCTGGGATACGGTTGTGTATCGGTGCAGCGGAGAGACAACTGGTCGGCGGTGGTGAGAGGACACTCGCGTTATCTGTGGGCGGCCGAGCATTACCTGGATGCGAATTTCTACGGGCGTTATCTGGCGCACGGCAGCATGCAGATTCAGACTGGAAAACCGGGAGAGAAGGTGACGTTTGCTACGAGCGGGTGGCAGGAGGCTGGATTCGACTGGAACCGTATTCCGGGAGCGACGTCGATTCATTTGCCTTTCGATCAGTTGAGAGCCAAGGTGCTGAACGTGGATGCGTTCTCGGGAATGGAGGAAATGCTTTATTCGGACGAGGCGTTTGCGGGCGGCTTGTCGCACCGGGGTGAGAACGGTAACTTCGGTATGAAGCTGCACGATCATGATAAGTACAACGGTTCGATGCGGGCACGGAAGTCGTACCATTTCCTGGGAGATGTGATTGTCTGCCTGGGTACGGGCATCGAGAATGAGAACCGGGAGTATCCGACGGAGACAACGGTCTTCCAGTTGGCGCCCAATTCTCCGGAACGGGTGGATTTCTGGAACAATCGGAGTGGGTTCGAGGTAATGGCGGACCGGGCGTACCTGGATCCGAACGGAGTGGGATACTGCCTGTCGAAGGCTTCGGCGGGAATTGCCCGTTTCGAAAAGAATTTCCCGCAGGTGACTGTGGGTGAGCGCAGTACGAAGCCGACTCAGGGGGACTGGGTTTCGCTGGTGCTGGCGCACGGCAAGGCTCCGAAGGGAGGAGAGTATGAATATGCGGTGTTGCCGCGGACTACGGCGAAGGAGCTGAAGGCGTTTGTGCGGAAGCCGGCTTACCGGGTGTTGCGGAAGGATCAGTCGGCGCATGTGGTGGCCGATCCGGAACAGGGGCTGACTTCGTATGTGTTGTTCGAGGGCGGAGTGGAACTGCCGGAACGCGGGCCGGTGGCGAAGGCGGATACGTCTTGCCTGGTCATGACGCAGGCAGAGGGCAAGATGCTTCGGGTGACGGTGGCACAGCCTGACCTGGCCTTGTATCGCGGTCCGAGTGATGAGGCTTTCGACGAGAACGGCAAGCGGATCGAGCGGAGTATTTATTCGCGTCCGTGGAAGTTCGACAAGAGTCTGGAGATTCCGGTACGGATTACCTTGAAAGGAAAGTGGGCGTTGAAGGAAACACCGTTCTGCAAGGTGGTTGAGGCTGGAAAGAAGGAGACTGTGCTGGAGTTTGTGTGCAAGGATGCCGCCAGCTTTGAAGTGGAGCTGACCAAGATGTAACTATTGTTGGGTATATATTGTGTGAGAAAAACGGGTACCGGAAGGGGATTTCCTCAGACGGTTACCCGTTTTTTGATGGATATAGTTGGGAAGAGGAAAGGAAGTATAGGTGATTTTCTACCTGCGGGGCGGGGTTGTACAACCCGGATGGGGAGGTTGTGCAACTTCCGTACGCGGGTTGGACGACCTTCGTATGGAGGTTGGATTATATATAAACAGGAGGAAAGGAGAGTTTCTTTGTGGAAAAGGATTTTTTCTGATGTATTTCTGCTTTATTTTATCCGGAAAGATTCATATAGCGTATCTTGAAGCGTATTTCCGGCGGATATATACGAAAAAAGGAGAGTAAAAACTCTCCTTATCGTTGGGCTACCTGGATTCGAACCAAGAAAAACAGGACCAGAATCTGTTGTGTTACCATTACACCATAGCCCAGAATGTCATTTCAATTTTGTTGGGCTACCTGGATTCGAACCAAGAAAAACAGGACCAGAATCTGTTGTGTTACCATTACACCATAGCCCAGAATGTCATTGTCGACGCTTCGTTTTTGTTTCGACGGTGCAAAGGTACAGCTTTTTTCAAAACCTACAATCTTTTCCCGATATTTTTTTAAAAAAAATGATTAAAAAAATAATTATGGTTACTTTTTTTCGTGATGTACAGAAAAGCAAGTATATTTGCGAGATAGTAAAAGTAGAAAATTTAGCGTAATTAAAAAAACTATAAATGAGCAACAAGACAGAAATTTTAGTACAAAAAATCACAGAAGGAATTCAGGAAAAGAAGGGAAAGAAAATCACAGTTGTAGATTTAACTGAGATTCATGATACGATATGCAAGTATTTTGTAATTTGCCAGGGTAATTCTCCCAGCCAGGTGCTGGCCATTGTCGACTCGGTCAAGGAATATGTCCGCAAGGAGACAGGTGAAAAGGCTTTGGGAGCCGACGGTATGCGTAATGCACAGTGGGTGGTACTGGATTATGCAGACGTGCTGGTTCATATTTTCCTTCCGGAAGCTCGCGAGCATTATCAGCTGGAACATTTGTGGGCTGACGCGAAGTTGACTGAAATCCCTGATTTGGATTGAGAGTGTGGAGGCGGAAGACGCTTTTGGAAAGCGGGGTCCGCGAGTATTGTAATTAATAGCAATGAATAGTGATGAGTAATAATATGAATGATAATAAGCCCAAGATTAATATTCCCCGCCCGAACTTGAGCTGGCTGTACGTGCTGATTGCCGTATTTTTCCTTTTTCTTTATATCTCCAGCGATGAGGGAGGCGTGGTAAAGCAGGTTTCCTATACGGAATTTAAAGAAATTGTGAACAAGGGATATGCCGACAAGATTGTGGCATATGACGATAATACGGCTGAGGTGTTTATTAAGCCGGACCATGTGGTGGATGTATTCAAGAACGATGCGAAGCGGGCTGGAAAGAGCCCGGCGGTGAATGTACAGGTGGGCTCGATGGAGGCGCTTGACAAGTTCCTGGAGAAGGAACAGGAGGCAGGACACTTTACCGGTGAGGTGAGTTATGAGAAGCATACGGATTATTTCAGTATCATTTTCTGGAATGTCGCTCCTTTCCTGCTGTTGTTCGGAGTCTTTATGCTGATCATGCGGCGCGTAGGCGGGGGCGGTACTCCCGGTGGTGCGGGCAATGTGTTCAGTGTAGGCAAGAGCAAGGCGCAGTTGTTTGAAAAGGGTTCCAACCGCATTACGTTTAAGGATGTGGCCGGACAGGCTGCGGCCAAGCAGGAGGTGCAGGAAATCGTGGAGTTCCTGAAGCAGCCTCAGAAGTATACCGAACTGGGAGGTAAGATTCCTAAGGGTGCCTTGCTGGTAGGTCCTCCGGGAACGGGTAAGACGTTGCTGGCAAAGGCGGTAGCCGGAGAGGCGGAGGTTCCGTTCTTCTCGATTTCGGGATCGGACTTTGTGGAAATGTTTGTCGGAGTGGGTGCTTCGCGTGTGCGCGACCTGTTCCGTCAGGCAAAGGAAAAGTCGCCGTGTATCATTTTTATCGATGAGATTGATGCGGTAGGACGGGCTCGTGGCAAGAACCCGAGTATGGGTGGAAATGACGAGCGCGAGAATACCTTGAACCAGTTGCTGACGGAAATGGACGGATTCGGTTCCAACAGTGGGGTGATTATCCTGGCGGCAACCAACCGTGTGGATATTCTGGACAAGGCGTTGCTGAGAGCGGGTCGTTTCGACCGTCAGATATATGTGGACCTTCCGGACCTGAACGAGCGTAAGGAGGTGTTCGGGGTGCATTTGCGTCCGTTGAAACTGGATGATACGGTGGATGTGGACTTGCTGGCACGTCAGACTCCGGGATTCAGTGGGGCGGATATTGCCAATGTATGTAACGAGGCGGCTCTGATTGCTGCGCGCCATTCGAAGAATGCGGTGGGCAAGCAGGACTTCCTGGATGCGATCGACCGTATTGTGGGTGGTCTGGAGAAGAAGACGAAGGTGATGACGGCTGCCGAGAAGCGTACGATTGCGCTGCACGAGGCGGGTCATGCCACTATTTCGTGGTTCCTGGAACATGCCAATCCGTTGATTAAGGTGACAATCGTGCCTCGCGGACGGGCGTTGGGGGCTGCATGGTATTTGCCGGAAGAGCGTCAGATTACGACGAAGGAGCAGATGCTCGATGAGATGTGTGCGACACTGGGTGGACGTGCGGCCGAAGAGGTGATGCTGGGGCATATCTCTACGGGAGCGATGAACGATTTGGAGCGGGTAACCAAGCAGGCTTACGGAATGGTGGCCTATGCGGGTATGAGCGACAAGTTGCCGAACCTGTGTTATTACAATAATGAGGAATACAGTTTCAGTAAGCCTTACAGTGAACATACGGCCGAGCTGATTGACCAGGAGGTGAAACAGATGGTGAATGAGCAGTATGAGAGAGCCAAGAACCTGTTGCTCAAGCATAAGGAAGGTCATAATCAATTGGCACAGCTGCTGATTGAGCGTGAGGTGATTTTCGCGGAAGACGTGGCACGTATCTTCGGTGAACGTCCGTGGACATCGCGTACGGAGGAGATTATGGCTATCGAGGAACAGGAGAAGAAGGCGCAGCAGGAGGATACTGAAGCTCGTCAGGAGGAACCGAAAGGGTTGCCTGAAACGGGAGAGAAGTCTTCGGAGACTGAACAGGAAAATAAGGCTGAAGCATAACCGGATACCCCGGATTTCGGATACTTTTCCGGATGGGAAAAGTGGAGGAATCCGGGGTGTCTTATATAATTTATAGGAAGTATGAAGAGTAATTTTATCCAACGTGCGATTACAGGAGTGATCTTTGTGGGTGTGCTGGTAGGGGCTATCATGGGCGGACCGGTGACGTTTACCCTTTTGTTTGCCTTGATTACGGCATTGACCATTTATGAGTTTGGAACGATTGTCAACCGGCATGTGCCGGATGTGCAGATCAACCGGCTGATCTCTGTATTGGCGGGAGTCTTTCTGTTCCTTTGCTTCGGCTATGTGGGACTGATTCCGGGAAAGGAGGAGGTGTTTGTTCCGTATCTGTTCCTGATGTTGTATCTGATGATCAGTGAATTGTACCGGAAGCAGAAGAATCCGATTCACAACTGGGCTTATACGATGATGAGCCAGATGTATATTGCGTTGTCTTTTTCGATGTTGAATGTGCTGGCTTATCATAATGCGGGGGCTGAGAGTGTGTCGCAGTATAATCCGATTTTGCCGTTGTCGATTTTTATCTTCAACTGGGTGAATGATTCGGGGGCTTATTGTGTGGGATCGCTCTTGGGTAAGCACCGGTTGTTTGAGCGTATTTCTCCTAAAAAATCCTGGGAGGGTTCTATCGGCGGAGCGTGCTTCTCGGTGGTAGCTGCGGTGGTGCTGGCTCATTTCTTCTCTTTCCTGAGTCTGGGTGAATGGATCGGACTGGCGCTGGTGGTAGTGGTATTCGGTACGTTGGGCGACCTGACCGAGTCGTTGCTGAAGCGTACGGTACAGATTAAGGATTCGGGAAATATCCTGCCGGGACACGGGGGGATGCTCGACCGTTTTGACAGTACATTGATGGCGGTACCGGCTGCGGTATTGTATTTGTATGTGGTGTCTATGCTGAACTGAGTGTAAGGGTTGATTTCTGCCTTCGGACTGGGGGCAGGAGGAGTATGATAGGAGTCTCAGGCCGGTCAGTCGGAAATCCCGACCGACCGGCCTGAGCTATGTTTACAGGGGCAGATACGGAAGGTATGCTGCTCCTTTTTATTTGTAATCAGTTGTTTGTCAGTATGGTATGTCGTTTCTAATAGTTTTCTAATACGCTTCTAATAGTTTTCTAACAGCCTCCCGGAAAAATGCTTCTTACTTTTGCGGCGTGAAAATCAACTAGGGTAGTAATTTGTAAATGTGAAGGACTATGTGGAAGAAGAAAACACGAAAGACTCAGTTTGCTTTTAATGCTGAAAAGGTATTTCTGGCTGCGGCACAACCGCTGGATACTGTTTGGGGATATTTTCAGACAACCCGTTCGGGGCTGACTGGTGAGGAGATAGAGAACAGGCAGGAAGTGTATGGGAAGAATGAGGTGGAGCATGAGAAAAAGAAAAACCCGGTTTCGGCTTTCATAAAGGCTTTTATCAATCCGTTTATCGGGGTACTGACCGGACTGGTTGTCATTTCGTTTGTGCTGGATGTGCTGCTGGCGGAACCCGGAGAGCAGGATTGGACGGCAATCGTGATTATCTCGACAATGGTGATTGTGAGTACGATTCTTCGTTTCTGTCAGGAGTGGAAGGCGAATGTGTCGAGCGAGGCGCTGCTGAAAATGGTGACAAATACTTGTTACGTGAGACGGGCGGGTGAGCAGGATGAGGAAATCAGCATTGCGGAACTGGTTCCGGGGGATGTGGTGATGATTGCTGCGGGAGACATGATTCCGGCGGATATCCGTATCATTGAGGCAAAGGACTTGTTTGTCAGTCAGTCTTCGTTGACGGGAGAGTCGGACCCGATTGAGAAATGTGCGGAGAATAAGGAGAATAAATATAGCAAGGGCAGTGTGGTGGAACTGGACAACATTTGTTTCATGGGATCGAATGTGGTGAGTGGTTCGGCTACCGGAATTGTCTTTGGTACGGGAAACAATACGTATCTGGGTACGATTGCGAAGAGCATTGCGGGACACCGGGCAGCTACGGCTTTCGACCGGGGTATCAGTAAGGTGAGCTTCCTGCTGATTCGTTTCATGCTGGTAATGATTCCTTTTGTGTTCCTGGTAAACGGACTGACGAAGGGCGACTGGCTGGAAGCGTTTATCTTTGCGGTTTCGGTGGCTGTGGGACTGACTCCGGAGATGCTGCCGATGATTGTGACTGCCAATCTGTCGAAGGGGGCAGTGGCGATGTCGAAGAAAAAGACGATTGTGAAGGACCTGAATGCAATCCAGAATTTCGGGGCGATGAATATTCTTTGTACCGATAAGACGGGTACGCTGACTTGCGACCAGATTGTGCTGGAGAAGTATATCAATGCGGATGGCAGCAGGGATGTGGAGAAGCGTATTCTGCGTCATGCTTATTTCAACAGTTTTTTCCAGACGGGACTGAAGAATCTGATGGATAAGGCGATTTTGTCGCACGTGAAGGAACTGGATATGGAGCATCTGAAGGACAATTACCGGAAGGTGGATGAGATTCCGTTCGATTTTACGCGTCGCCGGATGTCGGTGGTGGTGGAAGACAGACAGGGAAAGCGTCAGATTATCACTAAGGGAGCGGTAGAAGAGATGCTGGAGATTTGTTCGCATGCGGAGTTTAGGGGTGAGGTGCGTCCGTTCTCGGAGGAACTGAAGAAGAATGCCAAGAGCATCAGTGAGCAGATGAACAAGCTGGGTATGCGGGTACTGGCCGTGGCACAGAAGAGTTACCTGGACAAGGAATGTGACTTTAGTGTGAAGGATGAGAATGACATGGTGCTGATCGGGTATCTGGCTTTCCTCGATCCTCCCAAACCGTCGGCTGCCAGTGCCATCCGGCAGTTGCATGAGCACGGCGTAGAGGTGAAGATTCTGTCGGGCGACAACGATGCGGTGGTAAGAACCATTGCACGTCAGGTGGGTATTGATACGACGAATACGCTGACCGGTGTGGACTTTGCTGCCTTGAGTGAGGAGCAGCAGCTGGTGGCAGTGCGCGAGACAACGGTATTCTCCAAACTGACTCCCATCCAGAAGACGCAGATCATTGCTTTGCTGCAGGAACAGCAGAATACGGTGGGATTCCTGGGAGATGGTATTAATGATGCGGCAGCGCTGAGGCAGTCGGATATCGGTATCTCGGTGGATTCGGCTGTGGATATCGCGAAGGAGAGTGCGGACATTATTCTGCTCGAAAAGGACCTGATGGTACTGGAAGACGGGGTACTGGAAGGCAGAAAGACGTTCGGAAATATTACGAAGTATATCAAGATGACGGCAAGCTCGAACTTTGGAAATATGTTCAGTGTAATGGCGGCCAGTGCGTTCTTGCCTTTCTTGCCGATGCTGCCGATTCATCTGCTGATACAGAATCTGTTGTATGATGTGTCACAGACTACCATCCCGTTCGACCGGATGGATGCGGATTACCTGAAAAAGCCTCGCAAGTGGGATGCTTCCGACTTGAGCCGGTTCATGATTTTCATCGGCCCTATCAGTTCGGTATTTGACATTGTGACTTATCTGGTAATGTGGTATGTGTTCGACTGCCAGTCGGTGGATCATCAGACTCTGTTCCAGTCGGGATGGTTCATCGAGGGACTGCTGTCACAGACGCTGATTGTGCATATGATCCGTACGCGGAAGATTCCGTTCTTCCAGAGCCGGGCTTCCTGGCAGGTGACGGGACTGACCTTGCTGATCATGGCTGTAGGTATTGTGATTCCGTTTACGCCTTTCGGCAGTTCAATTGGTCTGTCGGCATTGCCGCTGAGTTATTTCCCGTGGCTGGCAGGTATTCTGCTGTCGTATTGTGTACTGACACAGGTGATTAAGAACTGGTATATCAAACGTTTCGTAAAATGGTTGTAAGAGATGAGGGTAGGATTGAGGACATGTTGCCTGATGGCAGTGGCTGTGACGGGCAGCCACTGCCTGATGGCTCAGCATGTGGGATTGACGTATACTGCTGAAATGCAGACGGATTTCAGAGAAAATGGTTACAATTGGGTAAATCTGCTGCGCGCCGAGGGTGCGTGGAACTTAGGAAAGGGAGTTGGTTTTCATGTGGCTTCCATCAGTATTGCCAAGACGCGGGAGGAGCGGCTGGCGAATGACTTGCAGACTTTTTCGAATATTGAGGAGGACAACTTGCCGTTGTCGCTGGCGGTGCTGGGAGTAGAGTGGAAGGTGGGCAGGTCGGTCTTCTTCGGGGGAATCAGGAATGTGAATGAGGATTATTTCACGTCGCCAGTGACTTCGTTGTTTACGAACAGTTCGTGTGGCATCTTTCCTACGTTGTCGGTGAATTTTCCATTGGCCAATTATCCGATGTCGTCGGTGTGTGTGGATTATAAACTGGAACTGGATAAGTGGATGTGGGAGACTTCTGTCTACAACGGTGTGGGATATAAGGCCTGGAGCGGAAGAGAGAATATGTTCCGGTTTTGTCCGGGAGAAGATGGAATAATGGGTGTAACATCTGTAAATTATCAGAGTAACAGTGGCAATGGTTATTATATGGGGGCTGCTTTACGTTACGGGCTGCCTGTGGTTGATGAGATGGGAAATCCGGAACTGGAAGGGAAGACGGTGGAGAAGGAAGTGAAAGCGGTGGTCTGGGGATATACCGAACAGAAGTTGGGCAACCGTGTGTCTCTTTTGTGTCAGGGGTCTGTGGCTCCGTCGCGCGACTGGGGATGCCGGAGTTATGCCGGAGGCGGACTGGTGTTTCACGGAAACAACGACCGGTGGACCGGAGGTGTGTTTGTGGATTATGCGGATTTTACGGACGCGTATGAATGGGCCGGGGAACTGACTTGCCGGATTCCTTGTCTGAAGAAAGGGTATGTTCAGCCGACTTTACACGTTATTGTGAACAGTCGGGAGAGGAATCTTATCGGATTGTTGAGACTGGGGTATGAAATCTAGCAAAGGGGAGAAGGGATCTGTAAGGTGAAAAACGGTATTTCTCGGATGAGGCTGATGATTGGGGAGCAAATGAAAAGGTCATGGAAACAAAGAAAAATCAATCTCTTTTTTTAGTTTTTGGAAAGAAGGCTTGCATATCTCGATTATTTTAATCAATATTGTGAGCAGTTTTTGCAGAAAATAAAAGGAATGTATAAAAAAGAGATATTGGGATAGAACCGTTTGCAAGTCATCCGGTTAGGGTGTATGGAAACAGGCTTCCGAATGTTTTTAAATGTTTGTATCTATGAGAAAGTATGTGAAAATAGCAGTGCTGGTACTGGTGGCACTGATATTTGTGGGCACCTTTGTTTTTTTGTATCAAAAATCTCAGCCTCAGGATACCGTGTATCACATATTGCCTGTGGAGCGGACCGATGTGGTGCAGGCTACGGTAGCTACCGGAAAGATTGAGCCGAGGGATGAGGTGCAGATCAAGCCTCAGATTTCGGGAATCATTGCGGAGGTATATAAGGAAGCCGGTCAGCAGGTGAGCAAGGGAGAGGTGATTGCAAAGGTGAAGGTGATTCCGGAACTGGGACAGTTGAATGCAGCGGAAAGCCGGGTTCGTCTGGCGGAAATGAACGGACGGCAGGCGGAAATCGACCTGGAGCGAATGGAGAAGCTGTATCAGGATAAGCTGGTGAGCAATGAGGAGTATGAAAAGACGTTGCTTGCAGCCCGTCAGGCACGTGAGGAGATTCAGGCTGCAAAGGACAACCTGGAAATTGTCAAGGAGGGAATTACCAAGAACAGCGCTTCTTTCAGTAGTACGCTGATCCGTTCTACCATAACCGGACTGATACTGGATGTGCCGGTAAAGGTGGGAAATTCGGTAATCATGAGTAATACGTTCAACGACGGAACCACCATTGCGACGGTGGCGGATATGGGCGACCTGATTTTCCGGGGAAATGTCGATGAGACGGAAGTGGGAAGAATCAAGGAGGGTATTCCGGTGAAAATCAAGCTGGGAGCCTTACAGAATATGACGTTCGATGCGGTACTGGAGTATATTTCTCCGAAAAGCGTGGAGAACAACGGAGCCAATCAGTTTGAAATCAAGGCGGCTATTACGGTTCCCGACAGTGTGACCATACGTTCGGGATACAGTGCCAATGCGGAAATGGAGCTGCAGCGGGCAGAACAGGTACTGGCTATTCCTGAGAGCGCGGTGGAATTCAGAGGGGATACGGTATATACTTATGTACTGACAGACAGTGTCCCGGTGCAGAAGTTTGAACGCCGCAGGATACAGACCGGAGTGAGTGATGGAATTCACATTGAGGTAAAGGAAGGCCTTTCGGCTGCCGACCGGGTGCGTGGATTGAAGATGGAAGGATTATAATGAAAAAGGTATGAGAAAACTGCAAGTTCTTGGAGTGTTATCCTTGCTTTGTGCCTCTCCGTTTCAGGCACAGGAAGTATGGGATCTGAAGCGTTGCATCGATTATGCGATTGAACACAATCTGACGGTCAAGCAGCAGGAGGTAGCGAGAGATAAGAGTGAGGTGGATTTGAGTACCTCCAAAAACAGCCGGCTGCCGGATTTGAATGGTAGTTTTTCCCATTCTTTCAACTTCGGAAGAAGTATTCAGGCAGATAATACGTATAGTAGTATCAATACACAGAATACAGGGTTTAACCTGTCGACCAGTGTCCCGCTTTTTACGGGAATGCAGCTTACGCACAACATCGCACTTTCTAAGTTGAACCTGAGTGCGGCCATTGAGGATCTGAATAAGGCAAAAGAAGATATCAGCATTCAGGTTGCCTCCTCGTATCTTCAGGTACTGTTCAACCAGGAACTGATGGAGGTGGCTCATCGTCAGGTTGATTTGAGTCAGGAGATAAAGGCGCAGAAAGAGGCGTTCTATAAAGCCGGAAAGGCTTCGCGTGCCGAATGGTATGAAGCGCGTTCCCGGGTGGCTCAGGATGAGCTTTCGGCGGTTCAGGCAGACAACAACTATAAGTTGGCTTTGCTCGACCTTTCGCAGTTGCTGGAACTTCCTTCGCCGGATGGTTTTGCGATATTGTCACCGAAGGTGGATACGGTACAGAGTCAGAGCATGGCAATGTCTCCTGCCGATATCTATACCGATGCGTTACTGATCAAACCGTCGATCAAGGCTGCACAGTACCGGGTACAGGGAGCGCAGAAGAGTATCCGTATCGCCCAGAGTGCTTATTATCCGAAACTGAGTCTGGGGGCCGGACTGAGTACCAATTTTTATAATGTGTCGGGACGGGAAAACGGCAACTTCGGGTCACAGCTTCGTGATAACTTCAGTCAGTACATCGGATTTTCGCTGAATATTCCGATATTCAACCGCCTGTCTACACGGAACCAGGTGAGAAGTGCACGACTTCAGCATACTACGCTGAGTTGGCAACTGGAGGAAAGTAAGAAGACTTTGTATAAGGAAATACAGCAGGCTTATTATAATGCCCAGAATGCCAGTGCCAAGTACCGGAGCAGCCGGGTGGCCGATGAGGCTGCGGAAGAGTCTTTCGCACTGATCAAGGAAAAGTATCTGAACGGAAAGGCTACGGCCACTGAATATAACGAATCGAGAACGGCATGGATGAAGGCGGTTTCCGACCGTATTCAGGCTAAATATGATTATTTGTTCCGGGTGAAGATACTCGATTTTTACCGGGGCATTCCGCTGGAATTAGAGTAACTGATCGGAGGAAACCGATAACCCGCAGTGGCAACTTCTGTATATGAAGCATCTGGCAAGTTCTTCATATACAGAAGTTTTTTTATGCGGATTTTACAGATTACCCCCGATATCTTATGTTTTTAATCAAAAAAAAGCAAATTTATAACAGAAAAGTTTGTATCTTTGCCCCAAATTTATAATTAAAAGGTATGAGTTATAATTTACTTAAAGGAAAAAGAGGTATTATCTTTGGTGCTTTGAATGAACAGTCTATCGCTTGGAAAGTAGCAGAAAAGGCTGTAGAAGAAGGAGCTGTCATTACTTTGTCTAATACTCCGGTTGCAGTCCGTATGGGTGAAGTTTCAGCTTTGGCAGAAAAATTGAACTGTGAAGTGATTCCGGCTGATGCTACTTGTGTAGCTGATCTTGAAAATGTATTCAAGCGCTCAATGGAAGTACTTGGGGGTAAAATCGACTTTGTACTGCACTCTATCGGTATGTCACCGAACGTACGTAAGAAACGTACTTATGATGACTTGGATTATGATATGCTGAGCAAAACATTGGATATTTCTGCAGTATCATTCCACAAGATGATTCAGGCAGCAAAAAAACTGGATGCCATCAATGAATACGGTTCTATCGTAGCATTGAGCTATGTGGCAGCACAGCGTACATTCTACGGATATAATGATATGGCAGACGCCAAAGCATTGCTGGAATCAATCGCACGCAGCTTCGGATACATCTATGGCCGTGAGCACCATGTGCGTATCAATACCATTTCTCAGTCGCCGACCATGACAACTGCCGGATCGGGAGTGAAGGGTATGGATAAACTGTTCGATTTCGCAAACCGTATGTCTCCTCTGGGCAATGCTTCGGCTGATGAGTGTGCAGACTACTGTATCGTGATGTTCTCTGATCTCACCCGTAAGGTGACTATGCAGAACCTCTTCCACGACGGCGGATTCTCTAGCGTGGGTATGAGTTTGCGTGCCATGGCTACTTATGAAAAGGGTCTGGACGAATATAAGGACGAAAACGGTAACATTATCTACGGATAATATTCATGGATGAATGAAAAACATTATCGTACTGATATTGATGAGTCTTTTTGCCTTGACTGCTTGTCTTTCTGACAGGCAGCAGGGCATTAATTCTTTACAGACAGACGTGAAGGTTTTTCGTTACGACCGTCTGCAGTATGAAGCGGTGGCGCTGAACAGCTTTTCCGCAATGCAGAAAATGAGTCTTGACTGTCCGCAGGCTACCAAGATTCTGATTGAAGAGGTACTTGGACTGGGCCGCGTCAACGAACCGGCCATCAACGAGCGGTTGTGTGCCTACTATTCCGATTCGGTATTGCTGAAACTGATGGAAGATGCCGAAAGCAAGTTCAAGGACATGACATGGATAGAGGAAGGGCTGACTGACGGTTTCAGAAACCTGGTACGGGAAGTTCCCGAAATCCCGGTTCCCCGCATCTATGCCCAGATATCTGCCCTGAACCAGTCCGTGGTAGTAGGAGACAGTCTGGTCGGATTCAGTCTGGACAAATACATGGGAGAGGATTATCCGCTCTACCAGAAATATTATTATGCCTACCAGCGCAGGTCGATGAATCCGGAGCGTATACTGCCGGATTGCTTTACTTTCTACCTGATGAGCTATTATCCGTTTCATTGGATGCCCAACCACCGTTCGCTGTTCGATATCATCATGCACCAGGGAAAGATTAACTGGGTAGTGAAACACATCCTGAAACTGAAATCGGACGCTGCTGTATTGGGATATACAGAGGATGAAAGCCGCTGGTGCAAGAAAAACAGGAAAAAAATCTGGGAATGGATGAAGTCGCAAGGACATCTCTCCAGTACCGATCCGATGGTTGTCCGGGCCTATACTCATCCCGATCCGAGCGCTGTATTCAACGGTGAGAAAATTCCCCCTGTCATAGGTGTATGGATGGGAATGCAGCTGGTACAGAAGTATATGGATGAGCATCCGGACCTGAGTATCAAGGAACTGCTCGAGACCCAGTATTTTGATGATTTGTCTTTAAATTGATTGATTATTAGTCTTTTCCCTGTCTGAGGGAGAAATATGGAATTATGGAAACCGCATTGTATTTACTTCCTGTTACATTGGGAGATACCCCCCTGGAACAAGTGTTGCCTGCTTACAATAAGGAGATTATTTGTCAGATTAAGCATTTTATTGTAGAAGACGTGCGTTCGGCACGACGTTTTCTGAAGAAAGTCGACCGTGACATGGATATTGACGGACTGACCTTCTATCCTTTGAACAAGCATACTTCTCCCGATGAAATCTCAGGCTATCTTCTTCCTCTGATGGAAGGTCATTCAATGGGAGTGATTTCCGAAGCCGGATGTCCCGCAGTGGCCGATCCGGGAGCGGATGTGGTTGCCATTGCCCAACGGAAAAACCTGAGAGTCATTCCGCTGGTAGGGCCTTCTTCCATTATTCTTTCCGTCATGGCTTCCGGCTTCAACGGACAGAGCTTTGCCTTTCACGGCTATCTGCCCATCGATCCTTCGGAACGTGCACGCCGCCTGAAGGAACTCGAGAACCGCATTTATTCGGAGCATCAGACACAGCTCTTTATCGAAACGCCTTACCGTAACCACAAGATGCTGGAGGACATTATCCGCAACTGCCGTCCTCAGACGAAACTGTGTATCGCAGCCAATATTACCTGCGAAGGAGAATATATCAAGACCCGTACCGTGAAGGAATGGAAGAACCATTTGCCCGACCTGACGAAAATTCCTTGTATTTTCCTGATTTACAAATAATGGATTTGCCGGACAGGGAGAGGCAAGAATCAGTAGCCGAACTTCTTCCACATGCCGGCTACCACCTCCAGGTGCTTGATTTCAGAAAGCAGCATCGGAGCAAATTTCTGGGGAGATGCACTCACCTCCTCAAACTCGAACCACTGTCCCTCCAGCAGTTCTTCTGCCATTTGAGGTGCAATGGGCAGGATGTACAGGAGGACATCTTCCAGATGGGCGCACTCCAGATGAGAAGTATGCTTCAATATCAGTCGGGGAACCTCATGTGCAGCATGAATCACCGGTTGCTGACGCGTCAGCTTCTGCATGTATTGTCCGATAAATTCCGTCGGTCCTCTGTAGATATTTTCGATGGATAGGTCCCACAATGCTTCACCTGACTCTTCTTTCTGTTTCTGAGGAGTCAGATAAATCTTTCCTCCCGAAATCAGGGCAATCCGTATCAGGTGATTGCCGATACTCTCCTGCAGTGCCAGTCGGATTCCTACTATATTAATCAGCAGACAGATAATGTAAATGGAAATGGGAATGCCATACATCATGATGAAAGTTCCCGTAGACGACAAATCCTGGAAATGCTTGTAGCTGACCGCCCATATTATCAGGTGTATACCCGATAAAACGACGATAATCTTCGCCTCCAGCGTAAAGGAATGGCATTCATTCAGTTTCAGTCTCCGGTGCAGACTGAGGTATACCTCGGGGACGGTAATGTGAATGAAGGCACACACAAACAGCATCAGTTCCAGGATGGGGGTAATGCTTCCGTAGGGAATCAGCAGATAGTCGCTTGCCAGACGGACGAAGAAACACATACCAATTCCGATGGTACCCATCAACAGGAAAAAATTAAGTTGCCGGAGCCGGATAATCCCATATACCAGCAACACCAGACTCACCAGTGCCCCGATGCCCAACATCTGGGAATCAGGAAGAAAATGCAGTCCGATCAGTGTACCGATAATGGGAAGCAATCCCATGGAAACAATCTTGTCTTTGTACTTAAAAAGAAACTTCATACGCGTTATAAGAGAACTTCATACATTTGAAACAACGTGGAATGTGATTTTGTTCACCCTTTGCGGATATGTTTTTCCGCATGGTAAGACGAGCGCACCAGCGGTCCGCTTTCAACAATGGAAAACCCTTTCTGCTTTCCCGTCTGCTGATACCGGGCAAACTGTTCCGGAGTGACGTATTCGGCTACGGGGAAGTGTTTCCGGCTCGGTTGCAGATACTGTCCGATGGTCAGGACCTCACAGCCGCAGCTTCTCAGGTCGTCCATGGTTTCCTCCACTTCCTCCGGAGTTTCGCCCAGGCCCACCATGATGCCCGACTTCGCAGTGATTCCTCCCTCGTGAATCATCCGTATCACCTCCAGGCTCCGGTCGTAGGTAGCTACGCTCCGTACCAGCGGAGTCATTCGCCGCACTGTCTCCAGGTTGTGTGAAATGATATCAGGGGCCGTCGCAATGATTTTCTCCACCAGTTCCTTTCTTCCCTGAAAGTCAGGAATCAGCACCTCCAGTGTGGTATTCGGATTCTCCTGCTTGATGCAGCGGATAGTCTCTGCCCAATGTTCCGCACCCAGGTCCTCCAGGTCATCCCGGTCCACCGAAGTCACCACCGCATGATCCAGTTTCATCAGCCGGATAGACTCAGCCACCCGTGCCGGCTCTTCCGGGTCCAGCGGCAGCGGTTTGCCGCTCAGTGTATTACAGAACTTGCACGACCGCGTACAAATTGCTCCGGCAATCATGAACGTAGCCGTTCCCTTTCCCCAGCATTCTCCCAGATTCGGACAACGTCCGCTGCTGCATATCGTATGCAACTTATGCGTGTCTACAATCCGTTTCGTATCGGTATACCGCTCATTGGTACCGATCTTGATTTTCAGCCATTCCGGTTTTTTTACGTGTTCCATGTCATTTACCTCAAGGTCAATATAAAAAGACAACAGCCGTCAGCAGGGCAGAGCCTGCTGTGGCGGCTGTTGTAATGAGTTTTATAAGTTTTCTATAAAGAAGTTGGCTACCCGGTTCATCAGGTGATTGCGGGTATTTCCCCCGAAGATACTGTGATTGCGGTTGGTATAAATCTGCATGTCAAACTGAATGCCTGCCTGTACCAGCGCCTCACTGTATTCCGTACAGTTCTGATAATGTACGTTGTCATCGGCCGTACCGTGAATCAGCAGCAGTTTTCCCTGCAATTTCGGAGCCCTCAGAATAGCCGATCCCGCATTGTATCCGTCACCGTTTTCCTTAGGAGTACGCATGAACCGTTCGGTATACACCGTATCGTAGAAACGCCAGTCGCTCGGAGCCGCAATGGCCACACCCGCCTTGAAAGCCGGAGTTCCCTCACTCATGGACATCAGCGTATTGTATCCGCCGAAGCTCCATCCCCAGATACCGATGCGTTTTCCGTCGACATAAGGCAGTGTACCCAGATACTTCGCAGCCTCTACCTGGTCGTGCGATTCCTTGACTCCCAGGAACTGATACGTACATTTCTCGAAAGCCGCTCCGCGTCCTCCGGTACCCCGTCCGTCTACGCATACCATGATGTAGCCCCTGTCGCACATGTAGGCTTCGAACATACCTCCGTCACCGAAACTTCCGATGCCCCACTTGTCGAGTACCTGCTGCGAACCCGGTCCGCTGTACTGATGCATGATTATCGGATACTTGCGCGACGGATCGAAATTGGCCGGTTTCATCATCCATCCGTTCAGTTCCACTCCCTCGGTCGTACGGAAGGTGAAGAACTCTTTCACCGGCATGTTCAGCTGAGCCACTTTCGCCTTGAAAGCCGCATTGTCCAGCAGCGTAGTCAGCTCCTTGCCCCGGTTGTCATTGATGGTGATGAGGGTAGGCGTGTTCATGCTGGAATACGTATTGATGTAATAGGCCTGGTTGGCACTGAAAATAGCCTGGTTGGTACCGGTGCGCGATGACAGTTTCGTCTTCTTTCCCTTCGCGTCAATCTTGTAGATGGCGCTGCGCAGCGGACTCTCCTCGTTGCTCCGGTAGTAGAACGTATTGGTCTGCTGGTTCCATCCCAGGAATTCCTGTACCTCAAACTCCCCGCGGGTAATCTGGCGTACCAGGTTTCCTCCTATCGTATACAGATACAGGTGGTTGTATCCGTCGCGTTCGCTCATCATCACAATGTTTTCCGGATAGAAAGCAATGTCACTGTATGCCTGCTCCTTGATATACTGTTCCGATTCGTCACGGATTGCCAGCTTGCACAGACTGCTTCTGGGGTTTGCCATATAGATATCCAGGCGGTTCTGATGACGGTTCAGGGTCATGATGGCCAGTTTTTCCGGATCGGAAGTAAACTTGATGCGAGGGATGTAGCCGTCTGCATCAAGCGGAAGGTCCATCTTGCGGGTTACGCGAGTCTTGATGTCGAAAGTATGCACGCTCACCTTCGAATTCACTTCGCCTGCCTTCGGATACTTGTATTCATAAAATCCCGGATATGTCTGATATTCACTCCGTTCGGGAGCCATACCCTTGTACCACGGGAAGCGGAACATCGGCACTTCGCTCTCGTCGAAGCGGATGTAAGCCAGCATCTTGCTGTCGGCACTGAAGTCGAAGGCACAGTTGAAGCCGAACTCTTCTTCATACACCCAGTCAGGAATACCGTTCAATACCTTGTTGTACTCTCCGTCCTTGGTCACCTGCGATTCACTGTTGCCGAAGAGCAGCTTTACCAGGAAGATGTTGTTGTTGCGTACGAAGGCAATCTGGAAGCCGTCGGGCGAGAACTGCGGCACCTGCTGCGGACCGTTTTCCGACAGCGGAGTCAGCCGGTTGTTCTTGACATTGAAAATATAATATTCGGCCGTAAACGAGCGCCGGTAAATCGGTTTCGTCTTTGTCTGAATCAGAATCTGCTTTTCGTCGGGCGACATGATATAGTCGTCGAACGACTTCAGTGAATAATCACGCGCAGTGGTCACGTCGAACAGTGTGCTCACCTCCTTGCCGGTCTTGAAAGAATACTTTACGATACGCTTTCTGTCGGCACTGATCTGTGTGTAGTGCTCTCCGTCGAGCATCGGTTTGATGCCGTAGATATTTTCTGCCCTGTATGCCCCGTCGGCTATCTGCTTCAAGGTGACATTCTGTCCGGCATGCAGCCCCAGGACAAAGGTCAGTAAACAAAGGAATGCAAGAATCTTTTTCATTATTCGATATACTTTGGTAATATAAATTAATTGTTTTCCGATTATTACAAAGGTATATAAAAATGTATGATATGTAAAAGAAAGCTCGCAACTTGTTTGCGGGTTTTTAAGAAACGGTAGCACAACCGCCTCGGAAATGCAGATTTTTACTGAATATCTTCTGCATAAATATTTATCAGATTTTACTGTTTTTTAGCATATCCCGGTTTTCGTCTAACAGATAATAAGTGAAGATGCGGGTGATTTTGAAAACTGAAAGCACGTAATTTTTTCCTGCATATCACGATGATTTATTCTCGAAATGGCAGTAATTTTGCCGCGTTTTTGAACCCCATGTAGTATTATAGCAGTAGAGTAGAATGAAAAAAATTTTATCCATCCGTTCATGGAATTTTATTAATGTGCCCTAGGCCTCGGAACCTGTTTTTTATTTGATTGCGTTCTTTATTTTATTTTCATTAAACAAGTTTCAAGGGGATAGTTTTTTTATGTATATTTTTATTTCAATCATGCTGTGTGGAGCAGTAATCGGTTATTTCGTCCGTGACAGAAAATCAGTGCAGAAGACAGGCACTGTCATTCAGGTAGTAGTGTGCGCATTGCTTTATATGTTGGGTTTGTCCATTGGTTCCAACCGTTTTCTGATCGACCATCTCAGCTATTTCTGCGGTCAGGCCGCTTTCATCGCTTTCATGAGTCTCACAGGCAGTCTGTTGGCTTCCTGGCTGGTGTTTCACACATTTTTCAGAAAGGAGAAGAACTCATGAAAGGAAGTCTGCTGATTTTGGTCTGCTTTATCCTGGGTTGTCTGAGCGGATGTTATCACGAGGCCGGATTTGATGTTCATGCCATTTCGGTCATCATATTGTATGTGCTGATGCTGCTGATTGGTATCAGCCTGGGCAGCAACCGGGAGATTGGGCATTTTGCCTCACGTTTTTCGTTTAAGATGCTGCTGGTGCCGGTGGCTACGGTGAGTGGTACTTTCCTGTTCTCGGCTCTGGCCGGACTGGTGCTGAGCCAGTGGAGCGTGTTCGACTGCATGGCGGTGGGCAGCGGTTTTGCCTATTATTCGCTTTCTTCGGTACTGATTACCCAGCTCAAGGAGCCCAGCCTGGGCATGCAGCTGGCTACGGAACTGGGAACCATTGCCTTGCTGGCCAATATCTTCCGCGAGATGACGGCCTTGCTGGGGGCCCCGGTAATCTGCAAGCTGTTCGGACGTTTTGCTCCGATTTCGGCGGCAGGGGTGACTTCTACCGACTTGCTGTTGCCTTCCATTTCCAGGTATTCGGGTCAGGAGATGATTCCGATTGCCGTGATTCACGGACTGCTGATTAATGTCAGCGTACCGTTCTTCGTGTCTTTTTTCTGCCGGATGTAAGAAAGATCCGGAAAGACGGGCAGAGGATTGTCTGAATGTAAAAAGGAAGTGTTCCACTTCCGGTGCGGGGTTGTCCGACCTTCGTACGCGGGTTGTATCACCTTGCGGCGCAGGTCGGACAACTTGCATATGGGGGTTGGAAGAAATATTTCCGGCGAAACATGAACCTGTCGTTGTCATCGGACAAATCTTTAAGCGGGTGCGTTCTTCGTGTTCCTGCAGGGGGACCGCATAAAAAAATCCCCGGAGAAGCTCTCCGGGGATTTTCTGTTTATGTATCAATCAGTTTGTGTTATACGATACCCTGTGCCATCATGGCTTTAGCCACCTTCATAAAGCCGGCTACGTTGGCACCCTTCACATAGTTGATGTATCCGTCAGGCTCTGTACCATACTGTACACAAGCTTCGTGGATATTCTTCATGATGCTCTTCAGCTTTTCGTCCACTTCTTCCTGGCTCCAGCTCAGTTTGATAGAGTTCTGTGTCATTTCCAGTCCTGATACAGATACACCACCTGCGTTGGCAGCCTTTCCCGGAGCGTACAGGATCTTTGCTTCCTGGAATACGCGGATAGCTTCCGGAGTAGAAGGCATGTTGGCTCCTTCCGATACAGCGATGACTCCGTTGGCAATCAGTGCTTTTGCATCGTCACCATTGATTTCATTCTGTGTAGCCGAAGGCAAAGCGATGTCGGCTTTTTCGTTCCATGGACGAGCGCCTGCCACGTACTTGCAGCCATATTTTTCTGCATATTCACGGATACGTCCGCGGTACAGGTTCTTCAGTTCCATGATATAATCGAGTTTCTCGCGGTCGATACCGTCCGGATCGTAGATATATCCGTCTGAGTCTGACATGGTAACTACCTTTGCACCCAGTTCAATCAGTTTTTCTACTGTATACTGAGCCACGTTACCCGAACCGGATACCAGACAAGTCTTTCCGGCGATGTCAATCTGGCGGGTTTTCAGCATTTCCAGCAAGAAATAAATGTTACCGTATCCGGTAGCTTCCGGACGAATCAGTGAACCACCGAATTCACGTCCTTTACCTGTCAATACACCTGTAAATTCATGAGCCAGTTTTTTGTACATACCGAACATGAAACCTACTTCGCGTCCGCCTACACCGATATCTCCGGCAGGTACGTCGGTTTCAGGACCGATGTGACGCCACAATTCCAGCATGAATGCCTGGCAGAAACGCATTACTTCTGCGTTAGATTTACCGCGTGGAGAGAAGTCTGAACCACCTTTACCACCACCCATCGGAAGTGTAGTCAGCGAGTTCTTGAAAGTCTGTTCGAAAGCAAGGAACTTCAGGATGCTCAGGTTTACAGAACTGTGGAAGCGGATACCTCCTTTATACGGGCCGATGGCGTTGTTGTGCTGTACACGATATCCCATGTTGGTCTGGATATTTCCTTTGTCGTCCATCCAGGTTACGCGGAACTGGAATACACGGTCAGGAATACACAAACGTTCAATCAGGTTGACTTTGTCAAATTCCGGATGCTTGTTGTACTCTTCTTCAATGGTACTCAACACTTCTTCTACTGCCTGATGGTATTCAGGTTCATTCGGAAATCTTCTTTTCAGATCTTCCAGTACTTTTGCTGCATTCATAATAAAAAGAATTATCGATCTAATTATTGATTTGGTTTATTTCTTTTGTATTGTATTGACGTGACAAAAGTATAGATATAATTTTATTTATGCAACATTTTATAGGAGAAATCGTTATAAATATATCAAAAAAATATATTGTTGCACGAAAAGCGGTTGAAGTGTTTATTTTTGTCTTTGTCGTATGCTCTTGATGACAGGGATAAATACCAGGGCACCAGACAACAAAATGGTGACAATGAGCGGTCCGTCGATGCGGGGCGAGGAGGTGAGTACCAGGAAGCAAAGGGCTGCCCAGCAGAGGGTAAGCACGATGCACTGGGATTGGGTCAGTGGTTTTTTCATAACAGGATTTTATCGGATAAAAAAATGACCAGACACCGTAGGAGCGGGTCGCTGCGGTGTCTGGTCGTCAGGATAGATTATTGATTGCACTTCATTTTCTTTGCTACGATGGCATCGATACATGCAATGGCGGTGATGTTGACGATGTCCCGGACTGAGCTTTCGATGTCGGTGAAGTGGATCGGTTTGTTCAGACCCATCTGGATCGGGCCGATGACTTCGGTTTCGCTCATGTTCTGTATCAGCTGGTAGGTGGCATTCGCCGAACTCAGGTTCGGGAAGATCAGGGTATTGACTTCCTTGCCGTTGAGGCGGGTAAACGGATATTTTTCGTCTCTCAGGGCGTTGTTCAGTGCGAATTTAACCTGCATTTCACCGTCGATGGCCAGATCGGGGTAGTGAGTATGCATGTAGTTGATGGCCTCGTGTACCTTGGCCGGACTGCCGATGTTGTCGGAACCGAAGTTCGAGTATGACAGCATGGCCATTACCGGTTCCTGGTTGAAGAAGCGGACCGCCTTGTTGGCGAGTTTGGCAATGTCAATCAGCGTATCGGTATCCGGATGGCGGTTGATCAGTGTATCGGCAATGAAGTAAGTACCCTTCTTGGAGTTGAGGATGTGCATGGTACCGAAATGCTTGTATCCTTCCTGTATGCCGATTACCTCCTTGGCAACCTTGATGGTATTGCTGTACTTGGTGTAAAGTCCGGTTACGAATGCATCCGCATCTCCGGTTTCCACCATCATCATACCGAAATAGTTGCGTTCGAACATCTTGTCGATGGCTTCCTGATAGTTGGCTCCTTCGCGGGCACGCTTTTCGCACAGGATGCGTGCGTATCTCTCGCGGCGTTCCGATTCGCGGTCGTGGCGCAGGTTGACGATTTCGATACCCTCCAGGTTCAGGTCGAGCTCTTTGGCCAGTTTGGTGATACGTTCTTCATTTCCCAGAATGATAGGCGTACAGATACCTTCTGCCTTGGCTTCCACGGCTGCTTTCAGCATGTTGGGGTGTGTACCTTCGGCGAATACCACGCGCTGCGGGCAGCGGCGGGCTGTATCGTACAACTGGCGGGTGAGTTTGTTTTCCTGTCCCATCAGTTCGCGCAGGTGGTTCTTGTAAGCCTCCCAGTCGGTAATCTGCTTGCGTGCCACTCCCGATTCCATGGCAGCCTTGGCTACGGCCATGGACACTTCGGTAATCAGACGCGGGTCGACCGGTTTCGGAATGAAGTATTCGGCACCGAAACTCAGGTTGTTTACGTGGTAAGCCTCATTCACCACATCCGGCACCGGCTGTTTGGCCAGTCCGGCGATGGCTCTTACGGCAGCCAGTTTCATCTCTTCGTTGATGGCAGTGGCCTGTGTGTCGAGGGCACCGCGGAAGATATACGGGAATCCGATTACGTTGTTGATCTGGTTAGGATAGTCCGAACGTCCGGTAGCCATCAGTACGTCGGGGCGTGAAGCCATTGCATCTTCGTACGAAATTTCGGGAGTCGGGTTGGCCAGTGCGAACACAATCGGATGGTCGGCCATGCTGCGTACCATGTCCTGTGTCAGCACGTTGCCTTTGGAAAGTCCCAGGAATACATCGGCACCCTGAATGGCTTCGGCCAGTGTGTGGATGTCGGTACGGCTGGTGGCAAAGTACTTCTTCTGTTCGTTCAGGTCGGTACGTTCTTTCGAAATCACTCCCTTGCTGTCGAGCATGACGATGTTTTCCAGACGGGCTCCCAGCGATACGTACAACTTGGTACATGATACGGCAGAAGCTCCGGCACCGTTGACTACGATCTTGACTTCCTCAATCTTCTTTCCGGCTACTTCCAGAGCGTTCAGCAAACCGGCACTGGAAATGATGGCCGTACCGTGCTGGTCGTCGTGCATCACCGGTATGTCGAGCTCTTCTTTCAGGCGCTGTTCAATCTTGAAGCACTCCGGCGCCTTGATGTCTTCGAGGTTGATACCTCCGAAGGTAGGAGCAATGGCTTTTACCGCTTCGATGAACTTGTCCGGGTCTTTTTCGTTGACTTCAATGTCGAATACGTCGATGCCTGCATAGATCTTGAAAAGCAATCCTTTTCCCTCCATGACAGGCTTTCCGCTCATCGCACCGATATCGCCCAGTCCCAAAACCGCTGTACCGTTGGAGATTACGGCTACCAGGTTTCCCTTGGCCGTATAGTCATAAGCTGTTTTAGGGTCTTTCTGTATTTCCAGACAGGGCTCTGCTACGCCCGGAGAGTATGCAAGTGAAAGGTCTCTTTGTGTTTGATAAGGCTTTGTGGGAACTACTTCTATTTTCCCCGGTTTACCTTGTGAGTGGTAAAGCAAAGCCGCTTCTTTGGTTATTTTAGCCATAGTGTTATAATTTTATTTTAGGTTATTCACTGTTTAGAAAGTATATCGCAAATGTATGAATAAAATGATAAAAAGAAGATTTTTTCACATAAAAAACTACGGATTAATGTATTTGAAGAATTCACTGTGCCAAAAAGTATATAAAATGGAAAATTTGAAATATATTATGGCATAACTTTCTTTTTTTATGGTTATTCTTAGTTAAATGCACAAAGGTTTCTTCGCTTTTTTACTATCTTTGTCGAGCTAAAAACTAAGAGTATATAAAAAGTTTTCTATAAAGGGGAATAAATATTTAATGATAAGAATATGAATATGTGCATGAAAAGGAACAAGTGTTTTTCTTTTGGCCGGATCTCATTAATGGCTTTGGGAGTATCGGTCTTGACAGCCTGCGGCGGTGGCCAAGGCGGTATGAAAATAGGCGATAATGAGTTTGCTGTACAGGAGGTTACGATGACTTCCAGCAACCAGACGACTCAGTATCCGGCTGTGATAAAGGGTTTTCAGGACATTGAGATTCGTCCTCAGGTATCTGGCTTTATCGTGAAATTGTGTGTGGATGAAGGAGCTACGGTACGCAAGGGACAGGCATTGTTCCAGATTGATCCGACTCAATACAAGGCAGCCTATGACCAGGCGAAGGCCAGTGTGGCTTCGGCTAAGGCAAACCTGAAGACGGTGACTGAAACAGAGGCCAACAAGAAGATGTTGCACGAACAGAAAATCATCAGTGACTTTGAATATCAGACAGCAGTAAACAACCTGTTGACTGCCAAGGCAAACCTGGCTCAGGCAAAGGCGGCTTATGCAGCGGCTGAACAGAACCTGGGATTCTGTACGGTAACCAGTCCTTCGGACGGAGTCATCGGTACGTTCCCTTACCGTGTAGGTGCGCTGGTGAGTCCTTCGGTGGCTGAACCGTTGACTACCGTTTCTCAGATCGGCGATATGTATGTGTATTTCTCAATGACTGAAAAGCAGTTGCTGGCCATGACAAAGGCTGGAGGTACACTGAAGGAACAGCTGGAAAAGATGCCGGCAGTGAAACTGCAGTTGTCTGACGGAACCCTGTATGATGCTGAAGGTAAGATTGATGCCGTAAGTGGTGTCATCGACCAGACTACAGGTTCTGTAAGTATGCGTGCTATCTTCCCGAACAAGCAGAATATCCTGCGAAGCGGAGGTATGGCCAATGTGGTATTCCCTTATGCCATGAATGATATCATCCTGCTTCCTCAGTCGGCTACTCAGGAAATCCAGGACAAGAAATTCGTATACGTACTGCAGGCAGACAGCACACTGAAACATACTGAAATCCAGGTGTCAAATCTGAACGACGGCAAGAACTATATCGTGACTGGCGGACTGAAGGCCGGCGACAAGATTGTAGTGGAAGGTGTTCAGACTTTGCAGGACGGACAGAAGATTACTCCGATCACTGTGGCTCAGAAAGAGGCTAAGTATCAGAAGGCTTTGCAGGACCAGCGTGACGGAAACATTCAGACTGCGTTCAATTGATGTGCAGCGTGAAAACTATATCGTATAATATTATTTTGAGGGAATAGAATGAAACTAGATAAATTTATTAACCGCCCGGTACTGTCAACGGTAATTTCTATCTTGATAGTTATCCTGGGTATTATCGGTCTGGCCACCCTGCCGGTAACACAGTATCCGGACATTGCGCCTCCTACCGTATCGGTAAGAGCTACCTATACGGGAGCCAATGCGCAGACCGTTTTGAACTCAGTAGTGGCACCGCTGGAAGACCAGATCAATGGTGTGGAAAATATGATGTATATTCAGTCTACTGCTTCCAACAGTGGTTCGGCGGATATCAGTATTTACTTTAACCAGGGTACCGACCCGGATATGGCTGCGGTGAACGTGCAGAACCGTGTGTCAATGGCGCAGGGTCTGTTGCCGGCCGAGGTTACCAAAGTCGGTGTGACTACTCAGAAACGTCAGAACTCTATGTTGCTGATCTTCTCTTTGTACGATGCGGAAGATAAGTACAACATCGAGTTTATCGAAAACTATGCGAAGATCAACTTGATTCCGGAAGTACAGCGTGTAAAAGGTGTGGGTGATGCCAACGTGATGGGTCAGGACTACTCTATGCGTATCTGGCTGAAACCGGATGTGATGGCACAGTACAAGCTGGTTCCGTCGGATATTTCTGGAGTATTGGCTGAACAGAATATTGAAGCGGCTCCCGGACAGTTCGGTGAACGCGGTAACCAGACTTTCCAGTATACGATCCGTTACAAGGGACGTCTGCAGCAGACTGAAGAATTCGAGAATATCGTAATCAAGGCATTGCCTGACGGTGAGGTGCTTCGTCTGGGAGATGTGGCACGCATTGAGCTGGGCCGTCTGGCTTATACCTTTAATAATACGGTAAACGGTCATAAGGCGGTAACCTGTATCGTGTTCCAGATGGCAGGTACCAACGCTACCGAAACCATCAACAACTTGCTGGATGTAATCAGCAAGGCTGAAGAAAACTTGCCTTCGGGATTGAAGATCAATGTGGCTCAGAATGCCAACGACTTCCTTTACGCTTCTATCCACGAAGTAATCAAGACATTGATCGAGGCCTTTATCCTGGTGTTCATCGTAGTATACGTATTCTTGCAGGATATGCGTTCTACCTTGATTCCGGCCATTGCCATTCCGGTGGCGTTGATTGCTACCTTCTTTGTGTTGAAACTGATCGGCTTTAGTGTGAACTTGCTGACACTGTCGGCCATGGTGCTTGCCATTGCGATTGTGGTCGATGATGCCATCGTTGTGGTCGAAGGTGTCCATGCCAAGCTGGACCAGGGATATAAATCGTCTCGTGAGGCTTCTATTGATGCCATGAGTGAACTGGGCGGTGCATTGGTTTCCATTACACTGGTCATGATGTCCGTGTTTATCCCGGTAAGTTTCATGGGAGGTACGGCCGGTACGTTCTACCGTCAGTTCGGTATTACAATGGCCATCTCTATCGCCTTCTCGGCATTGAACGCGCTGACATTGTCTCCGGCACTGTGTGCCATCTTCCTGAAACCGCATGATTCAGAGCACAAGCCTAAGAAGATGAGTATGGTAGACCGCTTCCATACTTCGTTTAATGCAGCTTACGATTCTTTGTTGAAGAGCTATAAGAAACGTGTGGTATTCTTCATTCATAAGAAATGGTTGTCATTCGGTCTGGTAGCTGCCTCTATCGTGCTGCTGGTATTCTTCATGAAGATTACTCCGACCGGTATGGTGCCGAACGAAGATACGGGTACCATCATGGGTGCAGTGACACTGCCTCCTGGAACCTCACAGGAACGCGCTATGGAAGTGCTCCAGCGTGTAGACAGTCTGGTAGCAGCAGAACCGGCCGTACAGTCACGTACCATCATTTCCGGTTATAGCTTCATCGGTGGTCAGGGACCTTCTTACGGTTCTGTCATCATCAAGCTGAAAGACTGGGAAGAACGTTCAATGATGCAGAATTCGGACATCGTATATGCTACTTTGTTCATGCGTGCCCAGAAGGTAATCAAGGATGCACAGGTATTGTTCTTCGCACCTCCTATGATTCCGGGTTATTCTGTATCAAGCGATATCGAGTTGAACATGCAGGATAAGACCGGTGGTAGCCTGGATCACTTCTTTGACGTAGTCAAGAATTATACCGCTGCCCTGGAAGCCCGTCCGGAAATCAACTCTGCAAAGACAACCTTCAACCCGAACTTCCCTCAGTATCAGCTGGATATCGATGCGGCAGCTTGTAAGAAGGCTGGTATCAGTCCGAGCGATATCCTTACTACCATGCAGGGATATTTCGGTGGTCTGTATGCATCTAACTTCAACCGTTTCGGTAAGATGTACCGTGTAATGATTCAGGCTGAACCGGATGCAACGAAGAATATGGAATCACTGAACAGTATCAAGGTCAGAAACGGAAACGAAATGGCTCCGATTACACAGTTCGTAAGCATGAAGAAGGTGTACGGTCCGGATATCATCAGCCGTTTCAACCTGTATACTTCCATGAAGGTGATGGTGGCTCCGGCTTCCGGATATACTTCAGGTCAGGCATTGCAGGCCATTGCAGAAGTGGCAAAAGAGAACCTGCCTATGGGATTCGGCTATGAGCTGGGAGGTATGGCGCGTGAAGAGGCTTCTTCAAGCGGAAGTACTACCGGTATCATCTTTGTGCTGTGTTTCGTATTCGTTTACCTGTTGCTGAGTGCACAGTACGAAAGTTACATCCTGCCGTTGGCCGTATTGCTTTCAGTACCGTTCGGTCTGATGGGTAGCTTCGTATTTGTCAACGGATTCGGTGCACTGGGAAGCATCCCGGCCTTGAAGATGATTCTGGGTACGATGTCAAACGACATCTACATGCAGATTGCCTTGATTATGTTGATGGGTCTGTTGGCTAAGAATGCCATTCTGATTGTTGAGTTCGCCCTCGACCGCCGTAAGCAGGGTATGAGTATCTCATGGGCTGCCGTACTGGGTGCCGCTGCCCGTCTGCGACCGATTTTGATGACCTCACTGGCCATGATCGTTGGTTTGATTCCGTTGATGTTGGCCATGGGAGTAGGTGCTCACGGTAACCGTACGCTGGGTGCTTCTGCCATCGGAGGTATGTTGATCGGTATGATTTTCCAGATTTTCATCGTGCCTGTACTGTTCGTGGTATTCCAGTGGCTGCAGGAAAAAGTCAAACCGATGGAATGGGATAGCCTTGATGAAAGCGAAGTAGAAGCTGAAATCGAACAGTATTCTCCAACAAACATTCACAAATGATTATGATGATGAAAAAACAGATAATAGGAACCATGTGTCTGGCTGCTTTGATGAGTAGCTGTCACATTTACAAATCATACGACAGACCGGAAACGATAGATGCCTCGGGCATCTATCGTGACCCGGCATCGGCTGTCGATACGCTGGCTGCCGATACCGCAAATATGGGTAACCTGCCCTGGAAAGAAATTTTCCGGGATGCAAAACTGCAGGCGCTGATCGAGGAAGGTTTGTCCAAGAATGTGGATATCCAGGCTGCAGCGCTCCGGGTACAGGAGGCCAAGGTGATGCTTACCGCTGCGAAATTGTCTTACTTGCCTTCCATCAATCTGGCTCCTCAGGGAACTGCCACCAGCATGGGAGGAAGCAATTATGTAAAGGCATATCAGTTGCCGGTATCTGCCAGCTGGGAAATTGACCTTTTCGGAAAGATCCTGAATACCAAGCGCGGACAGAAGGTGGCTTATGAGCAGAGCAAGTACGCAGAACAGGCTGTCCGTTCACAGATTATATGTGGCATTGCCAACGTATATTATTCGTTGCTGATGCTCGACCGTCAGGTGGAAATCACTACCGAAACTGCGGCTATCTATAAAGAGAATGTACGTGCCATGGAGGCCATGAAGATTGCCGGTATGACTACCGAAGCAGCTGTGGCACAGATGCGTGCGGCCAGCCATCAGGTTGAGGCTTCTCTGCTCGACCTGAAGCGCCAGGTACGTGAAACGGAAAACTCTCTGGCAGTGTTGCTGGCAAGAACTCCGCAGACCGTAGAACGGGGTACACTGGCCGAACAGGTAATGCCGGAAGAACTTGCTGCGGGTGTTCCGATGCAGTTGCTCGAGAACCGTCCGGATGTGAAGATGGCGGAAATGACTTTGGCGGCTGCTTATTATACTACCAACTCTGCACGTGCAGCCTTTTATCCGGGACTGAACATTACAGGTCTGGCCGGCTGGACAAACGGTTCGGGAGTGACTGTGGTTAATCCGGGAGAATTCATGCTCCAGGCTTTGGCTTCATTGGCACAGCCTATTTTCAACAATGGAAAACTGATTGCCAACCTGAAGGTGTCAAAGGCTGAGGAAAAGATTGCCCAGATGAACTATCAGCAGACGATTCTGGAAGCAGGAAAAGAAGTGAGTGATGCCTTGTTCCTCTTCGATACACAGACTAAAAAACTGGCAGAAGACCGTGGACAGGTGGAACAGCTTGATAAGGCTGTGACATACACCAATGCCTTGTTCCAGAGCGGAGAGGCTACTTATCTGGAGCTACTGACTTCACAGCAGAACCTGCTGAGTGCTCAGTTGAGCGAGGTAGCTGATAACTTCCAGCGCATACAGGCTGTCATCAACCTGTACAGTGCATTGGGAGGGGGCAGAGAATAATTAACCTTAAATACATGCAACTATGATTAGTCCATTAGCTTACGTGGATCCGTCTGCAAAGATTGGAAAAAACGTTACCATTCATCCTTTTGCCTATATCGACAAGAATGTTGAGATAGGCGATGATAATGTAATTATGCCGTATGCGAGTCTGATGAGCGGTACTCGCATGGGAAAGGGGAATACTGTATATCAGGGAGCAGTGGTTGCTGCGGTTCCTCAGGATTTTGCATATCAGGGAGAAGACACACTGGCTTACATCGGTGACCACAATGTCATTCGTGAGAATGCGGTGATTATCCGCGGTACACATGCCGGTCATGCTACCCGTGTGGGAGACCATAACTTCATCATGTCGGGAGCCCGTCTGTCGCATGACGTACAGGTAGGAAACCACTGTATTGTAGGTAACGGTTCTCAGGTTTCGGGAGATTGTATCATTGAGGACTATGCGATACTGACTTCCAACGTACTGATGCAGGGAAAGACTCGTCTGGGAAGCTATTCAGTCGTACAGGGCGGATGCCGTTTCATCAAGGACATTCCTCCTTTCATTGTAGCGGCTCACGAACCGATTGCTTTCTATAGCATCAATACCAAGGTGCTGGAGCATGCCGGATTCTCGGAAACCCTGATCAAGCACATTGCTCAGGCTTACCGTATCTTGTACAAGGCAAATACCTCTCAGCACGATGCGTTGTTGCGTATCCGTGAACAGATACCGCACAGCAAGGAGATAGATATGATCATTTCGTTTGTAGAAACCTCTCAGTTGGGAATTATCCAACATGGATGAAAAAAACAGATATGGCGGGCGTAAAGAAAGTAAAGTGTGACAGAAAGGAATTGAGACAGAGGGTGCTGGCTGTAGCAGCCCGGGCATTTGCCGTTCATGGCATACGCAATGTGCGCATGGATGACATTGCAGGCTCGCTGTCTATTTCGAAACGGACGCTTTACGAACTGTTTACCGACAAGGAACAGCTTTTGCTCGAAATCATGTTGGAGCATCACCGGGAGATGCATCTTTATATTGCGGAAGTAGCTTCCAGGGCAGAGAATGCCCTGGAAGTGATTTTCGCTTTCTATACGCGCAAGTCGAGGGAACTGTGCGAACTCAACCCGTCGTTTTTCCGTGATTTAAGAAAATATCCGAAGGTGCTGGAGTGCATCCGGGAAAAACAGAAGGCGAACGATGCAGAGGCATTGGCGCATTTCAAGCAGGGAGTGAAGCAGGGAATTTTCCGCGACGACATCAATTTCGATATTATCAACCAGGCTATGTCCATGCAGTTGGACCTGCTGATTTATTCCGACATCACCGAAGATTATCCGCTGGCCGATATTTACCGGGAAATCACATTTTTACACATGAGGGGCATTACCACGGAGAAAGGTATGCAGATGGTAAATGCTTTTTTGCAGTCTGTGGTCGAAAAGCAGGAGTGATACTCTCCTTGGTAATTAAAAATACCCTATCTTTGCACCTGTTTATTATGGTGACAGATGAAAAATAAAATAACTTTTACCTTCTTTTTGGCAGCCTGTGTGGTAGCCGGACTGCTCGGACTTTATTATTTGCCTTCGCTGACGATAGGTAATCATACACTGCGGAAAGTGGATATTTTATCCGATCTGCGTCCGGAAATCCCGGAAGTGGTAGCCGATTCCGATACGGTGGTACTGCCTCCTCCCGTGAAACCGGTCTTCGTAGATACCTGTAAGGGAGGGATGGTCTGCATTGAGGATTATTCCGACTCTACCATGCGCGGCATGAGTCCTTTCTATGAGGCTCTGCTTCAGCACCAGACCCTTGGCCGTCCGGTCCGTATTGCGTATTTTGGAGATTCTTACATCGAGGCTGATATCCTGACAGCCGATTTGAGAGCCCTGCTGCAGCAGCGTTTCGGGGGCTGTGGAGTAGGTTATGTGCCCATTACTTCCGCTACCTTCGGATTCCGTCCTACCGTGAAGCATTCGTTTAGCGGCTGGGAAAGCCATTCGATTACTGACTCTACTTACTTCGACCGTGATTTACAGGATATTTCCAACCATTATTTCATTCCCCGCACCGGTGCGACGGTAACGCTGCAGGGGCAGAAGAAATATGCGGTCCGCCTGGATACCTGTGAGGTTTCTGCACTGTATTTCCAGGCAAGCGATTCGGTGAGACTGACTGCAGTGATTAATGGCAGCCGTACCGAGCATTTTGCCCTGCCCGGAAAAGAGGGACTGCAGGCCGTTTCCGTGAATGGACGGATTGGAAATGTCAAGTGGACGGTCGACGATACAGATTCCCTGGCTGTATTCTATGCGGCTACCATGGATCCGCAGGAGGGTGTCGTTGTGGATAACTTCAGTACCCGCGGCAGCAGTGGACAGCAGTTGCGGAACATTCCGTACTCCATTCTTGCCGACTACAACCGCCTCCGTACGTACGACCTGATTGTCTTGCAGTATGGACTGAATGTGGCTTCGGAGAAGGGAGTCAACTATTCCTATTACAAGGATGCCATGATCAAGGTCGTGGCTCATCTGAAAGCGGCCTTTCCTCAGGCCGGTATCCTGATTGTCGGAGTGGGAGACCGTGAGAACAAGAACGAAAACGGCGACCTCCGTACGATGCCGGGTGTCAAGAACCTCATCCGTTACCAGCAGGCACTGGCTGCGGAGGCGCAGGTGGCATTCTGGAACCTTTTTGAAGCCATGGGTGGCGATGGAAGCATTGTCCGGATGGTGGAGGCGAAGCCTTCGCAGGCCAATCTGGATTACACACACATCAACTTCCGGGGAGGGAAGCACCTGGCCGAAATCCTGTTTGAGACATTGATGTATGGAAAAGAGCAATATGAAAAGCGGAAGGCCTATGAAGCAGAGTAAGCGATTGTTCCGTTCCGCCTGGTGCCGGAAACACTGGCTGGCAGTCATCCTCGTATGTCTGCTGCCTACTGCCTTGTGGGCGCAGGACAACTTGCCGTCTCAGGCGGTTCCCGACAGGCATTCCGTACCCATCTATCCCAGTCGTGAAATCAGGGAACTGATGCGTTTTGTGGCTGTCAGCAACCCGATGCCGGAAACCTTCCGGGATACATTGGACAACGTGATTACCGATCCGGTGGGGTCACTCTATCCGTTCTGGCAGAAAATGAGCCGGATGGACCGTCCCTTGCGCATTGTGCATATCGGAGATTCGCATGTGCGCGGACATTTATTTCCTTATGTCATGCGCCGCTGCCTGGAAGATGATTTCGGAAAGGATGCGGTAGAGGATATTCCGGTGGATTACCGTACTTCAGGGCTTGCCAGGGAGACCGGCAAGAACGGCATCGTGTATCACATGCTGGGAGTCAACGGGGCTACCTGTGCCAGTTTTGCCACTCCGGAGCGTCTTGACGAGGTGATTGCCCTGCATCCTGACCTGATCATTCTTTCTTTCGGTACGAATGAGGCGCACGGATGGCGCTATGTGGCTTCCGAACACGAGGCTGCGCTGGACCGTGTCATCACCCAACTGAAGGAGAGTTGTCCGGGTGGGCATTTTCTGCTGACTACTCCGCCGGGGGCCTATGTCCGCAACGGCAGAAGGGGAAAGCGGATTCCTAATCCGCGGACGGAAAAGGTGGTGGATACCGAACTCCGCTATGCCCGTGAACACGGACTGGCCATCTGGGACCTCTATGATACGGTAGGAGGGAAGCAGCAGGCCTGCCGGAACTGGGACAATGCGGGCATGTTCCAGCGTGACAAGATTCATTTCACCCGTGAAGGATATATTTTGCAGGGATTATTATTACATGAAGCATTTATAAAAGCGTATAATCAATATGTGGCAACTGGACTGGAGTAAACTTTCTGATTTACTGACGTATAATCCGCAGCAGCCGATGATTTTCAGCAGCGGACTTTTCTTGTTTCTCTTTTTGGGCTTTAGCCTGGTGTATGTGCTGTTGCAGAAGCATACATCGGCCCGCCTGCTTTTTGTGTCTGCCTTTTCGTATTATTTCTATTATAAGAGCAGTGGTTTTTATTTCTTCCTGCTGGGAATCGTGACGGTGAGCGACTTTCTGCTTGCCCGTCGGATGGAGCGTACCGAGACTCCCTGGAAGCGGAAACTGCTGGTAACGGTCAGTCTGTGTATCAATCTGGGACTGCTTTGTTATTTCAAGTACACGAATTTCTTTTACGAGATGCTGGCTCCGCTGTGGAACGGAAGTTTTCAGCCGCTGGATATCTTCCTTCCGGTGGGAATCTCGTTCTTTACCTTCCAGTCGCTGAGTTATACTCTTGATGTGTACCGCCGCGACCTGAAGCCGCTGGATCATTTGCTGGATTATGTCTTTTATGTGTCGTTTTTCCCGCAGCTGGTGGCTGGTCCTATTGTGCGTGCCCGTGATTTTATTTCTCAGATCCGGCAGCCGCTGGTGGTTACTAACGAAATGTTCGGCCGAGGAGTCTTCTTTATAGTGAGCGGACTGTTCAAGAAAGCAGTGATTTCCGATTATATCAGCGTAAACTTTGTGGAGCGTATCTTCGACAATCCGGGACTGTATTCGGGACTGGAGAATCTGATGGGTATTTACGGGTATGCGCTGCAGATTTACTGCGACTTTTCGGGATACAGTGACATGGCCATCGGTATTGCCTTGCTGCTGGGGTTCCATTTCCCGCTCAACTTCAATTCTCCTTATAAGTCGGATAGTGTGACCGATTTCTGGCATCGCTGGCACATTTCGCTTTCTACCTGGTTGCGCGATTACCTGTATATCTCGCTGGGAGGCAACCGGAAAGGGAAAATCCGTACGTACATCAACCTGATTCTGACCATGTTGCTGGGAGGTCTGTGGCACGGAGCATCCTGGAATTTCGTGGTGTGGGGAGGATTGCATGGAGTGGCACTGGCTGTGCATAAGTTTTTCCGCAACCTGATGCATCGTCCGAAGAATTACCGCAGTACCGGATTCCGGAAGTTCTTTGCCGTCATACTGACTTTCCACTTTGTGTGTCTGGGCTGGATCTTTTTCCGGAATACGACTTTCGAGGCTTCGCTGACTATGATCCAGCAGGTATTTACTGCCTTTCATCCCGAACTGGCGGGGCAGTTGTTTGCCGGATATTGGGAGGTCTTCGCACTGATGGCAGTTGGTTACCTGCTCCACTGGTGCCCCGACAGTTGGCAGGAAGCCTGCACGAAGGGCATGATCCGGCTTCCGCTGATTTTTCAGGCCCTTATTCTGATCCTGCTTATCTTCCTGGTGATACAGGTGAAGAGCAGTGACATACAGCCGTTCATTTACTTCCAGTTCTAAAGCGGAAACCGGTGCCGGCAATGCCGGTGCCCGATGGGGCGGCTGGAAGCAAAACTGAAATTGAATTTGTAATACTTTAAATCTGATTTACCATGAAAAATGTGAAAGTACTGAGTCTGATGGCAGGCTGCTTTCTGGCTGCTTGTCCGGTAACTGCCGGGGCACAGCACGTGTCGCCGGAACCCCCTATTATGGGTTGGAGCTCGTGGAATACCTATCGGGTGAACATCAACGAGGCACTTATCCGTACTCAGGCCGATGCCATGGTCCGCCAGGGACTGCAGGAGGCTGGGTATCGTTTTGTAAACATCGATGACGGCTTTTTCGGCTGGCGTGACAAGGAGGGAGTGCTTCATACGCATCCCGAACGTTTTCCCTACGGAATGAAGGGGATTGCCGACTATATTCATTCGCTGGGACTGAAGGCGGGTATCTATTCCGAGGCGGGAAGCAATACGTGCGGTTCTATCTGGGATGCCGACCGCAACGGTATCGGGGTAGGGATGTATGGCTTTGAGCGTCAGGATGCCGACCTGTTTTTCAACAAATGGGGGTTTGACTTTATCAAGATTGATTATTGTGGGGCCGGTCAGCAGCTCGACCTGGACGAGGAGGAGCGGTATACGGCTATCGTGGAAGCCATCCGGGAGGTGTCTCCGAAGAATATCTCATTGAATGTGTGCCGTTGGGCTTATCCGGGAACCTGGGTGAAGGGACTGGCTACTTCCTGGAGAATCAGTGGGGACATTACGCCTTCGTGGACGTCTGTGCGCGACATCATTGCCCGGAACCGTTACTTGTCGGCTTTTGCCGGTGACGGTCATTACAACGATATGGATATGCTGGAAATCGGGCGTGGACTGTCGCAGACAGAGGAGGAGACGCATTTCGGCATGTGGTGCATGCTGAGTTCCCCGCTGCTCATCGGTTGTGACCTTACCCGCATACCGGAAAAGTCGCTGGAGCTGTTGAAGAACCGCGAGTTGATTGCGCTGAACCAGGATTCGCTGGGCCTGCAGGCTTATGTGGTGCAGCACGAAGGAGAGGGGTATGTGTTTGTAAAGGATATCCTGCAGCGGCGGGGACGGGTGAGGGCCGTGGCTTTGTATAATCCGTCGGATTCGCCTTGTGCGTTTTCTGTCCCTCTTTCCTGTCTGGAACTGGAAGGCAAGACCCGCTTGCGCGACCTGGTGCGGGGAAAGGACGAGCGTCCGGTGAGCGACTGTATCCGTTTTGAGGTACCGGCTCATGGGGTGAAGATTCTTCGGGCTGAGGCGGAGCGGCGTCTGGAGCCGCAGCTCTATGAGGCCGAACACGCTTACCTGAATGAGTTTGATGACCTGGCCAAGCGTCCCCGGGGGATTGCCTACATGCCTTTTGAGGGGGCTTCGGGAGGAATGACCATCTGTAATGTGGGCGGTCATGCATCCAACTATGCGGAATGGAAAGAGGTGTTCAGTGAAAAAGGCGGAGCGTACCGGATGACCATCCATTATGTTCCGGCCGAACGGCGTGAACGGGAAATCAGTGACCGTAGACTGACGGTTTCGGTGAACGGCAACCAGGTGGAACTGGACGGACTGGAGACCGACCGTTCGAAAGGGGTGGCAACGGTAGCACTGACGGTAACCCTGCGGCCGGGGTATAACGTGGTCCGTATGGGAAGCCGGCTGACATGGACGCCCGATCTGGACTGTTTTACACTGGTTCCGCTTTCGGAATGAGTGACCGGGAAAGTCAATAATTCCATCCTGTAATATCTGAAAATAAAAATCTCCTCAGACAGCCTTTCCCGGCTGAATGAGGAGATTTTTGTATCCGCTTCTGTCTGTATTTCTGTCGTGTTCCAAAGGGAACCGCATGTGAAATCTGTCGCCTTTCAGACAGGTGCCGTATCAGAAACGGCAGCGGATATCGATTCCGGCCTGCACGGGGCGTCCCTGTTGTGCGAAGCCTCTGTTCATGGTTTCAAAGTAGAATGCCTGATACTTTTCATTGAGCGCATTGTTGACCCAGAAAGCGATTTCACCATTGCCTTTATGCAGGGCGATGCGTCCGTTCAGGGTGCCGTACAGTGCCTGGCTGGCATTGTTCTGCTCTGTCCAGTAAATGCGTCCTGCCGCCTTGTAGTTTACGTCTACAGTCAGGTTGTCCAGCAGTTTGCAGTTGTTGAACGGCTGTGTATATCGTCCGCCTACGGTGAAGGTATGCTTCGGTACGAAAGGCACGTAGTTGCCGTTGTAGCTGATTTCCACGACTTCTCCCTGTGCGTTCTTACCGTTGGTCACATAGTCGGTAAAGGTGGCATACGTATAACCGTAGTTACCGTTCAGGCTGACACGGTCGGTAAGTTGTGCACGTACGCTGGCTTCGGCTCCTATGCTCCGGCTCTTTCCAGCGTTGACCGTAATACGTCCCAGACCGCTCTCTGCAAAGCGTGAAATCTGCTGGTCGTGCGTATCCATGTAGAAACCTGCCAGATCGGCCTGCAACTTGCCGTTGAAGAGGGTCAGGTGAGTACCGATTTCATAGTTCCATGAATACTCCGGTTTATAGAGTGTGGTTTCGGAAATATTGGTACCTTCTTTCTTGAACTTTTCCAGCATGCTGGCGAATTTGCTGAACTCTTTGCTTCCTGCTACCGCATCAATCATGGAGTTGCGCAGCGAACCTTGGATGATTTCCGAGAACATCTGGATGTTGTAACCTCCCGAACGGTATCCCTTGCTCACACTGGCATATACGTTGTTCTGCTTGTTCCACGCATACTGCAAGGAGAATTTGGGAAGTACCTGCAGGTAATCGGTCGATTCCTTGCCGTCGAAAGCCGAGAGGGCATGCAGTCCTTTGGCCTCAATCGGAATAGGAATGACTCCCATCTTGAAGAGAAAGTCGAAAGGCAGGTCCGTAGAGGTATGATAGTCCATTTTCAGCTTTTCATAATCCAGACGGACACCGGCCGTTACCGACAGACCTTCTACAAACAGGTCGTTGAAGGTCGACTGGTGGTAGATTGCACCGTTCAGAATCGGGGTGTTGAAATGTCCCGGTATCAGCAGGTTGTCGGTAGTTATGTCTACATTCATGGTAGGCGCCATCGGATTGCCGGTCGGGAAAATACTGTTGATATTCTTCTCCAGCAGGTCGTTCACTCCGTCCTTGCGGAAAGTCACCGGACCGTCGGTTCCCAGCCACTGGTAAAATCCGCTGATACCCGTTGTCCACTGCCAGCGGTTTCCCGGTTTCGATTTCATTACCAGTTCCTCAGAAACCGTTTTGGAATTCTGTTTCTGCATCATGGTATAGATATCCTTTTCGGTAAAGTCCTGGTCAAGGTCCATCTGGTCATACAGATACTGGAAACCGGTAACGCTGCTCAGGATGAAATGGTCGGCCTGATGCTCCAGGTTCAGTCCTCCGTTGATCATGTTCCGCTTGTATCCGCACTCATTGTTGTACGCAATCTTGCCCACATACTCTTCCCGGTCTTCCTGTCCTTTCACCATACCGGTGTATTCATACGGATAACCTCCCTGGTTGGTATATTCATAATTCAGGGTAAAGTCCAGTTTCAGGTTTTCCTTCGGCAGATAAATGGCACGTACCCTTCCTCCGAATTCGTTGTTCGTATCAATGCGCTTGCCGGTCAGGCTGTTCTTGAAGAACCCTCCGTCGTGCTCATAGAACAGTCCTACAGAGAACGCAAACTGGTTGGAGATACGGTGATAATGCGTCAGCGAAGCCTTGTAGTCGTTGTAGGTAGCCCCGCTCAGTCGCAGGTCGGTACCCTGATAGCTGAAAGGAGACTTGGTAAACACACGGATGAGTCCGCCCATGGTATTGCGTCCGTAGAGCGTACCCTGCGGTCCGCGCATCACGTCAATCCGTTCGATATCCGAATAGTTGAAATCGAAAGCCGACTTGTCTACATAAGGAATATTATCCACATAAAGTCCTACGGCCGGAGTATTGATACGCGAACCGATACCGCGTACATACACCGATGTGGTCAGCTTCGAACCGTAATCCGGGATGAACAGGTTGGGCACCAGTCCCGAAAGCGACTTGACAGAAGTCACGCTCTGGCTCCGCATGTCACTCTGCGAGAACGAAGTCGACGAAACGGACTGCTGGCGCAGGCGGTTGTTTTCCTTTGGAGTCGCAATCACAATCACTTCTTCTATATCAATCACTTTTGTAGTATCTTTTACTGCACTGTAAGGCTCGTGAACCGGAAATGCGACAGCTGTTCCTGCCAATGTCACGGCCAGGGGAGTCAATAAGATCTGTTTCTTTTTCATTGTCTGTTTAGCCTCTTTTCTATTAATTGTAATCCTTTTTATTTTGGATGCAAAATAAGTTGAAATCATTAAAACCTGCAATCCTAATTTATGAGGATACTGTAGTGAGAAAGTACGGGGAAGCAACAAGGAAAGGCCTTCCGGATTCCTTCGGAAATAAGTCCGCGTATCATTAAGCATCTGTCTCTCCTTCTTGACAGGTGAAAGAAAAGCCCGCGAGGAATCACGGAAAAGGCCGCGGCGGACGGAGGAAAACCTCGCGGGAAAATAAAAAAAGACCGCGAGGTTTTCTTTCTCCCTTCACGGTCCGTTGCTCCATGCATAACCGGAAGTTGCCTTCCGGACGTAATGTTTTTCCGTCAGCCTCCGGATACCCTTATGTCATACCCGGTCGGCCTCGATGTATCCGTGCATTACCGCATAGATAGCCAGTCCGGATACCGATTTGATACCCAGTTTCTCCGTAATGTTCTTCCGGTGCGAAATCACGGTCGTCAGACTGATGTTCAGCTTGTCTGCGATTTCCTTGTTGATGAGGCCCTTGGTCAGCAGTACCAGCACCTCGATTTCCCGGGGAGAGAGGTCGCGCTCCGCCCCTTGCTGTACCGTCACCGGATGGTGCGTCATCTCATGTCCGTGCTTGCGCAACTGCATGATGCTTTTCACCAGCACGTCGCGTGGCTGCCACAGGTTCAGTGTCGGAACCCCGTTCAGCAGCGGCTGTTCGCCTGCCGAAAGAACGATACACTTGGGACGGCGTTCCAGAAAGAAAGCCGTATGCTCAAAATAAATCTGTGCCGACACAAAGTAGTGGGCATACATGTCGGGAGTGTCGTCAATCAACTCTTCGAAAGTCGGGAAGACACGGATGACGGCATTGGGGAGCAGTTCCTCCAGAATGGTCTGCAGCCCCAGTGCGGTCAGGGTATTTTTTTCCAGAATGGCAATTTCAGACGGATGCATCATACAATGGAATTTACAGGTTTAAATATGCGGCGGCAGCATCGGCACACCGTTCTCCATCAATACCGGCCGAAACGATTCCGCCGGCGTATCCGGCTCCTTCTCCACAAGGGAAGAGGCCCTCTACGGTGACGTGCTGCAGGGTTTCGGCATCACGGATAATGCGTACTGGGGCCGAGGTACGTGTCTCGACGGCAATCATCACCGCTTCGTTGGTCAGGAAGCCGCGCGAACTTTTGCCGAAAAGCTGGAAGCCCTGGCTGAGGCGTTCTCCCACAAACTTGGGCATCCAGAAGTGGAGCGGAGAAGACACCAGTCCGGGACTATAAGACGTTTCGGGAAGGTCGTAGCTGAGTTTTTTCCGCGTAAAGTCCATCATGCGCTGTGCAGGTGCTGTCTGGCGCATGTTGCCCTGCTGCCAGCAAAGCTGTTCCAGTTTTTCCTGAAAACGCATCATGGAAAGCACGTGCGGCTGTCCGGCACTGTCGGAATGCGACTGACTTTCGGCAATCAGGGCCTCTGTCTCTGCTTCTGCCGATCCTTCGATCAGTTCGCCGGCCTGTACCTGCAGGTCGGGATGTAGCAAGTCTTCCGGCCGTATTTCCACTACCATGCCCGAGTTGCTCCACCGTCCGCCACGGTTGCTGGGGCTCATTCCGTTGACTACCAGCTGATGAGGACCGCTGGCTGCCGGAACGACGAAGCCTCCGGGACACATGCAGAAACTGTATACGCCCCGTCCGCCGACCTGCTGTACAAAACTGTATTCGGCTGCAGGAAGGTATTTTCCCCTTCCGTTTTTATTGTGATACTGAATCTGGTCAATCAGTTGCGACGGATGCTCCAGCCGGACTCCGACAGCCAGTCCTTTCGCCTCGATCTGCACCCCGTTCCGGTACAGCCAGCGATATACGTCGCGTGCCGAATGTCCGGTAGCCAGGATGACCGGTCCGCGGAATGTCTTTCCGTTGTTGGTCTCAATACCCACTACCCGGTTATTTTCAATAATCAGCCTGTCCATGCGTGTCTGGAAATGCACTTCTCCTCCACAGTTCAGGATGGTATTTCTCATGTTCTCAATGACCCGTGGAAGCTTGTCGGTGCCGATATGCGGATGTGCGTCCGACAGGATGGCCGTACTGGCTCCGTGCTGACAGAATACGTTCAGGATTTTTTCCACGCTGCCCCGTTTCTTGCTTCGGGTATAGAGCTTTCCGTCGGAGTAGGCTCCGGCTCCTCCTTCACCGAAACTGTAGTTGGACTCTGCATCTACCTTGTGGTCACGACTGATGCGCGCAAGGTCCAGTTTCCGGTCCCTCACATTTTTACCCCGCTCTACGACAATGGGACGCAGTCCCCGCTCGATGAGGCGCAATGCTGCAAAGAGTCCTCCCGGTCCTGCACCGACCACGATGACCTGCGGCCTTCCTTCCACGTTGCGGTATTCGGTCTCTATGAACTCTTTCTCGGCAGGCTCTTCGTTGATAAATACCTGAGCCTTGACGTTGACGAAAATGGTCCGCTGCCGGGCATCAATACTCTTCTTCAGTACCCTGACTGCATGTATGGTGCGTATATCCAGCCCCTTTTCCCGGCTGATATATTGCTTGAGCGATTGTTCACTGGCTGCCTGTTCGGGCAGAATTCTTAGTTGATATTCCTGTATCATAGGGCGTTAGGTTTATAGTCTTTTGTGTTTCAGTCTTTTCCGCTGCCGGATTGGGCAGTAAGCCGGATTATCCGAACAATACCCGGAAGGCTTCCTCTACCTTACGGACGGGAATCAGTTCGATCTTGATTTTCTTACGGTCCAGTCCCTGGAGGTTGTGTCTGGGTACCAGCATCCGCTTGAAACCCAGTTTCTCGGCTTCACCGATGCGCTGTTCGATGCGGTTGACCGGACGGATCTCACCGCTCAGTCCCACTTCTCCGGCCATGCAGACTCCCGGTTCAATCTCCGTGTCCACGTTGCTCGACAGGATGGCACTGATTACCGCCAGGTCAATGGCAGGATCGTTTACCTTCAGTCCGCCGGCGATGTTCAGGAACACATCTTTCTGAGCCAGCTTGAAGCCAACGCGCTTTTCGAGCACCGCCAGCAGCATGTTCATTCTCCGCAGGTCGAAGCCGGTAGCCGAACGCTGCGGCATTCCGTAGGCGGCCGTGCTGACCAGTGCCTGCACTTCAATCAGGAAGGGACGGATACCCTCTACCGCACAGGCGATGGCCACTCCGCTCATTCCTTCGTGGTCTTGGGTGAGCAGCAGTTCCGAGGGGTTGCTGACCTCCCGGAGTCCGTCCTGGCGCATTTCATAGATGCCCAGTTCGGCCGTACTTCCGAAACGGTTCTTGATGCTCCGCAGGATGCGGTACATATAATGCTGGTCGCCTTCGAATTGAAGGACGGTATCTACAATGTGTTCCAGTACTTTAGGACCGGCAATGCTGCCTTCCTTGTTGATGTGGCCGATGAGTATGACCGGCGTGCCCGTTTCCTTGGCGAATTTCAATATCGCCGCCGAACATTCGCGTACCTGTACGATACTTCCCGGAGAAGAATCGATGTTTTCGGTCGAGATGGTCTGGATGGAGTCGATGATGACCAGGTCGGGGGCCGTATTCTTTATATGGGTGAAAATCTGTTCCAGCGAGGTCTCGCAGGCAATCAGCAGATTCCCGCTGTTTTCGGCATGAGGGATACGGTCGGCACGCAGTTTGAGCTGGCGGACGCTTTCCTCTCCCGAAATATAGAGCACCTTCTGTCCGGCAAGCCGGAGTACGGTCTGAAGTACCAGAGTCGACTTACCGATGCCCGGCTCTCCGCCGATCAGCGTTAGAGAACCCTGTACCAGTCCTCCTCCCAGTACACGGTTCAGCTCGTGGTCGCACATATCCATGCGCTGCTCTTCTCCCGAGACAATCTCATTCAGCCGCTGAGGCTTGGAGCGTACCGACTCAATGCCGTGGGCCACGTGTTTGGCAACAGGAGTTTCCTTTCTGACCACTTCTTCCACAAATGTGTTCCACTGTCCGCACGAAGGGCATTTTCCTGCCCATTTGGGAGATTCCTGTCCGCAGTTCGTGCATACATATACTGTCTTTTCCTTTGCCATAGCGTTTCAACAAGTTCTTATGTTCCATTATACCTCAACAAAGTAACAGATTAAAATTTTAAGGGCAAAATATTTGGTCTGAATTATGCATACTTTATGAATGAAAATGGAGGGGCGGAAAGGCGGGAGGGGGAGTACGGGCGCAGCAAACGGGAGGGGCTTGGAACAAAGACGGGACAACCATCATGTTTTCGGCTTTTTAATGGGAAATGTGAAGCTATTTTTGTATTTTTACTTGAAAATAGTTATCTAGGTACTAACTTTAAATTTAATAGCTGTTGAATGATGTGGGATAGAAGAAAAATTGGAATGAGTGTAGTTTGTGGTTGTCTGTCGTTTTTTTCTCTTTCAGCTCAGTCGCTTTCCCGGCTGATAAAGAGACCGGCGGACATCATAGAGTCCAAATGGGAAACCAATTCGGCTCAGGACCAGTGCCTGAACTATTATAATCATGATTATTGTGATTATTACGTATACCGTCAGAATGACCGGTCGTATAATCTCGCACCGGGAAAGAATACGATTTTTAAAATTGCAAAGGACTCCAATTTTGACAATCCGTTTAAAAATCCTTCTTCGTATTCTTATTATCGGGGAATTTTTGTCCGGGACTTTGATATCACTTTTCCTTATGCCTTGCCGGTAAAAAACGGGGAAAAAACAGCCTGGAAGATTGATCTGCGTGAACGGATGAAGACATTGAACTTCTATATGCAGAAGGGAGATACTGTGTATGCTACCCGCGGCGGGGTTGCCTGTACGACATACAGTGACCGGCTGTTGCTGGTTTATCATGCCGATCATTCTTTTGCGGCTTATCTGGTGATGGACCAATGCTTCATCTCTGCCGGTGACCATGTACAGACGGGTCAGCCGGTAGGTATTGCGGGCCCAACGGGAGTTTCCGTTTCCTATTTCTTTCTGGACGAGAATAAATTTGAATATGCTATGTCTTCGGGATATGCTTATTCTCATTTTGTCCCGTATTTCCGAACCACGGAGGGGGACATCCAGCTGGAGGAAAAAAGTTGTATGAGGCTGTGGTAGACGATGACTTGGTTACGAAGGAAATGACCAAGCGTGAAAAAAAGAAATACATGAAACAAAAAGGATTATGAAGGGCTTTTTCGTCTTTTTGATTTGGACCTTGGGGGTATGCTGCAGGCTGGATGCCCAGGTGCTGTACATTGAATACGCAGGCAATGCTTTATCCGACGAGACTAAGGAACGCATTGAGAAAATGATGGATTTCGAGAAGGGTTTTTACTCCTCTTTCGGACTTCCCGATACGTTAAGGGTACGTCTTACTGTTTTCATTGACCGTGAGGATGGACTGGACTACCTGGATAGTCTGGGAGTAGGCAAGGTCCAGCCTTTACAGAATGTAGGCGGACTATACAACAACCACAGGAGAGAGGCTGTCATTTTAGGACTGAAGGAGGAGGAACCCGGTAGTCTTTCCACCATTTATCATGAACTGAGTAATTTCTTGACTCGCCAGGTCTTGAAGAATAATCCTCCGGCATGGCTGATGGATGGGCTGGGAGAATATTTTGAGCATTGTAATCTAGGAAAGAGAGGGGTAAAGCATTCACTGGATACCTATGAAAAGGGGAGAATCCGTACCATGTATATGTTGGGAGAAGTGAACCTGAAAGAATTCGTAGATGCCGGCAGGAAAAAGTTTATGAAGCAGCAACGGACCGATGAGCAGTCGGCTTATATATTGGCGCACGCATTGGTCACTTTTCTGATTGAAAAGATGCCCCGGTCTTTGTTGGTGGATTTGTTTGCATCGTTTGATGACAAGACGAACCTGGCACCGGTATCGGAGAAAATAGGGCTGGTATACCCCGGGGGATTTGCAGTTTTCGAGAAAGATTTTGCCAAACTTTTCCAGTAAAACAACCTGCAGGAAGATGCAGGAAGACGGCTTATTCTTCCTGCAGGTTGGCAAACCAGTAAGAGTAGGTACGTACCTCTCCTGTGTCGAGTTTGATATCATAGCTCTCCATGAAAGGCTCTCCCAGGCGGAAAGGTACCGGATATGAAAATATCGGACCGTCGTAACAGAAGGTGTGGTACTCTCCGTTTTCTCCGTTGGGGTCGCAGCCGGAAGGAAGGGAGGCAATGAATTCAGCATCGAGGGTTTTTCCGATAGCCTCTTTTCCCAATCCGTCGTGCATGGTAGTGACAATGATCGTTTTCAGCCGGGTCTGAAGGAAATCATCCATTACCTCTACTGTATTTTTCCCCCACAAGGGTTCCACCACCTGAATCCCCATCGGCTCCAGTTGCCTTTTCCGGTATTGCATTACGTCGTGCAGGAAAATATCCCCGAAGATGAAATGGGTAATCCCCATTGCCTTCAGTTCTTCTACGGCTTCGGTCATGGCCCGGTTATAGTCGTCCATGTCTCCCCGCGGACGGAGACCGATTATTTTCAGTGGAATACCGATGCTCCGGCTCTGTGCCTGCAGCAGTTCCATCGGGATACCGTGCATGGTAGAGCGTGTGGTTTCCCGATTGACAGTAGTGAGCAGGAAGAGTATTTCATATTCGTCCGACTGCATGATTTTCCACAAGGCATGTGCAGAGTCTTTTCCTCCGCTCCAGTTGAAGACAGCTTTTTTCTTTTGCATGGCTGATACGGTGATTGATGAATATGTATATAAAAAAACTTGCATGCAGGAATACTGCATGTAAGCAAAGAATAATTGGTTATTTGTTCAGGTCACTGCTCAGCAGGAAGCGTTTTATCGGGATGATTGCATCCAGAATTGTTCCGTTCACAGATGACAGCTTAACGTTCAGGGTAATGCCTCCCTGGGCATCCTTTTCTATCGACTGGTATTCGATGAATACTTCTTCAAAGTAGAGTGACTTCTTACTGTCGTTGTATAACGAATGAACTATAATAAAAACTTGAATATATTTAACAATTATAAGTATGTTTATGCTTATGTATAATGAAAGCTCGTCGGGCCTGACTGCTCAGTCCCTTGCCGTATGGCGCTCCCTCCGCAGGAGTG
>NZ_JABSOE010000140.1 GCF_013618865.1 Phocaeicola faecicola
ATCGGGTAAGTCAAGGGCATTACTGCCCCCTTCTCCCCTAAGAACCGTACGTGAGAGTTTCCCCTCATACGGCTCAAGCAACTCAATATTTCTATTTGTTGTTAGAAATCGGCTCATACTTTCAACAGTTTCGTTTATTTCGCTTGTAGCAGTTGTTATGGACAAGTTGCCGTACAATTGAACCACCAACAGATATTTCATTGACGTTCCATGCTTTTGTACAATCTATCTCCTTGCCGCATAACGGACAAGTCCGCTTCTGCTTGTTCCATAAATATAAGAGTGACTTACGTCCTTTGAGAGATTCCAGCATTTGTTGCTCCTTTCGCTGAAAGAAATAATCATCATATTCCGGGTCGAAAGGGTTTGCCTCCCCCTTGACTTGCTTGTACGGAGTATAATGTATATCCGACAACCTTTTAAGGGTCAGGTAGTTCACTTTCTTGCTTTTTGTTTCATATTTCCATGCAAACGTCCATTTACGCCCCCGAATTTCATGCCAATACTTATCTGCAACCCAAGACTTGCGTTTCTTTGGGTGGCGACGTAAAGCCCATTTCTTTGTGAGGTTGTAAATGTGATTGTCGCAACCGTGAAAAGCATTGGTTGATGCACCATATCGGTAATAGTTTCCCCAACCTGTTATCACAGGATTGAGCATTCGTATCAGCGATTCCTGCTTACACATTTTATGTCCTTTAACGATGTCACTGATTTTTGCCCTAAAGCGTTTCTGTGCATCTTTGGACGGAGATGTGTACAGCCTTTTGCCGAACTTCCTTACATTGAAACCTAAGAAATCAAATCCATCGTATATGTTCGTAATGGTAGTTTTCTCTTCGGATAAGGTAAGACCCCTTTCTTTGAGAAATTCTATCACCATTGGTTTGACCTCGTTTTCCAATAATTCCTTATCTCGACCTGTGATTATAAAGTCGTCCGCATACCTGATAAGATTCACTTTGTAGTGGAATGTCTTATAGTTGATGAAACGTCTTTTGAATCTTTCAGCCAAGAGTGGTTGAAGTCCGTCAAGTGCCATATTTGCAAGTGTCGGTGATATGATACCTCCTTGTGGTGTACCCTCTTCTGTCGGGAACAGTTTACCATTGAATACAGCTCCACATTTCAGCCATTTTCTGAGTATTGTTTTATCCATAGGGATATTTTCAATAAGCCAGCCGTGACTGATGTGGTCGAAGCAACCCTTAATATCTCCCTCCAAAATCCATTCGGGGGAATGCTGGCGATTTAGAACCGTATCAATCTGACGAATTGCGTCCATTGTCCTGCGCTTCTTTCGGAAGCCGTAAGAAAAACGGTCGCCTGTCGTTTCGGCTATCGGTTCCAATGCCATGAGATATAATGCTTGCATCGCCCTGTCTTTCATGGTCGGTATTCCCAACGGTCGGAGTTTACCGTTCTTTTTCTTGATGTGAACCCTACGGAGCGGCTGTGGATGGTAGCCACGACGTCTAAGTTCACCGATTGCTTTGTACTTGCGCTTGGGAGAGTCCCAAAGCTGTTTATCTACTCCAGACGTATTCTTCCCTTTGTTGGAAGTAACCCTCTTTACTGCCAATGCCTTGGCGTAAAAAGAGTGGGTAAGCATCCACTGCAAGGTTTTCACCTTGTTATGTCTGCCTTCTTTCTGAGCCTTTACAATACGCGCTTGTAGCTTTCGGACATAGGTTTCACACTTAGACCAGTTCATACCGTCCCAAGTCAGATTCCTGCTGTCAGCAGGCGCACACGATGTTTTAATCTCGTTCATTTGCTTTCCTCCTTTTGAAAGTTCTAAAAGTTATCTTGTAAAGAGTTACCATATACGGAAGTCTGCCCACTTTCGTGTCGGATGATGTTACCCTCATTAACTCGTGATGTTGGTTCAATCCGTATCCTCCCCATTACAGGGCGGCATTCGCTTTCTCCGTTATCTCATACCTGCACCCCATTCGGCTTGCCTTGCGGTTCGCTTACTCGCATTATTACGAGAGAGATACAGGCTTGCCCTGTTCCACGCAATTGACAAACGGATAGTTTAGGTTCTGCCAAGTCCGCCGGCAGTGCTATGTCCGTGTAACCCCAACATGGGCGAGGGTTATCCGACTGCTTACCTTTTGGTGAGAGCTAAAGTATCTTGCGCTCCTTCAAACCTTACGACGGCTAAAGTCAGTTCACATTACGTTAACCATGCTATCCAGCCTCGCCACTCGACGGTATGATACTAACCGCCCTTGACGTTCCCTCACGGTTCAGTCTTGTCCTTTCGGAAAGTGTACTTTGTCCTATAAGCTTAGCACAACCCATCACTGGAGATGCACCTTATAGTAGGCTACCGCTGACGGAACAGCGGGTTAAATCTTGCAATATACATTGCTGTTTAACAATCAATTACGTGACTTTTCAGGTCACACCCA
>NZ_JABSOE010000141.1 GCF_013618865.1 Phocaeicola faecicola
CATACAACCAAAGTCTTTCTGTGCATGTAGAGCATTTTGCGTTCCCAGTCATTTTTACCTTTTAACTCTTTGAGTGTGCGGACATGGTGCATTACCACTTCTCCGTGCTTGCCACATAGTTCGCACGTTTTTGTTGTAAGCCTTTCTATCAGACTCAACGATGGCGTCTTGAACATGTACGGCAGATTGTCACTTGGGGCTGTTTCACAATCCGTTTTGCGGGCATATCCCTCATTATAGAATACCCTGTACTTGGTTTCTCCTCCCTTGTTTACAAAAGGCACTGCAAAGAGATTGTCCTTGCGGTATCTTTCAATGACTTTTCTCACTGACATATTCAGCTTTTGAGCAAGAGTTTTGTACATGGAGAACTTCATAATACAGCCGAAAGAGCGTCCCAAAGCCGATGCATTGTTTGCTATTGAGTAATAGTTGTAGAACCCTCGTATTTCGGTATTAAACTGAGATACAATCTCGTGCGCTTCATTGTCAATCATATAAGTCCTGCCTTTTGACACCCATGTCTCCTTGCCGTGTTTGGTGACAACTTTCATGGCTTCGAGGCTGAGCAGCTTGTTCTTGATTACTTCTCTTGAAACGTGTAGTATCACATTCCCGTTGAAGTATCTGCGCACTGTTCCGTTACTGTTTCTCTTTGTGGCATAGTCTTTACGGACATATATTTCGTAACCCAAAAATTTTGCGCTGTCTTGTGCATTTGTAATCAAAGTCTTTTCCTGTGACATCTCCAGCCTTAACTTTTCCTGCATAAACTTAGTGATGTCAGCTTTGATTGTCTCACATTCGTTTTTCGTTCCGATAACTCCGATAAGGAAATCATCGGCATAGCGCACGTATTTCAACCTGCGAAAGTTTACATCCATATCATTGCCACTTGGCATTGTAAGTATCAGCTTCTGCTTTTCGTGCAGTTCTTCTACCATCCTTGTTCTTACGTTTACATCCTCTACTTCATTTATCCTACGTTTTAGGTAGTGTACTCTGCTGTTGAGTTTGCAAATATCCTTGTTGCGGCTTCTTGCTGTCCCTTTATTGAATTTGTTGGCATATTCATCCATGTACTTATCGAACTTGTCTAGGTATATGTTTGCCAAAATAGGGCTTATGATACCACCTTGCGGTGTCCCTGAATAAGTCTTGTTGAATTGCCACTCTTCCATGTACCCTGCATTGAGGAATTTCCGTATCAGACGAAGAAATCTGTCGTCTGCTATTCTGCCTTTCATTATTTCTATCAGCACATTATGGTCTATGTTGTCAAAGAAGCCTTTTATATCTCCCTCAATGAACCATTTTGCACCGTTGAAATTGTTTTGTAGACTTTTCAGTGCTGTGTGGCAGCTTCGGTTTGGTCTGAAACCGTGCGATGTCCACTCAAAGTGTCCCTCATATATGGCTTCAAGCACCATTCTTACTACCTCTTGAACCAATTTGTCTTCAAAAGACGGTATTCCTAGCGGACGCATCTTCCCATTCTTTTTCGGAATGTAAGTTCTCTTTGCAGGATTGGGACTATAAGTCTCATCCTTTATACTCTCTATGAGTTTGTTTATCCTATCAATGCTCATTTCATCCTCAGTTTTGCCATCTGTGCCGGGTGTCATGTTGCCCGGCTTTGCATACATACGTTGGTAGGCGACAAAGAACATCTGTTCATTGAATAGAATACGGTAAAGCCTTTCGTATTTATACTCGGGCTCATTGCTGTGTCCAGCTAAAATGTTTAATACTTGCTCTGGATTTCTCATACGTCTCTCACGTTTTCCGTTGTTTGTATTAAAGTTACAGACTACTTCCCTTCGCCATGTACAAGGCTTTCCCTTGCTCAGACTACTACGGAAGTTCCGTTACCATATCGGATATTCAAAAGCTTTCTTTATAGCTGTTTGTTCCAGCGTTCCGACTTAGGTAATCCCCAGTTAGTTCTCTTAATAACTATTAGCACGACATACTGTCGGATGCGACTTTCGTTCTTGTCCGCTTATTGCGGCTGTGTCATAGTCGGTTCTTTATGCTCTGCACTAACGCACAAAATAGGCAGAGTACTATGAAACAACGTATGTATAATAGTCTTCCGTTGTTGCAAGATTTGGTACCACTGAACTATCATTCAACCAATCAAGGCTTCATCCTTATGTATGTCTTTTCGTCTTGCCCCTCAGTCGCCACCTGACTATTAGTGGACTTGGAGCTTTAATCAGTATGCTACACTCCCCATCGGGTTTCCCCTTTGGATAAACTGATTGACGATAGGATTATATCGAACCCAATCCTAACTTCTTGCTAAAGAAGTATTTATTAAGCGACCATTCTGGGCGCACT
>NZ_JABSOE010000142.1 GCF_013618865.1 Phocaeicola faecicola
AGAACGATTCAGATGCCATAAATTCGGTTTCGAAGATATGGTGATTCTTATTGCTTGTGGATTACACAACTTCAGAATCAGCCACAAAATGAGTCATATAACAAATTAATCTATATAATGTCTATTGAAAATAAAGGAAGTTTTTGAAAGAGCTTCTTGAACCGTGTAATTTAAATTATAATATTATGGCAGAATTTAGTCTTGACGGTCGGATGACTGTAAGAGGTTTGAAAGAGAATTTTAAAAAGTGTTTTGGTGCTACTTTGCGTGTATATACAACTCCTGCTTGCAAGACATATGCAGATGAAAAGGCAACTTTGGCCTCTATTCGTACAGCGGACGCAAAAGGAGGTTCACTGGTAGTTGGCGGTAATCTTCGTGTAGGTAATTTTGAAAAGAAGATTGCAGAAATGTACGGAATCGGTGTACAGGTGGCCAATCCGGATAATACAAAGTTGGTAGACAATAGTCTTACTCTGGTAGCAGCAGGAAAATAATGTCTACAATTGTAAATAGCGGCAGTAAAAGAAGGAGTTCTTTGTGCCGCTATTTTTATGTTTATGAGGCTGCGGCTACCCGGAACCGTATGGTGTAATATGTAGCGGCTGACAGGAATATGAACAATTTTTCCGGATTGTTTTTTAATCAGTCTTTTCCGGAATAATTCACTGGATTTTGCTGTAAGTAGTTTATTTGTAGAACGATAATTATTTATAATATATGAAATCAAGCATTATTGATATTCCTCGGAAGTACGATCAAGAGGATTTGTTTGGTATAAAAATCTACCAGGATGCACTGATAGAATACATTAAGTGGACAGAAACTCCTATCACCATCGCATTGCAGGGAGAATGGGGAAGTGGTAAGACTTCCTTGATGAATCTCCTGAGATGGAATCTGTGCGATTGTGACCAGGCCCAGTTTTTCCCGATATGGATTAACACATGGCAATATTCTTTAATGAAAACTTCCTCACAGGCCATTATCGGTATACTGGAGGGGATTATTAACCAGATTGGGGCATTGAATCCCTCGGAAGGAAAGTGGAATGAAAGTAAGAAAAAAATAGGGGGAATCTTTAAGAAAATGGCCTCGGTCGGCACTAAGATTGTAGCCAATCAGGTGGGAATTGACGGAGATGCGGTAGATGAATTGTTTGGAGAAGATGGCGGTTCGGCTCATTCGGATGTGATGCGGCTGAAGGAGGAAATCAATGGACTGGTACAGGAAGCGCTGGCACACCGTCCCGATAGAAAAGGTTTTATTTTCTATATAGACGATCTGGACCGGATTGACCCCCCTGTGGCAGTGGAGATTCTGGAATTGCTGAAGAATATTTTTGACCTGGAGAACTGTATTTTTGTACTTGCCATCGATTATGATGTGGTGATTAAGGGACTTAAACCGAAGTTTGGGGAATTGACGGATAAGAATGAGCGTGAGTTCCGGTCTTTTTTTGATAAAATTATTCAGCTCCCGTTTTCCATGCCTGTGGCCAATTACAATGTAGACGTATTTTTGGTCAATGCTTTGAAGGCTATCAATTTCTTTACGGAAAAAGAACTGGATGATACGGCACTGGCCGAAAATTTGTCGGAAATTGCCCGTTTGTCAGTGGGAAGCAATCCGCGGTCATTGAAGCGACTGACCAATACCTTGTCGCTGATTTCAATCATAAATCAGAAGATGGGGGCTAATTGCCAGAATGACAACAAACTGCTAAACTTTGCCTTAGTGTGTATGCAGATTGCCTATCCGTATATTTACAATCAGTTGCAGGAAGAGCCGGATTTCAAGAACTGGAACGAGAAAGTGGCCTCTAAATTGAAACTGCGTCCTTTGACAGAGGAGGAAAAGGATAGCTTGGATGCTATCATGGAGTTTGATGAAGAATGGGAGAAAATCGTTTTCCGGATGTGCCAGAAAGAAACTTATCTGAGCAGTCGGGTATTTCAGGTCTCAGGTTTGTTGAATAAGATATCGGAACTGATTAATAATGACAGTGCATTGGGTGAGGTGATTGAAACGGTTATGGAACTTTCAGCTGTCACCAACCTGAAAGCATTTGATTCTCCCCGGAAAATCAAGATTAATCGTGATTATTCCAATTATGAGTTTAACGGAACGGTTCACTAGTGTCTCTTAATAATTGTAAAAAGACTCGTTAATTATTTGATTTACAATATTTGTTTTCAAAAAATGCTTGTCGCATATTTGAATCAGTTACCTTAGGGGCTGGGCCAAATTGCGATAGC
>NZ_JABSOE010000143.1 GCF_013618865.1 Phocaeicola faecicola
GTGCGACAAGAAGTCGTACAAGTAATTGTTCAGCATGATGTCTGAACCTGTTGTTCCGTCAACAGTAGCCTAAAGAGGCGTGCTTTACGAGTAATTGTTTGGTGCGAAGCCCTCTTGACAATATGGTTCTATGCAGAAATATCCAATGCATAGACTGTTAGGCTGACCGATATGAGTAACTGATGTGAACCGCTGCACCATCGTAACAAAGAAATAGCTTACGGATATTTATAAGCTATAGCCAAAAGGCATGCAGTCAGGATAGTTCTCTGCTTATTAGGACTACACGGATGTAGTACTGCCGGTGGATGGGTGGACTCTAAGTCGGTCGTCAGTTACTTGTACGGAACTTGGTAAGCCCGTATCTTTCCTGCCTTTATCGAGTAGGTAAGCCAATCGCAAGAGAAGCCGAATGAGGTGCGGGTAAAGGATTGCGGAGAAAGCGAACGCTTCCGTGTAATGCGGAGGATAGAGGTTTAAACGTCACCTCATGCGAAAGCAGGCAGACTTCCGCAGGGTAATTCTTTGTGAAACGATTGTAGAACTTTAACGAAATGAAGAAACAGCAAAGGAACGAGGTGAAAGCCGAGTGTGCATCTTCAGCCAAGTATAACACTACATGGAAAGACATTGACTTTCATAAGTGTGAATGCAAGGTCAGAAAGCTGCAAGTCCGAATAGCAAAGGCTCATACAGGAAAGAGGTATAACAAGGTGAAAGCCTTGCAGCACCTCCTTGTCACTTCGTTCGAAGCCAAGGCATTGGCGGTAAGAAAAGTGACATCCAATAAAGGCAAGCGCACGGCAGGGGTTGACCACATAAAGTGGGACACCGATGCCAGGAAAATAGAAGCTATACGTTCTTTGACACGGAGAGGGTATAAAGCCCTCCCACTGAAAAGGGTTAACATACCCAAGGCAAACGGCAAGACAAGACCTTTGGGAATACCAACCATGAAAGACAGAGCCATGCAGGCACTGTACCTTATGGCATTGGAACCCATAACGGAGAGTGAAGCGGATGCAAACTCTTACGGATTTAGAAAGTTCAGAAGTACGGCAGATGCGATAGACGCACTCCACAGATGGCTAAGCAGGGATTGCTCTCCCGAATGGATATTGGAGGGGGACATAAAAGGCTGTTTCGACCATATCAGCCATGAATGGCTTCCCGATAACGTACGAATCGACAGGCATATATTAAGGAAATGGCTGAAAAGTGGAGTTGTATTCAACAAGTTGCTTCAACCGACACTTGAAGGGACACCGCAGGGTGGTATCATATCACCGACACTTGCAAATGCAACTCTTGACGGCATGGAAAGGATGCTCAAAGAGAAATACAAGGCAGGTTATGTCAATGGAAAACTTTACTGCCCCAAAGTCAATCTCGTAAGATACGCGGACGACTTCATTGTCACAGCCGATAAAAGGGAAACATTACTTGAAATAAAGGAAATGTTGACAGCCTTTTTAAAGGAAAGAGGACTTACACTATCCGAGGAGAAGACACTGATAACACATATCAGTGACGGATTTGACTTCTTGGGCTTCAATGTACGGAAGTACAACGGAACATTGTTAATAAAGCCGTCAAAGAAAAGTCAGAAACGTTTCACTGACAAGCTGCACGAGGTTGTGCTGACCAAAGGTAAGGCACTATCCCAGCAGGAACTGATAGAGAAACTCAATCCTATAATAAGGGGATGGGGTAACTACTACAGACATGTGGTATCAAAGGAGGTGTTCTGCCGATGTGACCATATCTTAATAAACCAACTTAAAAGATGGTCATATCGCAGACATACCAACAAGTCAAGGGAATGGATAAGGAGGAAATATTTTATCCATGAAAGTAGCAGAAAGTGGATTTTCGGTTTTGAATATGTATGTGGAGGAATAAAGGAGAGGTTCACATTAGATAAACTGACTGATATTCCAATCAAGCGACACATAAAGATAAGATGCGAAGCCAATCCGTTCGACCCATTATGGGACGAATACTTCGAAAAACGGAAACTTAAAAGTGCCCGTCAACGTGCGTGAAGAAAACTTTATCGGAAACAAGTCATCAAAAGATGATTATGAGCCGATTTAATTTTATGAGAATTAAATTTAGAATTATCGGAGCTGTATGCGGTGAAAGTCGCACGTACAGTTCTTAATGGGGAAAGCGGCAGCAATGCCGCCGACCTACATAAC
>NZ_JABSOE010000144.1 GCF_013618865.1 Phocaeicola faecicola
ATAAAATGTCTATGGTAAAAAGTTAAAAAATCCTCCCACTTTTGTTAGATATATTTTTTTGTGTAATTTTGTAATCGTTATGCGGCAGTAATAATATACATATTAATACGAGTTAGTAATCCTGTAGTTCTCATATGCTACGAGGAGGTATTAAAAGGTGCGTTTCGACAATGCATCTACTGTAGTATATTATTGCTTAATCCAAATGAATATTATAAATTTAGGAATTCTTGCTCACATTGATGCAGGAAAAACTTCCGTAACCGAGAATCTGCTGTTTGCCAGTGGAGCAACGGAAAAGTGCGGCCGTGTGGATAATGGTGACACCATAACGGACTCTATGGATATAGAGAAACGTAGAGGAATTACTGTCCGGGCTTCTACGACATCTATTATCTGGAATGGAGTGAAATGCAATATCATTGACACTCCGGGACACATGGATTTTATTGCGGAAGTGGAGCGGACATTCAAAATGCTTGATGGAGCAGTCCTCATCTTATCCGCAAAGGAAGGCATACAAGCGCAGACAAAGTTGCTGTTCAGTACTTTACAAAAGCTGCAAATCCCGACAATTATATTTATCAATAAGATTGACCGTGCCGGTGTGAATTTGGAGCGTTTGTATATGGATATAAAAACAAATCTGTCGCAAGATGTCCTGTTTATGCAAACTGTTGTCGATGGATCGGTTTATCCGGTTTGCTCCCAAACATATATAAAGGAAGAATACAAAGAATTTGTATGCAACCATGACGACGATATATTAGAACGATATTTGGCGGATAGCGAAATTTCACCGGCTGATTATTGGAATACGATAATCGCTCTTGTGGCAAAAGCCAAAGTCTATCCGGTGCTACATGGATCAGCAATGTTCAATATCGGTATCAATGAGTTGTTGGACGCCATTTCTTCTTTTATACTTCCTCCGGCATCAGTCTCAAACAGACTTTCAGCTTATCTCTATAAGATAGAGCATGACCCCAAAGGGCATAAAAGAAGTTTTCTTAAAATAATTGACGGAAGTCTGAGACTTCGAGACGTTGTAAGAATCAACGATTCGGAAAAATTCATCAAGATTAAAAATCTAAAGACTATTTATCAGGGCAGAGAGATAAATGTTGATGAAGTGGGTGCCAATGATATCGCGATTGTAGAAGATATAGAAGATTTTCGAATCGGAGATTATTTAGGTGCTAAACCTTGTTTGATTCAAGGATTATCTCATCAGCATCCCGCTCTCAAATCCTCCGTCCGGCCAAATAAGCCCGAAGAGAGAAGCAAGGTGATATCCGCTCTGAATACATTGTGGATTGAAGACCCGTCTTTGTCCTTTTCCATAAACTCATATAGTGATGAATTGGAAATCTCGTTATATGGTTTGACCCAAAAGGAAATCATACAGACATTGCTGGAAGAACGATTTTCCGTAAAGGTCCATTTTGATGAGATCAAGACTATCTACAAAGAACGACCTATAAAAAAGGTCAATAAGATTATTCAGATCGAAGTACCACCCAACCCTTACTGGGCCACAATAGGGCTGACTCTTGAACCCTTACCGTTAGGGGCAGGGTTGCAAATCGAAAGTGACATCTCCTATGGTTATCTGAACCATTCTTTTCAAAATGCCGTTTTTGAAGGGATTCGTATGTCTTGCCAATCTGGTTTACATGGATGGGAAGTGACAGATCTGAAAGTAACTTTTACTCAAGCCGAGTATTATAGCCCGGTAAGTACACCTGCTGATTTCAGACAGCTGACCCCTTATGTCTTCAGGCTGGCTTTGCAACAGTCAGGTGTGGACATTCTCGAACCGATGCTCTGTTTTGAGTTGCAGATACCCCAAGTAGCGAGTTCCAAAGCTATTACAGATTTGCAAAAACTGATGTCTGAGATTGAAGACATCAGTTGTAATAATGAGTGGTGTCATATTAAAGGGAAAGTTCCATTAAATACAAGTAAAGACTATGCCTCAGAAGTAAGTTCGTACACTAAGGGCTTAGGCATTTTTATGGTTAAGCCATGTGGGTATCAAATAACAAAAGACGGTTATTCTGATAATATCCGCATGAACGAAAAAGATAAACTTTTATTCATGTTCCAAAAATCAATGTCATTAAAATAATGGAGCGGTCAGGAAATTTCTATAAGGCAATACGGTTGGGATATATACTTATCTCCATTCTT
>NZ_JABSOE010000145.1 GCF_013618865.1 Phocaeicola faecicola
TATCAAGGATCTATTTAGCCATGCTGAATACGACATCCTTTACAAAAATGACGGTCAGCTAGAATTGGATTTTACATCATAATGAGCCATATTGAGATGTTTTACATTTTTTAAGAGACACTAGTGGAGTATCTTACTGATCCAAAGAAAGATACGGATTTGATTCCTGCCAATACAGGTATCAATGATATGAATGTTGAAAATCAGATATCGCTTTATAATGCAACGAAATTGAAGCGTGATCATCTGATTGCGGACAGTAGTGACAAGAACCCGGTAGTGGAAGAACTGAATAATTCTTTGCGGGCCATGAAGCAGAGCATTATTCGTGCGGTGGATAATATGATTGTGAGTCTAAATGTGAAGCGTAACGATGCACAAAGCCGGGAACAACAGGCACAAAACCGTGTAGCTGCTATCCCGACCAAGCAGCGCCAGATGCTTTCTATTGAGCGTCAGCAGAAAATCAAGGAGTCGCTGTACCTGTTCTTGCTGAACCGTCGTGAGGAGAATGCATTGTCTCAGGCCATGGTGGACAACAATGCACGAGTGATTGACAGTGCGGAAGCTACTGATTCTCCGATTTCTCCGAACCGCAACAAAATTTTGTTGTTGGGATTGGTAATCGGTATCGCACTTCCGGGAGCTGTGTTCCTGATGATTCTGTTTATGGATACGCGGGTACATAACCGTAAGGATATTGTAAAGGCTGTATCATTGCCGTTCTTGGGTGAGATTCCGTTGGATAAGAAGGTCGCAGAAAGACCTCATGTACGAGGAAAACAGAATCTGTCGGTACAGGCTCAGGGAGATGATATTGTATCGGAAGCCTTCCGTATCCTGCGTACCAATATGGGATTTATGGCAAAGAAAGATCGGGCCATGCAGGTGATTACCTTTACTTCATTTACTGTTGGATCTGGTAAGACATTTATTTCCCGTAACCTGGCAATGAGTCTGGTGTATGCGAAGAAGAAAGTGGTTGTGATGGACCTGGATATCCGTAAAGGTACGTTAAGCCGTCATTTGGGTAAACATGTGACGGGTATGACGAACTTCCTGTCCGATAATACGGTAGGCATAGATGATATCATCCAGAAAACGGATTCTTTTGATGTGATTGCTTCTGGAACGGTGGCTCCGAATCCGGCAGAGTTGCTGATGGATGAGCGTTTGGATGAGCTGGTGGCAGAATTGCGTAAGCGTTATGATTATATCATAGTTGATAATGTACCGGTAGGACTGGTGGCAGATGCTACTATCATTAATCGTATTGTAGATTTGACCGTCTTTGTGGTGCGTGCCGGTAAACTCGACCGCCGTATGTTGCCTGAAATTGAGCAGTTGTATCAGGAGAAAAAATTGAACAACATGGCAATTGTATTGAATGGTGCCAGTCTGCATCATGGTTACGGTTATGGTTATGGTTACGGTTATGGCTACGGTTACGGAGAAAAAAAGAAATAAAGCAATAACAAAAAACGAGAATGTTTAATCAATAAAGAAAGAGAGGCTTTTTATGAAGAAAAAAAAGTATGAAGCTCCACAGACCAAGTATTTGGAGGTGGAGTTGGAGCAAGGTCTTATGGTGAAAGGCTCCATCGTGGATAACGATAAGGAGACGAAGCAAACCATATCTATTACTCCACAAGAGGTTGGAAATGAAAGTGACTATTTTAATGATGAAAATGCTGGATGGGATTTTTAATTATAGGGAGGACTTTAAATGAAGAAAATAATATTATTTTTAACTGTCTTGGCTTCCATTACGACAGCATGTAAGGAGGAGGCTTTTGAAGGAAAATATGGTCCGGCAGAAACTGGAGATGAAATTTTATTCAGTGCAGGCCATGCGAATTTTGGAATGAATGGTGAAAACTCACGTACAATTTATGGAGATCGTAATGGTAACGAGTATCCAATTTATTGGGTTAATAATGATGAAATTGGAATTTTCTGTCCCCAGGCAGGGAATCATGTGAATACCCCGAATAAAGAGTTTCACTCACTAGTGTCTCTTAAAAAATGTAAAACATCTCAATATGGCTCATTATGATGTAAAATCCAATTCTAGCTGACCGTCATTTTTGTAAAGGATGTCGTATTCAGCATGGCTAAATAGATCCTTGATA
>NZ_JABSOE010000146.1 GCF_013618865.1 Phocaeicola faecicola
CTACAGGATTACTAACTCGTATTAATATGTATATTATTACTGCCGCATAACGATTACAAAATTACACAAAAAAATATATCTAACAAAAGTGGGAGGATTTTTTAACTTTTTACCATAGACATTTTATGAGAAATATCAACACCTACAACAGAAGAAGCACCGTGTTCCATCGCATAAATACAGTGCCATCCATAGCCGCATCCTAAATCAAGCACACGCTTATCTTTAAAATCCGGCAGCAGCTTTCTCAATGTTTCCCATTCTCCTGCACCGGCTAGTCCCTGCTGTGAGCGACTCATTTGACTGTATTTTTGAAAAAATATATTATCATCATATTTGTTTTCTTTCATCTGAATTCTCCTCGTTTAAAAAGTTATTTATCTCCGTTGCAATTTTTTTCACTTCTTTATAAAGCTTCTCGGTCATATCGTAGCATTCAAAAAGTGAAAGACCGAGTACTTCAAAAATATGATTAACTCTTTCGGCATATTTTTCAGGTTTATATTCAAAAGTTTCAAGCAGTTTTATAGCTTTCTTTTCGCCCTTTATTTGCTTACCCTTGACATCAAAACTACGCACTCCACGTGGCTCGAGTTGATGGAATTGATGTCTTTGGCTAATTTTAGAGCCCGACGTATGCGGAAACATATCTATCAATTTTTTACTGTTTTTTGAGAAAACGAGGTATGAGGGAACATATCGAAGTAATAAACACCAATAATACGCATTAAAAACTAATCACTGTTGTATTTAAACTATTCGAAAAGGATTTAAATATTAAGGGAAGACTCTATAGATCTTTTCAAATAATTAACGAGTTCAATTATCTCAGTCTCCATTCCTTCCCACTTGTCATCATAATCTCCCAAATAAGCCTTTTTTGCTTTTTCAAGTAAAGTAGCATGCTCTTTGGCTAATTTAGGTATCGCCCATTCAGCAGCCTGATCTTTTGAGCAAATTCTACCGGAAGAGGATGTCAGCCACATTCTGGCTAAAGTTAAAATCACATTGCGTTCGTCACCTTCAATGCTAGCTATCAACCCGGGTAAGGATTCTTTAATCGCCCTTCGAATATCTGTCATTGGTACAGGCTCAATCACTTCTGTTGCCTCTGGTCCGAAAAGGTTAATACTATTTTCTCTTAATTGAGATAAAAGAATTGCTAAATCGGGATCATAAGTTGGCTCAGGAATTGCTCCCTTATCAAACTGCTCCCTTAGCCACTCACCATACATAAATTCATGTTTAGGAGGAAATTTCCAAGGGACAACATCCTTTTGATTTATGACCGTAACTTCAAGTGGTCTAATAGCATTTATGTTTCTATATAAGGCAAAGAGGATAATTTTTCTGTCACTGATTGAATAATATTATCTATCATACGAACACGCCCTTTATTTTATTTTGCATCTAATTTTCTAATCTCAGTTATCATTGGGCAAACTATTGCAATGCAAATAATTAAAATACCTGATAGTAAAAACCAATGATTTACATCGATTCTATCAGCAAAGAATCCAGAAAGAATTAACCCAATTGGCATAACAAGAGACATGATACTTCCAGTTAAAGAAAATACACGTCCTAAATATTCAGGCTTAATTTTCTCCTGAAAAAGAGCTGTTTGCACACCGCTGTAAAACGGAACCGAAAGCCCCATTATTGCACAGCA
>NZ_JABSOE010000147.1 GCF_013618865.1 Phocaeicola faecicola
TGTCTTTTCCTGATTTAGCTAGACGCTTTTTCTTTTTATAACCGATATCAGTAGACGGTTCTTGGAATGTTGTACTGGTTCAGTAGTCACTTCTTCCCAAGCCCTGCTGATATAGTAGACACAGCAAAGTGAGTTGTCCTGATTCTGTTGACAGTCATCCTGCTGCATTTGCAGAGCCCGTGCTTGCTTGTCCGGCAAGACTGGGTGCCCCTAAAAGAGGCATTCTGTCTTTGTCAGGTGCGCTGTCCTGCGCCTTCGCCCGGACTTGCTGTCCGGCTTTGCAAAGATATTGCATCCTTCTTTTTATTGCTACTTGTGGAAGGATATTTTTTCTTCTTCCACATTTTCTTCTGTATTCCCTTCTCCAGATGCGCCACAGCAGGTATTTTATACCCGATACTCATATGCGGTCTGCGATGGTTATAGAAATGTATGTAGCGAGCTATGACATTTCTTGCATGCCCGATGTCGTTGAACCGGCCTCGAGGATGGCTGCTTTCCGCCTTAATAATCCCGTTGATACGTTCCGCAACGGCATTGTCGGTGGGTTTGTAGTCTTCCGTCATACTGATGGCAATGCCATGTTTCTGAAGAAGTGCCACGTATGGGTCGCAACTGTATTGTACGCCACGGTCCGAGTGATGTATCAGGCCCGTAAGATTTTCATCTCCTGTCATTTCAACAGCCTGCTCTATAGCCTGTTGCAATGCATTGATGGTTGCCGATACCCGTAAGGTGTCGGCAAGCACCCATCCCACTATCTTATGGGAGTAGGCATCCGTAATCAGATGCAGATAACAGACTTCACCATTGGCAAGTGGTATATAAGTAATGTCGCTGACCCACAACTGGTTGGCTGAAGTCAAGGTCAGTCCTTTGATTAGGTTCTTCCACTTGTGGTAGCGATGGTTGGAGTTCGTCGTATGCCGGGTCTTGCGGGCAGGAAGCATCAAGCGGTGTTGCCGGAGCAATGCATAAAAGCTGTCCCGCCCAGGCATGAACCCGGCTCCAAAAAGCACGGTGAGCATAATCCACAGTTTGTAACAGCCTATACCCGGATCTTCGATACGGATATCACGGACAGCATCCAGCATGAGACGTTCCCTATGTATCTGACTCTCAATGTCAGCCTTTGACTGGTAGTAGGCTTGACGACAATGGCCAAACAGACGGCAGGCCAACGCAACTTTCAGGTTGCGCTGACTGACCAGTTCCGTTACGATTTGGCCCCAGATTTTTTTCTGATAGGGATGTTGAAGAGTTCTTCAGCACGCGTAATCATCAACTCACGGGCTTCTGTTTCCAGCTTGGAGAAAGACAGAGCTTTCTCCAGCTCTTTAATGCGCTTTTTTAATTGGGCATTTTCATCTTTGTAGGCTTCCTTGCTGCGATTGGACATATCTGGTGATTCTTGTTCAGAAGGCAAAGATAGCTCTTCTGCTAAATTTGAATACTTTTTAATCCAACTATTTAGCAAGGCAGGGCAACAAATGCCATGTGCCCGGCAAAAGGCATGCTTACTCATACCTGATTGGTAGTAAGAGTGAAGAAAAAACAGTTTTTCATCTTCACGATAAAGCTTTCGTTTTGAAGTCATAATAGTAACACATTTATTAGTTTGTAAATGTGTCTACCTATATCAGGATAAGACA
>NZ_JABSOE010000148.1 GCF_013618865.1 Phocaeicola faecicola
ATCGCAATTTGGCCCAGCCCCTAAGGTAACTGATTCAAATATGCGACAAGCATTTTTTGAAAACAAATATTGTAAATCAAATAATTAACGAGTCTTTTTACAATTATTAAGAGACACTAGTGATATTTTGCAATAATTATCTTGGTATGAGTTCCTCAATAATTATAGTGAAAGGAGTGTAATATGCTTATTATAATAATTTCCTTTATCTTGCTATTCTTTGTATGGGCTTCCGCTGATATAAGAAGTGGAATATACTTAAGATGTATTTGTAGAGGGAGTAGTGTGGAGAAAGCAGTAGCATTAACATTCGATGATGGGCCAGATCCTATTCATACCCCCAGAATACTTAATATACTTGAAGAGAATAATATTAAAGCAACTTTCTTCCTTATCGGTTCAAAGATTGAAACATATCCAGAACTGGTAAAGAGGATTTATGAGGAAGGGCATATAATAGGAAATCATACTTTTTCTCATTCTCCATCATATACTCTTTGGAATAGTAACAAAATTTATGAAGATATACGGAAGACAAATGATATTATATATAAAATAACAGGTAAGTTTCCGTTTTTTTTTAGACCACCATTCGGAGTTACCAATCCGCTTATACGAAGAGCAGTAAACAATAGATTTGTATGCATAGGATGGAATATACGCTCATATGATACATTAAAGTTTTTAAAGCGTACTTCTATAAGCAAGAGAATAATACGCAATATAAAGAGTGGTGATATCGTTCTACTACATGATAACAGAGAGGGATCTGATATACTTCTGAAATCAGTTATAGAAGGAATTAAAAAGAAAGGTATTGAAATAGTGCCACTAAATAGACTTATAAATGAGAATGCTTATGAATAGAATAATATGTATTTTAATGTGCTTGGGCATGTTCTTGTCAGTAAATGCACAAGGAAACCAAGGAAACGATAAAGAATTTATAAATGAATTAGAAAGTAAGACATCCAAAATACAAACAATAACTTGTAAATTTACACAAACTCAATCTTTATCTGTTCTGTCAAATAAAGTGTCGAAAAAAGGTGTCTTCTATTATCAAAGGCCAGAACAGATATTACTCTTGTTCAATGACGGAGACTATATAAAGATGACATCAGAAGATTTTCAGATGAAAAATGGAGATAAAATAAACGAGATGAAGGTAGAATCTAATCCAATGCTTCGTGAGCTGAAGAATATATTATCAGCTTGCATGACAGGAGAGGTAATGAATTCTACAAAAGATTTTAATCATGAGTTGAAGAAAGAGGAACTTAAATATACAATTATAATGACGCCTAAAAAAAAGAGAGTAGCATCTAAAATAAAAGAGATTATGCTTGAATTTGACAGGCGAAATATGGGCTCAGTAGAAATTTAGTGGGGATAAATTTGTAATCTAATCGAATAGTTCTTTACTTTACAGCATGGAAAACGATTATTTGAGCATGTTGGCCAGTATTGTACTGCCCACACAGATATTGGATT
>NZ_JABSOE010000149.1 GCF_013618865.1 Phocaeicola faecicola
GGCTCAGTATAAAATCTTGGGGGATTAACAATAGTAATCTTTTTAAGCATATACATTGGCTAGCCTGAAGAGAAAGAATCTTGTATCCACGACTCCTCTGAATGATGCCCTGAATGCTTTTATCTTTGCATTGAAGGCCTCGGCCGCAGCATTGGTACTACGGTTGACAAAATAGTTAAGTATTCTTTCGTAATGATTCTCAATAGAGTTTGCTACGGTGGTAAAGGTTTCATATCCGTATTCTTCGATTTCGTTGTACCACAGTGCCAGTTTAGCTCGCGCCACATCCCTATCCTTGTAGTCAGTGAATATTTTTCCCAGCCTCAGGGCATAATAGTATACATCTTTCAGATCCGGGAATTTCCTGAACAGGATTTCCGCCCTTTCCTTCTGTCTTTCGGTCCATTTGCCGGGTGCCTTGAAAAGCAGGTACCGGCTTCTGGCGAGCAGTTGTCTGAGCGTGTCCCCATTGCTGAACACCTCAGGTTCATAGAGGATACCCCTTGCTTTGGATTCCCTGATGGCTTTGTTTTCATCCTTCATGACTTGCCAGCGGTAGGCTATGCGCAGGTCCTGAACGGCTTCATAGACCAGTTTGGATACATGGAAGCGGTCAATCACCTGCAGGGCTCCTGGAAAGCATCTTCTCACAATTTTCTGCATGCTGTTTGCCATGTCAAGGGTGACTTCCTTCACCATGTGCCGCAGTTCTGGGCCAATGAGCATGAGTACCTTTATCACATCTTCCGCCTTTGTACCCCTGATGACGGCTACAATGGATCCTTTTCGTCCTTTTCTGTCCCTGTTTATCAGTACGGTATAAAGTTCTCCCTTGCTGAGCGCAGTTTCATCGATGCACAGATGATATCCGATGTTCTTGGGATAGATGATATAATCTTCCGCATGGGCAAACTGGTTCCAGTTGTGATAGGTACTCAGATGATCCTTGTACTGGTTCTGCAGCTGCTTGCCGTCCAGACCGTAATGGTCTGCAACACTCTGGCAGCTAACCGCATGAGTGTCTAAGTAGTTCTTTTAAAAAAGCTCCGAACTCTGCAGTGATGCGAGTACCGGAGGCAACCAGATTCCAGTCACGGCTGTACGTCATACCCGTGGAAGGATCTTCCCAACGACGGCGCTTGATTCGAAGATATACGGCTTTACCGCGGATTGGAAAATCCTGTACCTCTATTTCCGGAAAGAATCCTTTGGAATGCAGATGAAGATGGGACAATTCCTGGGGAATCCTGGCTTTCTCCTTCAAAAAAAGAATGAAGCACGTATCTTGCGAAATGTGACCGACCAGATCAAAATACTCGAGCATGCCTACTGGAAGGAAAAGGCTCAACAACTCTAAAGGACTAACGGGGATTTTCTCTTTTTGCTTCATGACGCAAAATTAAGGTTTTTAACCTAACCCCCCAAATTTTCAAACTGAGCC
>NZ_JABSOE010000015.1 GCF_013618865.1 Phocaeicola faecicola
ACGGATTACGAAAACCTTCTTCCCATGACAATATGCAAATAATAATCGTTAAATTTGTGGACTCTTTTTTAGACGGGTGCCTGCTGGCGCCCGTCTAAAAGGGGACACCCTAAAATTGGAAACTTACGCTGAAGCACATCGCTTCTTATTTGTTTATTACACCTCAGTCGCTCAGTCGTATACGGGCGGAACTGAGCAAGAAGAAATAACGGTATGAATGCTTATCGAACTCCGGTGATGGCATTAATCCAATATCTACCGTCCCGGTATACCGTCTGGATATTTATTTGATGCATATACTTCCCAGCCTGATAAGTAACCTGATAATTATCAGGCTCCAACGGAACAACCTTCAGACTGTGAAACCACATACAGTCGAAATCAAAGTTCGTAATCAAAAGGTCATAGCCCCCGAAGCCATCCTGCAAATTTTCTAATTCTACCCCCTTGAATTGTTCTAAAGCTGTGTGAGACAGATTAGACAAACGCAAAGACTGCAACTTGGAATTCAAATCGCTGCACATGCTGCAATAGGTAGCCAAGTAAAGTTTATAAAAACTTTCGACCAATGATTCTCCCGACGAACTATCTATTTTATATGAAGCTGTATTTTCAAAACCGGTCAACCACTCATCTCCATATTGAGTACCATTTTCAATGGGAGTAATATATTTTATCTTACATTTTTCATTCACATACCCCACTTTTAATGGAATCTCCACCAGACTAGCACTATCTTTTTCATTCCAAAGATAGCTTACCATATACCAATCGTCTGCAATTTCTCTTACATTCAATGTCTTAATTGCATCTGAATTCATATCCTGCGCCCGTATAATCGGATCTCCTCCCGTAGCATTACGCATTCTTTGGAGTTTGGCAGCCATTTCTTCAGTTAAATACTTCCTGCACAGTGTTTCATTGGTTGAATCCACATTTAAAATATTCGCCATATAGCTCGTATAGAATATTTTAATTTCATCTATGCATGCACCGGAGCAGATAGCACTAAAACAAAACAACAAAACAGATATAAATATAAACCTTCTTTTCATGGTATAATATAATTAGACTGCATCGCCAGGTTGTACAATTGGAAACATTCTTGTTCGTAGTTCCTTCAAACTAATCTACACAAATATACAAAAATCCCCACAAAGTATGAAGACTACACTTTTTTATTTGTCATTTTAGCCAATATATACTAAGTATCAAAGCATAAAAAAATTCCGTATAACCCTTTCGGATTATACGGAATCTCTTCTATCTATTTGTTACAGATTATTTTACTTCCTCAAAATCAGCGTCCTGTACGTCGCTCTTGTCGTTTGAGCCAGACTGGCTTGACTGACCTGCCTGAGCACCGCCCTGAGCGCCTGTCTGAGCATACATTTCAGCGCTTGCAGCCTGGAATGCATTCTGCAGTTCAGTGCTTGCAGCATCGATACCTGCCAAATCCTGTGCCTTGTGAGCGTCTTTCAGTTTCTGCAGAGCCGCTTCGATAGGAGCTTTCTTGTCAGCCGGCAACTTATCGCCAAGGTCTTTCAACTGATTTTCAGTAGTGAAGATCAAGCTGTCTGCCTGGTTCAATTTGTCGATACGTTCCTTTTCTTTCTTATCTGCTTCTGCATTTGCTTCAGCTTCTGCCTTCATACGGTCGATTTCTTCCTTGCTCAAACCAGATGAAGCTTCGATACGGATAGCCTGTTCCTTACCTGTTGCCTTATCTTTTGCAGAAACTTTCAAGATACCGTTGGCATCGATATCGAAGGTTACCTCAATCTGAGGAACACCACGACGAGCCGGAGCGATACCTGTCAGGTTAAACTGACCGATTGACTTGTTCTGTGCAGCCATCGGACGTTCACCCTGCAATACATGGATGGTAACTTCTGTCTGGTTATCTGCAGCTGTAGAGAATACTTCGCTCTTCTTGCAAGGAATAGTTGTATTGGCATCAATCAGTTTTGTCATGACTCCACCCATTGTTTCAATACCCATTGACAACGGAGTTACATCCAACAATACGATGTCGCCTACACCGGCTTCCTTGTTCAGTACGGCACCCTGGATACAAGCACCTACTGCTACTACTTCGTCCGGGTTTACACCTTTTGAAGGAGCTTTTCCGAAGAAATCTTCTACCAGTTTCTGGATAGCAGGGATACGAGATGAACCACCTACCAGGATGACTTCGTCGATATCTGAGTTGTTCAGACCGGCATCGCTCATTGCACGCTTACACGGTTCCAGACAAGCCTGGATCAGGTTGTGTGCCAACTGTTCGAACTTAGCACGTGTCAAAGTCTTAACCAAGTGCTTTGGAACACCGGCTACCGGCATGATGTACGGCAAGTTGATTTCAGTTGAAGTTGAAGAAGACAATTCAATCTTAGCCTTTTCAGCTGCTTCTTTCAAACGCTGCATAGCCATCGGATCCTGAGTCAGGTCAGCGCCTTCATCGTTCTTGAATTCCTGAACCAACCAGTCGATGATTACCTGGTCGAAGTCATCACCACCCAGGTGAGTATCACCGTTAGTTGACAATACTTCGAATACACCGCCACCGAACTCCAGGATAGAGATATCGAATGTACCACCACCCAGGTCGAATACGGCAATCTTCATATCTTTGTTAGCCTTGTCTACACCGTAAGCCAAAGCAGCTGCTGTCGGTTCGTTAACGATACGTTTTACATCCAGACCAGCAATCTGACCAGCTTCCTTAGTAGCCTGACGCTGTGAGTCAGAGAAGTATGCAGGCACTGTAATTACGGCTTCTGTTACTTCCTGTCCCAGATAGTCTTCAGCTGTTTTTTTCATTTTCTGAAGAATCATAGCTGAAATTTCCTGCGGAGTATACAAACGTCCGTCGATGTCAACACGCGGAGTATTGTTGTCGCCCTTTACCACTGGGTAAGGAACTCGAGAAATTTCTTTAGCTACCTGATCATAAGTTTCACCCATGAAACGTTTGATAGAGTAAACGGTACGTGTCGGGTTAGTGATTGCCTGACGTTTTGCAGGGTCACCGATTTTACGTTCACCGTTATCTACAAAACCTACGATAGAAGGAGTTGTACGCTTACCTTCGCTGTTAGCGATTACTACAGGTTCGTTACCTTCAAATACTGCTACACATGAGTTTGTAGTTCCTAAGTCTATACCAATAATCTTTCCCATAATTATATCTATTTTTATTTTTATTCAACATTTAGTTTATTTTGCCGCTTCTGTAACTCGAAGCGTCACGCCTTATATAAAACAAATGCCGTGCCATGATTTTTCGGGGGAATATAAATGACATCAACTGCCAATTTGGCGGACTTTTTATGACAAAGCGTGCATTTTATGGCAAAACCGTTTCTTTTTTGGCAGTGTGGCTGACTGGCAGGGATGGTTTTAAGGTGAGAGGGATTGGGCGAGGGTATTGTAAATTGAAGGCTACTAAAGGTCATAAAAAAATATCAGGATCCATAAATGAACTTTATGAATCCTGATAAAACTGAGTTAGTTAATTGCAAGGTTTATTTGAAACTGCTTGCTGCAAGTTTTGAAGTTGATGCTTTATATAAAGATTGATTATTTATAAATGATTGAATTACTTGTTTATTTTGTTTTTTCAATTTTAGTCCAAGCTAAAGCTGCTGCTCCGAGAATCGCAGCATCTGCTTCTTTCAGTCCTGATAAAATAATCTGCGCTGTATTGCGATAATTTTCAAAAACCATTTTCTTGTAGGTGCATATAGTTGGCTCCAGCAATAAACTTCCGGCTTTAGTTAATCCTCCGAATAAAATGAAAGCTTCGGGGTCTGAGAATGTCGCACAATTAGCCAAAGCTTCACCCAAAAGTTTTCCTGTATATTCGAAAATTTCTTTGGCAACTTGGTCTCCTTTCATTGCAGCATCATATATATCTTTAGAGGTAATAGAAGTAATAGGGAGGGTATGGAGTGAGCTTTCTTTACCGCTTTTTTTCAAAAAATCTATTGCTGTTCGTACCATTCCAGTTGCAGAACAATAAGCTTCTAGGCATCCAATTCTACCACATGGGCAAATACGTCCGTTTTCTGGTCTTATGGACATGTGTCCTAATTCACCAGCAAAACTTCGTTTGCCATAAACAAGTTCTCCGTTTACTACAATTCCACTGCCTACACCTGTGCCAAGTGTAATCATAATGAAATCTTTCATTCCTTGTGCTGCCCCATAAAGCATTTCTCCCAGTGCTGCAGCTTTTGCGTCATTGGTGATAAAGGTGACTATGCCTGTCTTTGCTTCAATTTTATCAGCCAATGGTACGATTCCTTTCCAAGGAAGATTCGTTGCATTTTCTATGCTACGGCTCCAGTAATTTACATCTGGAGCTCCAATACCCAACGCAGCTATATATTCCTTACCTCCTGCTTTCTGGATGAGTTCAGTGATTGTTTTTGTGCATTGTTTTACATATTGTTCGATATCAGGAAACTCGTTGGTCTTGAAAGAAACTTGTTCTGATACATTTCCTTCTTTATCTACAAGTGCCAATACGGAGTTCGTACCTCCTAAATCAAATCCGATTACATATTTTTTCATTCGCCTTGTTTTTAAAACGTAGTTTTTAATAATTCAGGATGGTTATTATGAATTTTTACAATCAATTCTCCAAATAAAGTATTGGTCCATGCAAACCAAGAACGGGTAAAGTCATTGTCATCATTCACATTGAATGATTCATGCATGAACCCAGTATTGCCATCCGTGTTTCTTAATAAAGTCAGACAGTCTTTTAATTCATTTGTGTCGTCGGTGGTCAGACCTTTGATTATGATACTCATAGGCCATGCATAGTTTAGTCCAACATGAGGTCCTCCCACACCTTCTCCCGATTTCCCTGAAAAGAAATACGGATTGTTGTCACTCCAGATGAACTTGCGCGTGTTTTGATATAATGGATCATCTTGAGAGCAATATCCAAGATAAGGAGCAGCAAGAAGGCTAGGTACATTGGCGTCATCCATACATAAACTGTTGCCAAAACCATCCACTTCAAAAGCATAAATTTTACCACATACCGGATGATTGACTATTGCATATTTTTGAATGGCTCTATCGATTTCATCTGACAGATCTGTACATTCTTTTGCAAATTCAGTGTGCTGATATACCTTATTCTCTATTTCTGCCAGCTGCCGTAGTGATACCACTGCAAACATGTTTGAAGGAACCAGAAAACCATATTGGGTAGCATCGTCGGAAGGACGGAAAGAAGATACAATCATGCCATTAGGTTTTATCGGGGCTCCGAATCCTCCATTTATCTGTGAATCGGTAGGCCTTTCACAGTTACGTGCAAAACTATAGGGGCCATTTCCGTTTTTACGCTGTTGCTCTTTCATGGTCTTTACAGCCAGTTGCATGGCATTGTGCCATGTGCTGTCAAACACGGAAGTATCTCCAGTGAGAAGGTAATAGAAATAAGCTATTCGAATAGGATAACATAATGAATCCAGTTCCCATTTGCGTTCGTGCAGTTCCTTTTTCATCGGTTGGGTATAGTCTGTTTCCCAGTAGCTTCCAATAGGACCGTCATTAAAGGCATTGGCGTAAGGGTCCAGCAGGATACATTCAGCTTGCCGATTTATGAGTCCGGCTATAAGTGCTTGCAACTGTTTATCATCTTTCATCAATTGTAAATAAGGCCAAAGTTGGGCAGAGGAATCACGAAGCCACATTGCGTGGATATCTCCAGTGATGACAAATGTATCAGGACGCCCGTTTTTAATTTGAAATTTTACTGTTGTATCCAATGTATTTGGATAACAGTTCTCAAACATCCAGCGTAGTTTGGGGTCTGTAATATCTTGTTTAATTTGCTCGATTAGCTTTTCTACTACTTCCGAGGTAAAATGTCGGTCTGCGACAGTTGGGCGTTTTGATTCGTATTTTTCATCTGTCGAGGTTTGTGAAAATCCACTTGTTGCATGAGACAGACTACAGGCCAGTACAATTCCTAAAATCCAATTGTGTTTTTTCATATTATGTAATTTATTTTAAGGACAGCAAGAGTAGATTCCGATTGATTTCCGGAATCTACTTTACTTTGTTCAGGGTTAGAATTTATTTTTTCCAGTTTTTACTTGAAATGTCTTTTCCTGATTTCCATAACGGACAAGTAATTCAAATTCGATGTTTGATTCTACTTCTATTACAGGCTTTTCATTGACAGAGTTTCTGGCATGTGCTTTGAAAGATATCAGTCCGTCAGGACCAAATGGATAGCGTTCAATACCATTGGTTTCCGTCAAATTTATATCCCAGGTAATTTGCTTTTGCACGAAATCTCCCCGGATGCCAATGATATGTTCAATAAGTCCGGCGATAGGGGCTAGTCCTGTCCATCCTACGAACTCTTTTCTTGCCATAAAGCCTGGATCATTTGATTCAGGTGCATAATATTCCCAAAAAGTACCAGTTTTTTGGAAAACCTTAAATATCTGATTATAGTGATTCTGGGCTATTTCATGGGCTTCTTTTCTGAAACCTCTTAGCAATAATCCATTAATTACCATATAGTTGGTTCCTGGCCATACTCCTCCTTGCCAGTACCGTCCATTAGCTTTATACCGAGGATTATCTGCCGAAAGCGACGGAACACGATGGGGGCGATTGAAAGTAGCTGGATTTTGTAATTCGTTTACCAGATATCTTATTTGCTCTTTATTCAAAACATCAGAATATAAGGCCCAGTATGCTCCGATTCCTTTTGTTTTAGAAAGAGAGCCGTCTGCATATTGATCATACAGAAAGTTTGTTTCCTTATCCCATAAATTTTCGCGAATATATTGTTTCAGAGCATTGGCTTCATCTTCCAGTTCTTCGATTTCTTGCCAACGTTCGAGATAGAATCCCATTTCAAGCAGCAGGTTGGCTGTGAAAAGCTGTTGCAGATTGGTATCCAGCCAAATCATATGTCCGTGGCTGTATATCATGTTGTATTCATTTTTAACACGAGGCATATTGTCCATTCCAGTTCCCCATCCGCTTGACCAGTAGGTGCCGTTTCTCCATGTACGATTCAGTTTTAGCCATTTGTAATAGGCGCAAAGTGCAGGAAAAATCTTATGAAGCCGTTCTGTATTTCCGAACTGATGGAAATATACCATTTCGCACCAAGGCATGAGATTGGGCCCTGTACTGACAGGGTCATAACGCTCAAAACAGTCTGCTCCGTCAGCCTTGATTTCTCGACAGATAAATCCGTCGGGATGCTGTTTGGCATAAAAATTGTCTAAGGTCTGTTGAAAAGGGAAAAAGCGGGTTCCATAGCGTGCAAACATTAAGATGAAGGAAGAATCCCACATAAAAATATTTCCGTTATAGGCTGTGTCGATATAGGGAGTCACAAAACCAGAATTGGGTTGAGGATTCCGGATGTTCCCGATTGCGATTTCCCAGGCTCTCCAATACATGAGAAGCTCTTCTTCATGTCCTTCCCATATAGGGGCAGGGAGGATTTGCCGGGCTTCTTTTATGTCTTTGGGTAAAACAGTATAGTTTGGCCGGGCTATACGATAGGTATTTTCTGCTACCAATGGAGACTTTGCATAGGTATCTTTATAGGGAATCTTGTATAGACTGTCGTTCCCACAAGATTGAGCAGTCCCATTTATAGAAAAAAATCCTATTGTAAGACATAAAGCCAGATGGATATATTTTTTCATAAATCGGATTATAAGTTTAATAATTTCTTTATTTTATCAAAGATAGCAGTATTTTCATAAATACCGGTAAACATTTCTGATCCAGGTCCAAATGCATACACTGGAACCATTACTCCAGAATGATCGGTAGTTGAAAATTTACATTGAATTTCACCTTTGTCTTTGTCTCCTCCCAGTAAGGTCAGACCTCCGGTTTCATGATCTGCAGTAATGACAACCAATGTCTCTCCATCTTGTGCAGCCCATTTGAAGACTTCTCCGATAGTACGGTCAAAATCCAGTGTTTCTTGCATTAATAAATCCAAATCGTTAAAATGACCGTAGTCATCTAATTGTGATCCTTCAATCATCATAAAGAATCCTTTGTTATTTTTGCTTAATAAATTCATGCCTTTGAGGGCTGATTGTGCAAGCCGATCACCTCTTTCAGCTGGTAGTGGAGTATCTACGGAGTCGGTTACCGCAAAGATTTTTCCACTGTTCAGCTTCTGACATTCCTCCCAACTTTTAGCAATAGTGTATCCTTTTTTCTCCAGTTCTTTGAAAATATTCCTGCCGTCAGGACGATTTTCAAATTTTTGGGCTCCACCTCCGACAACGTAGTCTGCTCTACAGTTTACGTAATCAGCTATAATTTCATATTCGTTGTCACGGTCAACATTGTGGCAACAAAAATCGGCTGGGGTAGCATCCCACAAACGGCAGGTAACAGCTATTCCTGCTGATAGTCCTTTGTCTTTTGCCAATGAAATTAATGAAGGCACAGGTTGTCCGTTAACATCTACACCAACGGAGTGATATTTTGTCTTAACTCCTGTTGCTAAAGCTGTGCCTCCTGCGCCTGAATCTGTGATTAATTTATTGGCACAGTATGTTTTGAATAATCCGGTTACCGGAGCATTTTCAATGTATAGTTTTCCTCTGTTAGCAGTCCATGCAGAATAAATATGCATCAAACTCATGCCGTCGCCAATCATCAGAATTACATTTTTGACTTTTTTCCCAGTTGGGGAAATAATTTTTTCAACGTGATAAGGATTCTCTAATACATAGGTCTGAAGTTTATCTGTACGAGAGTTTTGTGCAATAATTGTAGAATTAGAAATGACAGAACCTACTATTACACAAGATAAGCAAAGTTTGGAAAATAATGTTTTCATGGGTCTAAGTTTTTAATGAATAGTTTGTAGTGTGTTCTACAGACTATGTTTTATGAATAATTAAGATAAAGATTCCTTGGTTTTGATTCATTCGATAAAGAGAACTTCTATCGGGATACTTTCCGCTTTTGTTTTTCCAGGAAGAGTCCATTCCCAACTTAAATGTTCTCCTTCGTAATCTTCAAAATAAAGCAATCGATAAGTGTGAAATCCTTTTTTCAATGCAATCCGTCCCGTGGCAGTTATGGCGGCATGAGAACCATCATTGTCTACTACTTTTTGTCCGTCAATGTAAAGTACACTACCATCATCCGATTTTGTTCCAAAAGTGTATACTCCATCTTCCGGTATCTTGATGACTCCTTCAAAGATATATCCAAAATGGTCTTCTTGGCGAGCTTGTCTGATGGAAGGTTCAGTCATGATTCCTTTTTCTATTAGCTTGCCTTTCGGCAAATCTTCTACTTTTTGGAAGTATCCTTCGAAGTATGTATATGTGGTACCTTGTAGCTTGCCTTCCGCATTTACGGAGGGAAGTAATTCTGCTTTTGTGGCATGGATTGTCAAGGTTTGACTTGGGGTATAACCTTCTTTGAAACCTCTAGCTTTCAGAAGGGTTGTCTTATCAAGTTGAATCGGGCGATTATACACTGGAGATGATATTGTTGGTTCGCTTCCGTCCAATGTATAATGTATAGTGCTTTCTTCAGTTGTTGTAGCCAGTTGTACGTTAATTGAATTGAGGAATAAATTTAAATCCTTATCCACGTAAGGAACAGATACAACTTTACTTTGAGTAAATGAGTAAGGAAAACTTTCTGGCTGAGTTCCACGATTATAATCGGGCTGGTCAGTCAGTGTATACAATAATTCTCCTCCTTGCATTAGTACTTCGTAAGAGATATAATTTTTATCAATTACCTGACCATTAAATGTAACTTTCTCAATGTATTTATTGCGTGAAGGATTGTTAGCTTTGATTGTTAATGTGTTTCCATTGCTCAATTTTAGCTGTACAGTGTCAAAAAGAGGCGTTGTCAAACAAAATTCATTACTGCCCGGACATACTGGATAAAATCCCAGTGATGACAATATATACCATGCAGACATTTGACCACAGTCTTCATTTCCGATTATACCTTCTGGCGTAGGACTGTACATTTCATCTAACAATTTGCGTGTCATCTCTTGAGTTTTCCAGGGTTGTCCGACAAAATTATATAGATAAGCCATGTGATGACTTGGTTCATTGCCATGCACATATTGTCCAATTAGCCCAGTAATATCCGATAGATGTCCATCAATGTTAGAAGTTACGGTATATAGAGAATCTAAACAAGCCGTAAATTCCTTTTTTCCACCAAACAGTTGGATTAAACCATTTACATCATGTGGGACAAAAAAACGGTATTGCCATGCAGTGGCCTCTGTATAGTCTCGTCCCACTTCAAATGGATTAAATACAGACTCCCAGTTGCCATCCATTCTTTTACCACGGAAGAATTTTGTATTCCCATCGAATACATTTACGTAATTCTGTGAACGACGGATATAAGTTTCATAAATATCTTGTTTACCCATGGCTTTAGCCATTTGTGCAATGGCCCAATCATCATAGGCAAATTCTAGCAGGCAGGAGATAGATTCCTTTTTGATATTTGAAGGTATAAATCCGTATTTGATATAATAGTCTGATCCCTTTTTATTTTTTTCTGACGATACAATCATTGCTTTCAATGCTTTTTCTGCGTCAAATCCGCGAATACCTTTCATATATGCATCTGCAATGACTGATACAGCATGATAACCGATCATGGTACCAGTTTCACCGGATGCAAGTGGCCACATGGGTAATTCTCCGGATGCATCATACATTTCAAGCATTGAATGGATCATATTGTTGACCAAAGAAGTATCTATCAATGTCATCAATGGATTCCAAGCTCTAAATGTATCCCATAAAGAAAGAGTGGAATACATTTTTTTTTCAGAAGGTAGCGAGGCAATTTTCATGTCGTGCCGTCTATATTGTCCATTAATATCACTTGTTATATTAGGTACAACCAGCGCATGATACCAAGCTGTATAGAAATTGGTACGTTCTGCATCTGTTCCACCTTCAATTTTAATTTGGCTCAATTTATTCTCCCAAATTTCCGAAGACTGCCGACGTACTGTCTCAAAGTTAAAGCCTTCAATATCGTGTTTTAAATTCATACGTGCATTTTCAATACTGACATTTGATAGACCGACTTTAGCTATTATTTGTCTGCTTTTCTGAAATCCAAGTAGTGCCTGTATTTGTTGACCTGACAAAGCTTTTTTGTTTTTTGATGGTTTCCCATTATTGAACAGTTGAAGCGTTGCAATGGGAGCATCAAATTGCACGACAAAATATACATACTGGTTATCTACCCATCCTCGTGTACGACGCATTCCTGTAATTTCATTCTTTTGGGTCTGTACCAGTTCTGCTTCATAAATAAATTCATCTGTCAAAAGATGTGCTAAATCAATAACTACATATGCATTCTTTCCATTGGGATAAGTATAGCGATGCATTCCTGCGTAAGTAGTTGCTGTTAATTCAGCGAAAATGTTTTCCTCTTCCAGTTTTACGGAATAATATCCAGGAGTTGCTTTTTCTGAAGAATGTAAAAATCTTGCAGGAGTATATAGTGGTTTCCCTTCTTCAAATGATGAGATTGTAGGTCTGAATAATATGTCTCCTAAATCAATACATCCTGTACCACTAAGATGTGTGTGTGAAAATCCTAATAATGTGGAGTCTGAATAATGATAGCCTGAGCAGGCATCCCAGTCTCCTGTGCGTGTATCAGGGCTTAACTGTACAGCTCCGAAAGGAACGGTTGCTCCTGGATAAGTGTGTCCATGAAAGCCTGTGCCAATAAAAGGATTTACGTAGTCGGTTATCTTCTGGGTATCATTGTCAGCCCATAGGTTCAGTGAAGAAAGACAAGCAAGGAATAACAAAGTTTTTTTCATAGGTGTATTTTCGATAGGAGAGGGAATAACATTTCTATTCTATAAATAGTATGATGTTATCCCCTCTTGCAATCTGTTTATAACAAATCTAATCTGTTTATTTAAATTTATCAATTATTGTGCGGGAGTTCCGAAATCAGAATACCCCGGAGCTGGATTGTTAATTAATACTCCGTTGCTGTTTTCGATTTCGATTTGAGGCAGTGGTAAGTGAGCATCTTTAGCAGGATCAAAAGTACGTCCTCCATATGGATCTTTTTCTTTGTCCGCATAAACCTGCTTTGCCAGTCCCCAACGCACTAAATCATAATGACGTTCGTCCTCATATGCCAATTCACAACGACGTTCATTAACCAGATTCCAGAAATTGATGGATGTCATCTTTTTGCTTTCATCGTTGCCAAATGCTCTTACATGCACTTCATTAAAGTATTTCAATATATTTTCATCAGATGTTTGCTGATTGGGGTTTTTACCATTTAATCCTTTCTCAGCCATCAATGCTTCAGTATAGATCAATAATACATCGGCATAGCGTAACAGTGGTACATCAGCACCGCTTTCCCACTCCCATTGTCCTAGCTTTTTATAAGCATTTGAATATTTCACACACATCCATCCGGTAGTCATATCACGAATATTTCCATTTTCCGGATTTGTACTTAAGGTAAACTCTTTGCCGATGTAGGTAACTTTGTCGCCATCACCAACCAATGTGGTTTTACGGCGCAAGTCGCCTTCTTCGAATGCATCTCTCAAACTTTGCGTTGGGGCAAAATAATACCATCCTTTTCCTCCTGTTAAGAAACCTGACATTGTTACGGTAGAAGTAATGGTTCCGTAATTTCGGGTTGGAAGATTAGTCAGGTTAAATAAAACTTCATTGGATTTTTCTCCATCTAAAGAAAACAGATGATCAAATCCGTTTCCTCCCGTTTGATCCAATTCATATTTGCCAGAATTAATTACTTCCCAGGCTGCAGCTTTAGCTTCAGGCATTTTGTTCCAGTGAGCATATACTTTTGCCAATAAACCATAAGCTGCACCTAAATTGGGGCGTCCCCAATCTTCGTTGGAGCGTTCCCACAAAGGTGCTCCATCAATATCTTTATAATAGTCGATGGTTGCCAGCAGATATTTTTCAATATTCTTATAAGTCTGTTCTTTGGTCTCACGCGGTTTGTTGAAGTTTTGTGGGTCGTTCAAGTCATAAAAGGGTAGTCCGCCAAATCGTTTAGCAAGGTGGAAATAGGCATAGGCGCATAAAAAATTAGCTTCACCTAACATAATACGTTTTTTGGCTTCTGGCATATCGATATTGGGCACATTGGCAAGCACATCATTGGCTCTGCGAATTACTTTATACATGATAACCCAGTTATCGCGCATTCCACCAGATGTATTGGAAACCTCGTTGAATCTCGCCATACGTTCAATTTCTGGTTTATCTCGGTTTACACGCATATCATCGCTCAACGGACCAGCCCACCATTGTCCTCGTCCATATCCTTCTTCTTCATAGAAAGGCTGGTATGCAGCATCCAGACCTTTTTGAGCATTTCCTTCAGATTCCCATAAACCTGCCAATCCATATGGCTCTCTGTCCTGCGAACAAGAAGCAATTAATGGCAGAAAACATGATAAATAAAAAATATTTCGTAGTTTCATAATTTTATATTTAGAAATTAATGTTTACACCCATAATAAATGATCTTGTTTGAGGAAACTGTCCGCGGTCGACAGCCAGTTCGGTAACTCCGTAGGCATCTGGGGTATCCGCATAAGTTTCACCCAATTCCGGGTCGTATCCCGAATATTTGGTAATTGTAAAGACATTTTGTGCCGTTACATAGAATCTGAGTTTTTGCATACCCAGTTTTGTTGTTATAGATTTGGGTAAAGTATATCCTAAAGTTATATTCTTAAGTTTTAGGTAATTTCCGTTCTCTACATATAAATCAGACATTTGTGCATTACCATTTGGATCTTCGAAAGTAACTCGTGGAAGATTACCATTAGGATTATTGATCGGATGGTAACGGTCTAAGATTTCCCCAAATTGGTTATATGATCTGCGTGCGAACATACCTTCACGGTTGATTGCCTTGAAAATATCATATCCGGCTACGCCTTGGAAGAACAAGGATAAATCGAACCCTTTATATGAACCATCAAAGCCAAATCCGTATGTGAAATCAGGAAAACCATCTCCGATATTTGTCTTATCATTGTCATCAATTACATTATCTCCATTAAGATCCACAAACTTTACGTCACCAATTTGAGCGTTTTTATTATATTTTGTATTATAAGCATCTACAGAAGCCTTGTCTTTAAAGATGCCATCAGTTTTATATCCGTAAAAGTGTGCCATAGGCTCTCCAACTACCGTACGCGTAATATTGCTGCCTCCATAGCTTCCTCCAAAGATGGCTTCGCTTCCGTTGCCTAGTGAAGTTACTTCATTCTTTATAGTACTGAAGTTACCGTATACATTATAAGTAAATCCATTCTTTTCACCATTCCATGAAGCACTGAACTCGAAACCACTGTTACGTACTTTTCCTGCATTTACCCAAGGTTCGCTATCCACACCAGAAATAGCTGTTATTGGCACTTGCAGCAATACGTCAGAGGTATTCTTTTGGAAATAATCTGCAGTAATATCCAAATGGTTGAATAGAGTCAGGTCAATTCCCACATTGGCCTGTGTGGTTACTTCCCATTTAATATCCTTGTTGGCGATAGATGCTTCGTAGCGTCCTCCGGTATATTTTTCATCTTTTCCAAAGACTACGTAGTAACCGTCGTCATCTTGAGTATTTACTACTTTTGAATAAGTGGGATAATAGTCAAAGATGTTTTGATTACCCAACTGTCCCCAACTGGCACGTAATTTCAGGTTTTGTATAGTTTCTTTCGCATCTTCAAAGAATGCTTCTTCAGATATTCTCCAAGCACCTGATACTGAAGGGAAGTATCCCCAACGATTCTGCTTTGCGAATTTAGAGGAACCGTCGGCACGGAAACTTGCTGATAATAAATAACGATCAGAGAAAGAATAATCCAGACGCATGAAACCAGACATTAGTGCCCACTCTTTACGGCCACTTAACAACCAGGCAACAGTAGATGCACATTCCAAAAAGCGTTGAGACTCATCGTCTGAGGTGAATCCAGTACCTCGGGCATTCAGGAAGTTCATACGGTAATCTTCATATGACCATCCTCCCATAAGCATTAATTTATGTTTTCCCCATGTACCGTCGTACTTTAAAGTTGTAGTATTCATCCAGCGCGTACTCTGCCAGTCTTGCTGAGTTAATTCTGCTACTGTATTAGGTCGACCTTGCTCAGGAACGATGCCGTTATATTCTTTTTCTTGCCATTGTGACCAGTCATACCCGAAATCTGTTTTCAGCGTCAAACCTTTTACGATTTCCCACTGTGCGTATACATTTCCAAAAATACGGTCTCGGGTTATCTTTTTGTCTGCTCTATCGAGTACAGATACCGGATTGCGCATGTCAGTACCTAATTCTCCACTACCACTGTATCCACCATCTTCCGTATATACAGGGACTGAAGGGTCAAATACTAAAGCTCCGGAAATAGCACCTCCTGCACCATATGTGGGTACAATACTCTGTACTGAATGAGTAATCATTAAATTTTCTCCAAACTTAAAGTTTTTGGTGATGTCCATTTCTGTATTGACACGGAAGTTGACACGATCGAATCCTGAGTTTTTCAATATACCGTTCTGGTCCAGATATCCCAAGGCCACATTATAGCGTGCTCTTTCTGATCCACCAGAAAGACCTAAATCATAATTTCCTGTATATCCTGTTGAGTAAATTTCATCTTGCCAATCGGTACGAGTTACAGATCCTATGGGGGAAGTATAATATTCAGGAACTTCCAGACCGTCGTTTTGATAGGCTTCGGTATGAATTAAATTACGTCCGGCTGCATCTAGCAGATTGATTTTTTTAGTAGCTGTATTGAAGCCGTGGTGAGTATTGAAGGTTACATTTATTTTTTCTGATTTTTTACCTTTTTTAGTTTGGATAATGACAACTCCATTGGCAGCACGAGAGCCATAGATGGCAGCAGATGCTGCATCTTTTAATACATCAATACGTTCGATGTCACTGGGATTTACATCATTCATATTATCGGCTGGCATGCCGTCAATTACGTAAAGAGGGTCATTGTTTCCAATGGTTCCTAAGCCACGAACACGAATTGATGCAGAGGCTCCTGGGGCACCACTTGTCTGATAAACGGTTACGCCTGACATTTTTCCTTGTAAGGCATGGTTGATACCGGTTACTGCCATGTCACCTACTTCATCCATTTTTACTGAAGCGACTGCTCCAGAAAGGTCTGCTTTTTTCTGTGTGGTATAACCAACAACTACTACCTCATCTAATGTTTTGTTATCTTCTTTTAAAACGATATTAAAAGAGGTCTTATTACCTACTTTAATGTTTTGAGTGGCATATCCAATATAAGAGACAACTAAGATATCATTGGGGGAAACGTCCAATGTAAATTTACCGTCAATGTCTGTAATTGTTCCGGTTGTTGAACCTTTTATTTGGATGCTGGCTCCAATTACAGGAACTCCAGAATTATCTATTACAGTTCCACTTGCTTTTTTAACTGGCGCATTGGCTGTGATGCCAGAGGCTGGTTTTGAAAAAAGCACAATGTTTTTCCCCTCGATTTCATAGCCGATGGTAGTGTTTTCAAATAAAGAACTTAATGCTGCACCAAGCGACTGTTCCTTAATATTTACAGAGACGGGGTGGTTTAAGTTAATTGCATTTTCGTCATATGCAAAGAACAAGTCGGTCTGGTTTTCTATCTGTGACAAAACCGAACTTAATGAGACTTTGTCCCCTTGAAGTGTGATTGGCATTCCCTGCATTGAAGCTGAAAGGCTCAATCCAATAGAAGCTGCACCTAATAAACTAAAAAATCTTTTTTTCATCATTACGTCACTCTAAGGTTAATTATTGAATTCGTTTTTATAGAAATATATATACTTGTTTTTCGTTTTTTGTGGTACAAAGGTCTTATCTTTATTTTGCATAAATATTGCAAATAGATTATTTATAGTTTACAGTATTATAATTATAAAGGTATGGATGTGTGATTTTTTTTATGCGTAAATTAAAGACTTACAGATATATGATTGTCTTTTTTATTCCATGTATATTGGAATTTGTTGGATTGTTGCAAAATTTTCAGGATATGTTCTAACCCGGAGTCTACATAGAATTTTGCTGTAATATAATATTGGCTAATCGTTGCATCTTTTATTGTTATTTCAACATTATAGTAATTTTCTAACTTTTTGAATATAGTTTCATATGATTCATTATTGAATGCCAGTATTCCATCAGTCCATTTAAATTGATCTTTATCCTGTGTTTGATGTTTAGCCAAATATCCGTTACTTAACACAGCCTCTTCATTGGGATTCAGTTGTAGGAGTTTATGTTCTTCTTTATCATTAATTTGTACGGATCCTTCAATAAGTGCAACTTCAAAGTTTCCCTCTTTTTGATAAGCATTTACGTTAAAAGTAGTTCCCAATACTTGTATATCGTATGTATTAGTCTCTACGATAAAGGGCCTGCTTTTGTCGTGAGCGACTTCAAAATAAGCTTCTCCATCAAGAAATACTCTCCTTTCCTTGCGAGTCCAGTCATTGTCAAATCGTAAGGTTGAGTTTGCATTTAGACATACTTTGGTTCCATCAGAGAGCGTTAAATCAAGACGTTGTTGTGCCGGAACTTGTATGCATTCTGCAAGAGGCATATGTTGTGATATCTGATATTGCAAAGTTTTCCATGCCAACATCCATCCTCCTGATAGGAGTATTAATACAGAGGCTGCAATTGTAGCAATTTTTTTCCATTGGAAGTGATAGAGTTTTTGAGAACTCTTTTCAGGCATTTCCAAATCCTGAAAAATAGAGTCCCACTCTAAAGATGCATTTAATATATGCTGCATTTCCAAAAGACGTTTTTCATTTTCTTTACTTGCATTAATCCATTGCATCACCATTTGAGTTTCTTTCATATTGGAAGTTCCTTGGATGAATCGGATCAATATTTCTTCTTTCATGTTATATTGTGTTTTTAGCTTTACATAAAGAATATTCCTTTTAGAGTAGTTTACCCTAAAAGGAATATGTCTTTTTTGCTAAATATTATTTAAAGGGTGGAAGGTATAGCATATCGTCTGGGATTAATTTGTCATCCGATCTACTAACCATTCTGACCTTCAGAGATTCTCCCATATAGTTTTCAAAATATAATAGTTTGAGTTCGTGAAAACCGGCTTCAAGTCCAACTTTTCCTCCAACGCATTTTAGGTTATGCGACCCATCATTGTCAACCACTTCTTTGCCGTCAATGAATAATCTGGACCCGTCATCGGAATATACGTAAAAATAGTAAACCCCTTTTTCTGGAATTTTGAGATATGTATGAAAATCATAACCAAAATGGTCTTTTGCAGGAGCTTCAGATATTGTAAGATTAGGTAATATTCCTTCTTTAATCTTTGTACCGGTATACATATCTGACGTTTTTTTAAATTTTCCTTCATAGTAGGCATATGCAACTCCATGCTGTGTAGGCTTTACCTTTTGTGCAGGAAGAAATTCTCCTGCTTCATCAATAGATGTGATACCGGAAGGGTAATAATAGGTAAACTCCTTACCTTTAGGGGTCGTAATCCAGGTATCAAACCGGCGTGTGTTTTCATAAAGTTTTATGACTCGTCCTCCCCGAATAAAACGTCCGTAAGCGTCTTTTCCTGTTACACGACCATATCCAAGTACTATGCCTTTTTCCTGTCCTAAGAAATCATTGTCATGGTCATGGCCGACGAAGACACCCATGACATCTTGACATTCAATGAAAGAAGCGAACATGCCGCTATTTATATCCGATGAGCAGACATCACCTTCTTCACATTTTCCCCAAGTAGATTCTTTTCCTACTAAATTCCGGAATTCAGGTAAGGCTATATGGAAAAAAGCCAGTGCAGGTACCGCTTTTCCACCGTTTTCCTCTGTAAAAGTTTTGCTTTGAGAGCGATACCACTCTATTTGACTGAAATGAATCCAATCATAGTGTCCTAGTTCATCTGCTTCAGGATAATCGTTTGAGTCAATACAATATAAGACTGATGCAATTTTTTCTTTAGCTTGTGAGCCATAAATAGGAATTGTATGATTTCCTAATCCCTTGATGTTGTTGGGGCCTTGCGATCCGACAAAATAAGGCGACTGGACAAGTAATCCATAAATGTCTTTTTTACTCAGGTATTCAGCATCATGATTGCCCATTGTTACTGTAAAAGGCATCTGAAGTTCTTCAAAAATCTGAATGATAGATTTCCAGCCTTCAATGGCGGGATCAGCCGTTACAATATCTCCAGTCAGTACGGCCAGTTCTGGTTTTTCGATTTGTAATACGGTTTTAAGTGTTTGTTCACTTTCTTTACATCCTGGTGATTTGGGGTCCCAATGGATATCCGTGAATTGTATTACTTTAAAGGAACCATTTTTAAAATAAAATTGATGTTGTGCAGTTATAGCTACAGTTTGTAGCAGGAAAACTACTATAAGTAATAGGTTTCTTTTCATGTTCTTTTAAAAGTGTTTATTTGTTTAATAAATTTCTATTTCGTCTAATGCTAATTCGCTGGGAGTACCTTCTTTATAATACCCTTTTGGGCAGTTCCCTCCCCCTAAAATCATGAGACGTAAAAATTTAGCTGTTGTCTCTTTGAAATTGAGGGATACCGGAAAGCGTGTTGCTTCTGTTCGAGTGAAATCATAGGTTGGCTGACTTTGAGCCACGGTATAATAGGTAAGTCCATCTTGGGATACACACACTTGCACTTGACGTGCTGGCCATATTTTATTCCAGGGTCGCCATAAAGATGCTAATTTTACTTGTCTGATAGTATCTTTTGGGTGTAGTGTTATATCTATTTGTAGAGTGTCTTCGTGAAAACAGATCCACTGCCTCATGTCCTTTGTGTATCCTCTCAAGCCATCTGTAAGTCCATATCCATTATGAATGTGTCCCCATCCGGCTTTCGGCGTACAAGTATAGTCACATCCCGTAGCTTTATTTACGGTGAAACGTTTGTGGGTAATGTTTCCCATTCGTTTATTGTTTAAATAGACGGCTGCGAAAATTTCTGTTTCTTTGTTTAAAAGTAATGGAGATGTATATGTCTGAAACTGACTTTCTGTAGAATCATTGATTGCATACCGTATTTCTCCACCAGGACATAATGTCTTTAATGTGATTTCTTGACTTGATTTTGCTTTATTCCATATGCCATGGAAGGAAACTTCATAAAAGTTGCGGCAGGCATTTATACCTTTATTATCAAGCCATGCAAAGTTCTTTTTGAGACGTATTAGAAAATCTCCGATATTCTTGTTTTTAGTTTCTGTCCACTGTACTTCTGCCATGGCCAGCAAACGTGGAAATGCCATATATTCCAGGTAATTTGAAGTTTGTACATATTCTCCCCACAGGTTGGCTTGAGTTCCTATGATATATTTTTGTTGCTCCTCATTTAATATATCGGGCAGGGGATTGTATGCATATACACTATCCAACGGGAGGAAACTTCCTATTGCAAGTGGAGCAAACTCCGGATCTTCTTGATAATGATCAATGTAACAATAGTCCCCTGGGGTCATTATAACATTATGTTTCATTTGAGCAGCAGTAATGCCTCCTTTTTCTCCACGCCACGACATGACAGTGGCATTAGGTGCCAGTCCTCCTTCCAGAATTTCATCCCATCCTATGATGTTTCTACCTTTACTGTTTACAAATTTTTCTATTCTATGAATAAACCAGCTTTGTAGTTCGTGTTCATCTTTTAGCCTTTCTTTCTTTATGAGTGCCTGACATTTGGAGCATGCTTTCCATGCTTTTTTAGGGCACTCATCTCCTCCTATGTGAATATATTGGGAAGGAAATAATTCCATAATTTCAGATAATATATCCTGGAGAAACTGAATAGTACCTTCATGAGGACAGTAAACTTCGTCGAAGATGTCCATGTAATCACGTACAACGTAATTTTTACCAAGGCCACATGAATATTGTGGGTATGCAGCTAATGCTGCAGACGAATGTCCCGGCATTTCTATTTCAGGAATGATAGTGATGAAGCGTTCCTGAGCATAGCGCACAATTTCTTTGATATCCTCTTGGGTGTAAAATCCTTTTTGGGGGATACTGTCAAAGCGGCGTGGAAAGTAATAGTCGGAATGTCCTACCATGGTTCTCGTTCGTGTAGAGCCTATATCCGTTAATTTGGGGTATTTTTTGATTTCAATACGCCAGCCTTGGTCATCGGTTAGATGCAAATGTAGGTGGTTCATTTTATATACGGACATTAAGTCGATGAATTTTAATACCGTTTCTTTTGACTGGAAGTTGCGTGCAACGTCTATCATAGCCCCTCGGTAAGGAAATCTTGGCACATCTTTTATTTGAAGACATGGAAGCAGTACATTCCCACTGTTTTTTGTTGGGAACATTTGTAGTAGAGATTGTATGCCATAAAAAAAACCTGCCCCTTCTTCATTGGCACTAAGGATTATCCCTTCAGTGCCAATTGTTAGTCCGTATGCTTCATCAGGAAAACTGGAATCGACGATAAACCGAAAATCTATTTTCCCTGAATTGCTCTGTGCAAGTTTAAAGTGATGTTCTTTTAGTCTATCTGAAAAGTATTGTAATATCTTTTTTGATGCAGGGAAGGGGGTGTCCATACTGATTGATACCTCATTCCCGAGGGTTAGGAATTGATTTGATTTTACCTCAATCTCATTAGGATATGGGATTATTGATAAGTCTCCTATATTATCAGTGGAAGGTGAACATCCCCAACAAAATAAGATGGTAAACAAAAGAACCAGTTTTTTCATAATTATTTGTTTAGTATTTTGGTATAAAAAGGTCCAACTATTTCATAATTGCCATTGCCATCAGTCCAGCGGCAAGTAGCAATAGCTATTGTGTCATTCTTAATTCTGACAACAGCAAACGAACCGTTTCCATCCTCATCAAGCCAGGCATTGTTCACTTGATAAATGGTATGTCCACGATACGTTTGAAGGCTGGCTTCATGAGTATGTCCTACTAAAAATGCTGCCAGATTGTATTGCTCCAGAATATCAAATAACTTTTTTCTGGCAGATTCTGGCCACCATTGTAAAGCCCAATTATCAAATCCATAATGTTGTATATATACCACTGGATTGCCTTTTGATGCATACTTTTTTAAATCTTCTTCTAACCATTCCCAGTTCGCTTCTCCATATTCATCATCTCCTGAATAGCGATGTGCTTGGATGAAATGCACGTCTTCTACGTTCCAGGAATAACTCCTGCTTTCTTTATGTAAGTTTAAAACTTCCCCTTGTTGAAATTTTTGTAGTAATATCGAGTCGAGCAAGTGCAGGTTGGATTCTCTTCCACGTAGATTCTCAATTGAGTCTTGAGATATTGGATTAATATCATGATTTCCGTATCCGGGAAATACTGGATAATGAATCTGTTTATCCCCTTTGCCGAGGGTATATCTTTGATGATATAAATCGTGTATTTCTGAAAAAGGCTTGTCAAACATGTCTCCTGCAATAATTACACCATGAAGGTGGTTGACAGTTCCTGTGACAATACCATTGATGGAATCTTGGGGAATGCAGAATTTTTCTTCCAGATTATTAAGTGCACGGACATGATAATATTGGTCGGTTTCGGGGGGCAAGTCAAAATGAAGATCACCTAACACTGCTACAGTAACATCTCTTTTATTGTTTGTTGAGTTGGTACAAGCTGATAATGTCAGCATTCCGAATAAGGATAACCAAAGTGCTTTCATAATAAATGTGTTGAGTCTTTAATAATTTATATTTTGGAGAGGTGTAACGTGGTTATGAGAATACTGTATATGATTTATGAACTCTCTCATATAAGGTTACATAATAAGAATTCCTTTATGAAGACTTTACCCTAGTATGAAGATGTCTTATTTTAGGTAATCGTGTAAATCTGCTCTTAATTGTTTTAAGGCTTTACTTATATGATATTCTACCCCTTTAATGGATAAATTCATCATTTCTGCAATTTCTTTATTACTTTTAGCCTGGAATCGACTGAGCATAAAAACTTTGTAAGTCTGCCCATTCAGACGTAAGAGAGAAGCTTTAATCAGTTTTTGGAGGTCTTTTGAATATAAATTATGTGGATCATAAGACTCCAAACTGTTTATCTGAAATTGTATTTCATTACTGCCTTCTGTTTCAAGGCTTTGATGTACTTCCTGCTTAATATATTCATGACGGAAGTAGTGAAGAATTTTATGGCGGATAGTAGAAAATAAGAAAGGAATAGGAGCCTCTATTTCTTTGTGTTCAGACAGATATTCCCATAATATAATCATGGATTCGGATGCAATATCGGCAGCCAAGTCTGAATCATGTAAAAAAGACTGGGCAAACAAAATCCCTCGCTTATAATATAAGGTGTAATTCTTATTGAACTCATCCAGATGCATGTCTTTATTTTCCTTATTTTTATTCGATTATGCACATGAAAAAATGGTCTTTCTTCATTTTATAGCTAGTTTAGATGGTTGTCACATTTCGTTGCTAATGAAGAAAATTAGAACTGATTACTTGTTGGATAATCTTCTCTCCGGATGGAGAGGCTGAGAAATCGATCATGATGATTCCCCGATTTTTCGGGCTTTTGGCTAGGAATTCATATATAGTTGGGTTGATTTTATCAGCAAAAGCTTTTGGACCATCTTTAGGCAGGGCTGTAGCACTGGCAAAACTGATGAACCATTTGTGAGAATCAACAGGTTCTTCTGATGACTTTTGAATATTCCGAATAGTGGTCATGCTCTTATAATTCGCTTCAGATATGGAGGCATATTGATATTCGTCTTCCACTGATGCCACGACTTCTTTCTGATTGCTGCCCCGCAATATTATGTCACAGGTAGTATTGTCTCCCCAGTTAAGACACATGACGCCGGGATAGTTTTCCATTATTCTGTCCCGATGCAAGAACAGAATTTTTCCTCTGCAGTCTTTTAGTGTCAGGCTAGGAGAAAATTCCCAAATAAATTTATCTTTTAATATTGGGTTTGTTAGACTTTCAGATAGAAGTGAACTGTATTCAGCTCTATTACCTCCTTCGCATTTTAATGAAACAATCAGCATTTCAGAAGGATGATTGTTTAGAAAAGATATGAACATAGGGAGTACATCTTTTTTCCAAGTGATGTGCTGGAACTGAGTGGCGTGATAAATTCCTAAATCTTCATTGATGGCTTGTAAGCGAATGTCAAATCCTCGTATACCTTTTTCTAATTGTTCTTTGATTGATGAATCTTGTGTTTGCAAGAATTCTCCTCCCAATACGGCCCCGCTATCATGAGTTGCAGGTATGGACAATTTATAAATAGGCATTGTATCTTTTATATGTTGCATCCAGCTTGTTGAATCCCACTTTTCGTAAGAGCTGCATCCGGACAACAATGAAAATATGAAAAGTGCCAAACAATGGACTAATTTCTTCATAAGTTTTATTGATGTTTTTTAAGGTTATATATATTATGTTCCTTAAATGAGTAAAACCCCTAGTTGAGAATAGAAAAAAAATAAAAAAAAGAATTAATTTTAAGTCAGAATATAGATTATCGGTATTTATTCATGTGTATTGAGCTGTTTATGGATTATTGGTAATGTGCGTCAGATTCTGCTGAGATAATAATATTTTAATTTGAAGTTTTGTCTTGTTTTATTTACTGTACTTATTACTGTGCCTGCTATTATGGTAAAATAATATATATTGATGATTCTTGTATTGTTGGTGTTATGATGCAGATGGGGTATTTTAAATAGAAAATCTGCACTTTGAGAGTTTGTAAAAAAAACAGACAAAGTGCAGTAGAATTTACTTTTGAGCAGTTTTAATATTTTATTTGCTTAAAGGTTTACGCTTGACTCTATTTTCAGACAATAGGCATTCAGATTATTGCTGACGGATTCTTGGGTCATTTCTCTCAGTACCCAGGATGTTGGTCCAAGAACAAATAAGGTGTATGCTGATTCCTGACCTTTCGTTGCTTCAACTAAAGAATACCCTTTTATCTGGTTAGTTACAGCTTGCAGTTCTGTAAATAAATCTGTTTTCACAGTGCCGATAATGAGAGCTTCATAGGAAATTCCTGTCAAAGTTTTCAAAGCACCAGCTGCAGCCGATGCTATTTGGGATTTTGACTCAAAACGAACGGTGCTGAAGGGTACCAATATATTTATGGGGGTGTCTGTCATTGACTTTGCCTGAATATTGATAAATTTAATAAAACAATCATCTGTTACTTTAAAACTCCGTTCTGAATTTAATTTGTGATTAAAGAGAATGGAACTTCCTTCCATCGAACTTCCATTAAATCTATTAAAAGCAAAACTAGAAAAACGCGTTGTTTCAAAGGCAACTTTGGTAGGTCCGAATTGTTCTGGGCTGCTGGAAGATGCAAGAGCGTAATTCCCGTCCAACCGGTCTACGACACCTAGCGAACATGCTTTATCCTTTTTTTGAAAGAAAGAAATGATTGCATCGTATTCAGAAACTGAGCTATTGCTCAGCTCCGTAATGAAAAATACTTCTATGGTCTTGTTCTTATTCCATTCACCTCTTCCGGCTCCTTCTGGACGAGTAATGTTTCCTACTCCCCATTCTTCCTGAATGCAAGAACCCAAGATAAATATCAAGCCTAGCCCTGTCAGCAATAATTTTATATATATTTTTTCCATACTTCTTTGTTTTATTTTAGTCTTATAATCGATTTAACTGGGTTATGATCGGAAAGATACATTCCCTTATAATAATTGCTCAAGACCTCACAGGAGATTCTTTCCCATTTTTCTTTTGTTCCCAAAATATAGTCCAGTTTAGAAACGCCATAGGTTCCGTTGTCATTGTCTAGACGTTCGTATCTGGTTGTCAGATTTTGGATTGCATCATCATATACATCCTGATTCATGTCTCCTGCTAACAGAACCGGCATAGATTCGTCTAGTACCTTATCTGAAATCAATACATCAGATTGAATTTTTTGTCCTGCAATATGATCCAGGTGAGTAACTGCAACCCTTATTACTGTTTGTGAGGGCAATAATATGTCTGCGGTCAATACTCCGCGCTGGTCTGCAGAACCGGATGGGCGAGGGAGCCGTATGACATTGGAAGAAAGAATCGGATACTTGCTTAATATTGCATTTCCGTATAGCTCATTTTCACAATATGTATAGTTTTCTTCAGGCTGTTTACCATCCTTGTTGCTTAAATTATAAGAATAGCCGAAAATGGCAAACATATTCAGTTGATTTGCCAATTCTTGAACCACATCTCTGTATTTGCCGTTTATCATCATGCGTGAACTGCGGTTTTCCACTTCGTTGAGCATGATGAAATCAGCATTATGAGGACGTAAATGCTCTGCATAAGGAGTTACATCAAATGTTCCTTGTTCGGTGTCTCCTTCAAATGATTTTATGTTGAAAGTTATTACGGTCAGTTCAGTCTGTGAAAAAACTTGTAGTTTAGGTATGAAACACAGGCTGCATAAAATCAAATAATTTATCCAGTTTTTTATTTTCATAAGATATCTTTATTAAATATTAATAACCTTTATTTTGTGTGAGATTCTTACTACGGCTGATTTCTGTAGAAGGGATGGGAAATACATGATGGACCTTTGGATTGAATGTACGGGATGCCCAAATTTCAATTTCATCAATATGGTCGATTCCTGTTCCATCAGTTCTTAATGTAACCTTTATCCCATGTAAAGGTTTTGAATATGCCTGCTGGGCATCTCCCCACCTTACCAGATCAATGTGACGGCTGGGCTGAAATTCAAATGCCAGTTCGCAACGTCGCTCATTTTTGAGCTGTGCTTTGGTTGCCTGACTGTTTTCCGGAAGTCCTGCACGCTTACGTATCCTGTTTAATAACGCTTTGGCTTCAGTGTTGCCTTCTCCCTGGCTCCAAATTAAAGCTTCTGCTTTCATTAGTAGTACATCGGCATAACGGATTAATACCATACCCAGTACGTTGCTGGAGTTGTTGCTGTTGGGGTTTACTGTATTTCCGATACTGTTTCTTGATTCCCAGGAGGATATGAATTTTCGGAATGTCATACCTGAAGTACTGGAGATTCCTGAGGGGTTTACGCCGAAATGGATGTCTTCTCCGACAAAAGTAATATGATTTCCTGGATATAAAATGGTAGCATCACGTCTTACGTCTCCTTTTTCATATGCCTTATACAGTTCTAGTGTCGGCTGGAAATACCCCCATGTATTATATAGTCCCCAACCACCGTTTTGGAACGACATCCCATGAAATTTGGGACCTTCAATAGCATTTCCCAGCAGAGAGAACACATATTCTTCACAGAAGTTGTTTTCTTGACGGAAGAGGCGTGAGAAGTCCGGATAAAGACCTCTTTTATCTTCTCCTGTCAGATTAATGATTCTGTCACAATAGTCTATGACTGTATTGTAATATTTAGCGTCATATTGTGCTGCATACAAGGCTGCTCTGGCGGCAAAAGCCCAGGCTGCAGCTTTGTGCGGACGTCCGTAATCTTCAGAAGGCAACTGAGAAAAATAGGGTAACAAATTACCTGCTTCTTCCATGTCTTGTATTATCATGTCATAGTTAGCCAAGACAGAAGAAGGGCGAGGCTGATCTAATTCGGCAGTCGGGGTATTTTCTGTGATAATGGGGATACCTCCATTAGGACCGTTGTCGCCATAAAATGGAGCTAACCACAAATAGGCAAATGCACGGTAGAAATGGGCCTGTCCTATTGCTTTGTTTTTCATTTCTTCCGAAATAGCCATTCCCGGGACGTTGCGTAAAACATCATTAGCTTTTGCATTCAATTGGAACATGGCAGGCCAGGTTTCCTTGGCATCTCGTCCGTTGCCTGCCGACATTTGAAAATTTTTAATTTGGTCGGCTTCTGCCTGAGGTCTTCCGGTTACAATATTATCACTGCAGTTTTCAAACCACATCAGTCCTCGTCCGGTAACTCCTTCCTTGTAAGTGAATTCATGAAAAGCATTCAATGCTTTCTGGACATCATTCTCTGTTTTCCAGAAGTTTACTGAACCTTCTAGACCATAAGGCTCAAATTCTAAAAAGTCCTGACAACTGCTTAAAGATACAGCAAGCAGAAAAAAGGAGCATATCCCTTTGTAAATATGTAATTTCATAATTTTTTATGTGTAAGGCAATTAATTAAAAATTGAAATTCACTCCTAAACTAAACGAGCGGGCTACAGGGTATACACCGCCGTCCAGACCATAGTTTCCGACTTCCGGATCAAAACCTGTATAGTCGGTCATCGTGCATAGATTTTCTCCACTAACATAAAAGCGTAATGTGCTTCGTGGCAACCCCAGTGTACGCATGATATTGGGAGGTAACGTATAACCTACTGTGATATTTTTCAGGCGTAGATAGCTTCCGTTTTCAAGATAGAAATCCGATACATTGGTAAAGTTTCCATTCGAATCGTCTGTAAGTGCCAAACGGGGAATCCCGGATGACTTATCGTAATCCCATGCGTGTAAGATTTCTGATAACATATTATGCTGCTGCATTCTTCCTGTCAGACCCATTTGTTTAAATCCATTGAATAATGTAACTTTACCTACTCCCTGGAACAGAAAGCTAAAGTCAAGACCGTTCCAGTTCAGGTTTCCTCCAAAACCAAAAGTGATTTTGGGCAGATAGCTTCCCATGTACTGCTTATCATCATCGTTAATCTGTCCGTCATTGTTAAAATCAACATATTTAAAGTCACCAGGCTTGGCGTTGGGTTGTACAAGTTTGGTTATTCCTGTCTTAGGGTCGGTCCATTTAAACTTTTTTATTTCTTCTTCATTTTGAAAAATACCTTCAGTTTTTAATACATGATAAGAATACCAGGGTTGTCCTACAGCAGAGCGTAATGGATACAGGCTATTGACATTTGTCGTATGCATCATGAACTCTCTGCTTCCCAAATCCAGCACCTCATTATGAACGGTTGAGATGTTACCGTGTATTCCGAATGTAACCTTTCCAATGCTCCGGGTATAATTAGCTCCCAATTCCCATCCTCTGTTTAATACTTTTCCGATGTTTCCATAAGGCTCTGAGTTTGTATCAATACCTGCGACTGATGGAATAGGGACACGTTCAATCAGATCTTTTGTCGTTTTATGAAAATAATCTACTGTAATATTGAGGGAGTTATCAAATAGTCCTAAGTCCAATCCTATTCCATATTGCTCAGTGGTCTCCCATCTTAAGTCTTTTGTGCCAATGGTTTTTGCGTATACACCATCTTGTACAATCTGAGACAACTCTTTGCCATAGATGACTGGATATTTCAACTCTCCCATGGGGACATTCCATGAATAGCGTGGTACCATTGCTACATTACCTACCTGTCCCCAACTGGCACGGAGCTTAAATAAATTGATATATGGATGAAGTTGTTCAAAGAAAGGTTCGGAAGATATTTTCCAGGAAGCAGATATTGCGGGAAAAATTCCTGAGTTATTATCTTTCCAGAGTTTGGAAGTTGCATCTCTTCGTATGCTTCCCGTAAAGAAATAGCGGTCGGCGAATGAATATCCGGCACGAGCAAACATGGAAATCATAGATTCTTCCCATATATCTTCTTCTGGTTTTGTATCACTCCAGTTTCCGGCTTGCCCAAAAATGTGTGAGTGCTCGTTTTCCAAGGCATATCCAGATGTAAAGACTTTGTCATACCGATATTTTTCATATTTCATCGTATATCCTCCCATCAGACTGAGATGGTGTTGCCCGAATAATTGTGCATAGGTTGCGGTGGTTTCCCATATCCAGTTTGTATCCCATATACGGGCTATATTTCTTTCATTTTTATCGGATGGACGTCCTACTTCTGGAACTTTGTGAATGAATTCTTCAAAGCGGTCTGCCAATAGTCCTGCTGTAAAGTCTGATCTGAGTGTCAGTTGGGTAATGGGATTGATTTCAACGGAAGTAGTTGAGTAAATTTTCGATGAAGGACGGTTTTGGTCCAATCGCATTAAAGTTGCTACAGGATTACGGACTTCTCCGTATCCGCTGATACCCTCTTCGGCAGCCCAGGTGGGAACTGTTCCGTGATATGCGGGAGTACCAAAACTGTCGTGAACTAGTTGTCCGTTTTTGTCATAATCATATACTGAGGCGGATCGAGGAAAGAACACTGCACAGCTCAGTACTCCTTGATGTCCTGATAACACATCACCTTGTCCATTGGTATATTGATAAGTTACATGTTCTCCAATTTTTAGCCATTGGGTAACTTGGAAATCAATACCTATTTTTGCGCCAAATTTGCGGCTATAAGTATTTCTCAGTATTCCATCATCTTTGTCATAAGAGAATGATGCAATACCTTTGATTGTTTCACTGCCTCCCGACAAGGAAAGTGCATAATGTTCCAGACTTCCTGTTCTGAAAATTTCATCCATCCAATTGGTGCGTGTGATATTTCCATAAGGAAACTTTTCAGGATTTGCAACAACAGGTAATTGTCCTCCATACAGTGAGGTTGCATCTTTCCATATTTGATTGTATTGTTCGGATGTAAGTGTTGAGGGGAGTTTCCATGCTTTTTTGTAACTCTTGGAGATATTAAAGTTTATCTTTATTTTTCCTGTCGCAGCTTGTTTGGTTGTAACCACGACTACACCTCCAGAACCCACACTTGCTCCATAAATTGCTGCAGAGGCAGCATCTTTCAATACTGTGATAGATTCTACGTCTTCCATATTGAAAGGAGCTCCCGGCACTCCGTCTACCACATATAATACAGCATCACCGCTAGACGGGTCACTGTCTGTGCCTCGGGATCCTCTTCCTCGGATAGACAGGGTAGTTTCCGACAATGGGTCTCCTCCGTTCGAGGTTACTGTTACTCCCGGCATTTGTCCCTGTAATAAAGATGCCATATTTGAAGGACGGCTTTTCAATGCCTGGTCAACTTTCACTGTGGCAACTGCTGTAGACAAGTCCTGTTTTCTAGTACTTCCATATCCTATTACTACAACTTCATCGATAGCTTCTGTATCTTCTTTCAGAGTAATATCCACAACCTTTTGAGTGGTGACTTTCACTTCTTGTGATCGATAGCCTATATAGGTAAATATAAGTATTGAATTTTTAGGTATTTGCAAGGAGTAATGGCCGTTTATATCCGTGATTGTACCTGTAGTTGTACCTTTGGCCATAATATTTACACCAGGTATACCTAGTCCGTTTTCATCTTTTACAATACCTGTAATGATATGTTCAGATTGTAAAAACTCACTGATGATTTCTGAAGGAACTTTGTCTTTTATGTTGAAGTTGTTTTCTGCTTTTACAGGTTCAAGACAAAGTAGGACCGATAAGAACATACTTCCTTTATAAAGCATGCTTACAGTACACATGTTTTTCTTCATATGAAATAAGTTTGCAAATTCATTGATATTAGATTACATAAGGTCTCATAACTTAAAACCAAATAAATAGGGTAGTTAAGTCATATCATTATTCACTTCTGTCTTATACAAAGTAAATAATAGATGACTTATTCAATTAGTTGAAATAAAGCTTGTCAGTTTTCTGATATTTTGCTCTTGCGCAAAATGAGTTGTAAAACTGATTGGTTAAGGCTAGTTTCAATTGTGGCAATTACACTTATCCTCTTTTGTAAGGATGTAAGTCCTGTGCTGATTGCTCCCTGTTTTTCAGGGAGGCACTGGTCGGATTGGGGATCATTCTAAATACTGGATGTTGGAGAGATTAAAAGTTTTTTAGTGAAACAATGGAATCGGCAATTGAATTGCCGGCTCAAAATACTTACTTAATACACCTTTAGGATAATGCCTATAACAAATTGTTGACATGAAGAATCGTGTACATAAAAAGTATGTATGATATTGAAATAAAGCAATATTCTGCTGAAAAATGACAGATTTGTAATCTGTATATATCTGATATTCGGTTGATAATTCCCAACAGGAATCTCGCTTTAAGGACAATAAATTGTAATTCGGCGATGTGTCGGTTACCAGCTTTCAGATCGTTAGATTTTGGAAATTGAGTTTAATGTATCATTTTTTATAACAGTCAATTCTGCTAATTCATCTGTAATAATGAAAATGCCATACTTGATACCTTTTGTGCGAGTAGATTATGCATGTAATTGCTGACAGGCTTTCCAAAGAACTAATGAACCTTAAAATTATTTTTCCTGATTGTTGTTATGAGGAAATTTGATGTTTCAAGGTTGTATATAATGTATATTCCCTAAAATCGGTACTACCCTAGTGTGAAAAATAATAAAAAGAATTTTAGATATATTTTTGCGGGTCAAAATTGTATTCAGACTATTTTCTACATTAGGATTTATTGCCTTTTATTTTTCTCTTTTCCTCAAAAAGACTTCAATATATTTGGTTTATAAAATAAACTTATTTATCTTTGTGGAAGAAAGCAGGAAGAAGCGCGCTTTCCTGCTTTTATTTATCTGTTTTTAGTTTATAAAATAAACCAATTTAAAGGATTAAATTATGAAAGAGACAAATTTTTCAGAAAAGGAAAGTCTGGAACTGATTGCCCAGATGATTCAGCAGACCAAGGACAACATGAAGGTGGGTAACGGGAATGTCTTGTTGTATTATGGCTATCCTGCCATACTGATTGCTCTGGTAGTCTATTTACTGGTTTTGAAAACGGGGAATTCATTATGGGCAACCGGCTGGTTCCTGATGTTTGTGCCCGGCATATTGCTTAAATTGAAAAACAGCCGGCACAAGCCCTCGGTAATCACTTACATGGATAAGGCTGTCGACAATACATGGACGGTGGTAGGTTCCTTGTTTGCACTTTCTGTAGTGGCTATTTTACTGACCGGAGTCTGGATCGGAGTAATCAATTTCGGTCTGATGCTTCCCCTGAGCTTGCTATATGCAGGGATTGGCATTTCTATTACGGGAGTAATCACAAAATCTCAATGGCTGATTTATTCTCCGATACCGGCTTTCGTGCTGGCGATTTACATGCTTGCCGCACTGGTGACTGAGGGCAAAATTGCCGTTACATGGCATTTATGGTTCGGATTCTCATTCCTGATTATGATGGTAATTCCGGGACATATACTTAATAATCAACACAAATCTGTACGATAATGCTTAAAGAACTTAATCCGATTATCCATTCACAGCTCAGACTGGCGATTATGACCATTCTTTTGTCGGTTGATGAGGTTGACTTCAATTATCTGAAGGAACAGACTCAGGCTACTTCGGGTAATATAAGTGTACAGTTGGAGAAATTGAGCAGTGCCGGATACATTCAGGTAAACAAGGAGTTTATAGGGAAGAAGACCCGTACCTCCTGCAGGATGACAGAAGAGGGGAAACAGGCTTTTGAGGAATATATCGAAACGTTGAAGACTTACCTGAAACTGTAACAAAAAGCCTGCATTTCGTGGCAAGCAGTCCATGAAATGCAGGCTTATATATTATTATGATTATAGGATTCCCAGGCTTATATATTGTTATATAATTCGCAGGTTTATATATCGTTATATGATTCAACCGACTTTCAATGTATTAACCGACTTTCAATGTATTATTCATATGATATTTAATACTTAAGGGCGTGCTTTCAGGGATGCCTTGCAAAGGCCGTTCAGTCCGCACGTCTCACACTTGGGGTTCCGGGCCGTACAGACATAGCGTCCGTGTAGGATGAGCCAGTGGTGCGCTTGCGGAACAATGGCTTCGGGAAGATACTTCATCAGATGCTTTTCCGTAGCCAGCGGGGTAGTACAGCTTTGGGGAACCAGTCCGATGCGGTGGCTCACACGGAACACATGCGTATCTACAGCCATAGTGGCCTTGTTGAAGACGACACTCTGAATCACATTGGCCGTTTTGCGTCCCACTCCCGGCAGTTTAACCAGTTCTTCCAGAGTTGACGGTACTTCACTGTGGAAATCACGGACCAGCATCTGTGCCATTCCCACCAGGTGTTTGGACTTGTTGTTCGGGTAACTTACACTCTTGATGTATTCGAAGATAATTTCCGGAGTACTGGCTGCCATGGCTTCCGGTGTCGGGAAGTCGCGGAACAGCGGAGGGGTAATCATGTTGACCCGTTTGTCCGTGCACTGGGCACTTAATATGACCGCTACCAGCAGTTCAAAAGGATTGCTGTAATACAGTTCGGTCTCAGCTACAGGCATGGCTTCCTTAAAGTAAGCGATGACCTGTTCGTATAGTTCTTTCTTTCTCATAATCTGTTGTGTTAAATCATGCAATCATTGGCTGTTCAACTTTGCTTTTCCAGCCTTTTATTCAGACCCGTCTGCTGGACTCCCATTGTCTCAGATTTCCGGGATCAATTCCATTTCTTGTATTTCAGATAAATAAATACCGATACGGCAGCGACAATCATCAGTCCCCAGGCAAAGAAATAACCGTATCTCCAGCTCAGTTCCGGCATCCACTGGAAGTTCATTCCCCAGATACCGGCCAGGAAGGTCAAGGGGATGAAGATGGTAGAAACAATGGTGAGTTGTTTCATGATGCCGTTCATCCGTTGGTCGTTGTTCGACAGGTAGAGGTCGACCAGGGCCGAAAGCATGTCCCGGCACCCCTCCAGTGTCTGCAACACAAACTGCAGGTGGTCGTTCACGTCGTTGAAGAAAGGACGGTTGGCCTTATGAAGCAGTTTGTTCTCGGCATGAAACAGCTTGTTGATCTGCTCTTTCAGCGGAAAAATACTCTTCTTGATCAGCCGGTAATTCCGGCGGAAGAGCTGGATGTCCTCAATGCCGGGCTGCTTGTCCGGGTTGGGTGACAAAAAATGCTCTTCCAGGTCCTCCAGTTCATCCTCCATCTGCGAGATGATGGACATGAAACTGGCCATGGCACTGTTCAGAATCACACTGAGCAGATAGTCGGACTGCCTGTTACGGATTTTGAGAATGTTTTTCTGCAGTGCGGCATGGATATCATCGAAAAAATCAGTCTCCTTCTCTACGAAAGTCAGCACAAAATTCTCTCCCTGGATGACACACAGCTGCTGAGGCACATATTCTCCCTCTTTTTTCGGAAGAAGCCGCTTCAGAATCACTACGTTATACGCTTCATGCTCCTCAATCTTGGTCAGGTGATTGGAGTTCAGGATGTCCTGTGTCGTCAGAAAGTCAATCTGAAAATATTCACAGACTTTCTGGATCACCTCTGCATTCTGCAGTCCGTGTATCTGAATCCAGTTGATGGCATCCTGCCTCAATGACGGAATCAGACTCTCCATGTCTTCACCGTGAGCCGTAACCACCCCCGTACTTTCGTAACTGTACAGATGCAGGTGGGTAGGGGTGGAATTATGTCCCGTATAAGTGAGCTTCTCACTCAGCAGATTGTTCTTTGTCATAGCGGTCGTTGTATCTTCCTGTTTCTACAAAATTATAAAAATCTTGCAGATTCCGCAAATCCTTCTTACCTTTGCAGCCGATTAACAAAAAAGAGAACGTTCACATGCGATGCCGTGAATAACGGCCGTGTATTCTAGAACACCACGTAAAAAACAGGAGCGATGAAAAAAGAAAATCTCGTATCAGTACCCTTTATGGTTTTGGGTATTGTGTTTTGTGTCTGCCTGGTTGCAGCCAATCTTTTAGAAACCAAAGTTGTCCAGATGGGTCTGATTACCGTAACTGCCGGACTTATTGTTTTTCCGATTTCTTACATTATCAATGACTGTATTGCCGAAGTCTGGGGCTTCCGTAAGGCACGTCTGATTATCTGGATGGGATTCCTCATGAATTTCATGGTGGTAGCCCTGGGACAGATTGCCGTAGCCTTGCCGGCTGCTTCGTTCTGGGAGGGAGAAGAAGGATTTAATTTCGTCTTCGGTATGGCTCCCCGTATTGCAGTGGCCAGTCTGACCGCCTTCCTGGTGGGCTCTTTCATCAACGCCTATGTCATGAGCCGTATGAAAGTGGCTTCTCAGGGGCGTAACTTCTCGGCGCGTGCCATTCTTTCTACTGTGGCAGGCGAGAGCGCCGATTCACTGATTTTCTTCCCGCTGGCTTTCGGGGGACTGATGCCGCTGACGGAACTGGCCAAGCTGATGCTGGTACAGGTGGTATTGAAAACCGCCTATGAAGTGATTATCCTGCCGGTAACCATCCGGGTGGTGAACTACATCAAGAAAGTGGACGACAGCGACGTCTACGACGAGCACATCTCTTACAATGTATTGAAAATTAAAGATATCTGATCATGGATAACGGAAAAGTACTGGTTGTCTTCAGTGGTGGTCAGGATTCTACCACCTGCCTTTATTGGGCAAAGAAGCATTTCAAGGAAGTATATGCATTGAGTTTTATTTACGGACAGAAGCACGTGAAGGAAGTGGAACTGGCCCGTGAACTGGCCCGCAAGGCCGGAGTGTCGTTCGACGTAATGGATGTATCCTTTATCGGTCATCTGGGAAAGAACTCCCTGACGGATACCTCTATCCGGATGGACGAAGAGAAGCCCGAAGGAAGTTTCCCTAACACCTTTGTGCCCGGACGCAATCTGTTCTTTTTGAGCATTGCTGCCGTGTATGCCCGTGAAAGAGGCATCAGCCACATGGTGACGGGAGTCTCGCAGACCGACTTCAGCGGATATCCCGACTGCCGTGACGCCTTCATCAAGTCGCTGAACGTGACACTGAACCTGGCCATGGACGAGCAGTTTGTGATCCATACTCCGCTGATGTGGATTGACAAGGCACAGACCTGGGCCCTGGCCGATGAACTGGGTGTGCTCGATATCGTCCGTTACGAGACCCTTACCTGCTACAACGGAATTGTAGGAGACGGCTGCGGACACTGTCCGGCCTGTAAGTTGCGCCGTGAGGGACTGGAGAAGTATTTGAACGAAAAATCACAGTCCGAACGCCGCTAACCGTGCCGGACTGACTTTTGATTAATGTGAAGTGTAGGAAGTATGAAAAGAGAAGATGAATTGACGGTGCTGGGTAAGACCACCGCCTACAAGCAGGATTATGCACCCGAGGTGCTCGAGGCTTTTGTCAACAAGCATCCGGAGAATGATTATTGGGTACGTTTCAACTGCCCGGAGTTTACCAGTCTGTGTCCGATTACCGGACAGCCGGATTTTGCGGAAATCCGTATCAGCTATTTGCCGGATGTGAAGATGGTGGAAAGCAAGAGTCTGAAACTGTATCTGTTCAGTTTCCGCAACCACGGTGACTTTCACGAGGACTGTGTGAACATCATCATGAAGGACCTGATCCGGTTGATGGATCCGAAATACATCGAAGTGACGGGAATCTTTACTCCGCGTGGAGGAATATCCATTTATCCGTACTGCAACTACGGTCGTCCCGGTACGAAATACGAGGAACTGGCCGAGTACCGGATGCGGAATCATGACCTCTAACGGATGTGTATCGCCTGTCCATGTGGCAGAAGCGTAGGGGCAGCCGTCACACACGAGATGTGTAAGCACGATAAGTTATAAGAGAGAATAAAGACAGACTTAAAAAATGTATCCGCTTGCTTTTCCCGTAGGGAATCGCAGGCGGATATTTTATTAAAGTGTGATGAATGTATATGGGCAAAAGTAGCCCGAAGGGGAATCAGGACAACTCCAGGTCGAACTCCTCCTTCAGTTTTTTCAGGTACGGATTCTTCTGGCTCATCATCTGGAAGCGCTCCAGGTGACTGTAGGCCCTGACGTTCTCGTTCTGTTCGCTTACCCGTACCGTCATCTCAATCTTCCGGTTGTGGAGCTGCTTGCGCAGGTGTGCCGTAATCTGTGGAGCAAGCTGCTGCATGTAGCGCTGCACCATTTCATTGTCTACCGCTACCTCAAAGGTAGTCTGGTTGTTCAGCAGATGCGGATGCAGGTTCATCATGCGGGCCGCATTGGCAGCCTCTTCCTTCGGCAACTGAGCCGCAAATTCCCTCCAGTAGTAGTCCAGGTCTTTCTCGTTGAAGATATAGTCTTCGTAGTCGGCCTGACTGGCAGCCGGATTCGGAGTGACGGCAGCGGCAGCCTTTACCTGCTTTTCAGGAGTATGCGGCTTGTGGATGGAGAATCCCATGCTGCCGGCTTTCATGACCGGAATCTTCTTGTCGCCTGCCGGAGCAGCCTGCGGGGCTGTACGTGCCGTAGCTGTCGCAGTGGTGCTGCCTGCCGTGGCCGTAGCTGTTGGAGCCGTCTGTGCCGGCCGTTGGGTGACAGGAGCCTGTGCTCCTGCCGGAGCGGCTTGTGGGGCCGGATTTCCGGCCGGTACGGCAGTGGCCGTAGCCGTAGCCTGCGGGGAAGTACCTCCCGTTTGTCCCGTAGGCACTATTACGTATTGGGTTCCGCCGGCAGTGGCTGCCTGCTGGTTGAAGACGGGTTTAATCTGCTGCTTAGGGCCACGCCCCTCACTGTGGCCGTCCTCCTCCAGTGTCAGTTGGGAAACCTGTATCAGTGTCAGTTCAATCAATAATCGCTTGTTCTTGCTCAGCCGGTAGTTCAGGTCGCAGTCGTTGCAGAGTTTCATGGCCTTGAACAGGAACTGCGGACTGCATTTCTGTGCCTGCTGCTGGTAGCGCTCGCGGATGGAGGCTCCCACTTCCAGCAACTGCAGGGTCTCCGGGTCACGGCTGACCAGCAGGTCACGGAAGTGAGAGGTCAGTCCGGTGATGAAATGGCTGCCGTCGAATCCCTTCTTCAGCACGTCATTGAACACCAGCAGACAGTCGGTCACCCGGTTTTCCAGCAGGTAGTCGGTGAGCTTGAAATAATATTCGTAATCCAGCACGTTCAGGTTTTCGATGACGCTCTGGTAGGTAATGTGTCCGTTGGTGAAGCTTACTACCTGGTCGAAGATGGACAGTGCATCTCGCATACCTCCGTCGGCCTTCTGTGCGATGACGTTCAGTGCCTCCGGTTCGGCTTCGATGCCTTCCTTCCGGGCAACATTGGCCAGGTGTTCCACCATATCGGCAATGTTGATACGGCTGAAGTCATAAATCTGGCAGCGGCTCAGGATGGTAGGCAGAATCTTGTGCTTCTCGGTAGTGGCCAGGATGAAGATGGCATGATGAGGCGGCTCCTCCAGTGTTTTCAGGAAGGCATTGAAGGCAGCCTGCGACAGCATGTGCACCTCGTCGATGATGTACACCTTGTACTTTCCGATCTGGGGAGGGATGCGCACCTGCTCGATGAGGGAACGGATATCCTCCACCGAGTTGTTGGAAGCCGCATCGAGCTCATGAATATTGTACGACCGCTGCTCGTTGAACGCCTGACAGGACTCACACGCATTGCATGCCTCACCTTCTGCCGTGGGATTCAGACAGTTGATGGTCTTGGCGAAGATACGGGCACAGGTGGTTTTACCTACTCCGCGCGGACCGCAAAACAGGTAAGCGTGTGCCAGTTTCTGGCTGGCAATGGCATTTTTAAGGGTAGTAGTCAGTGCGCGTTGTCCGACCACCGTATCGAAAGTGGCGGGACGGTATTTGCGTGCCGATACAATATAGTTCTCCATATGGTTGTATTTATGATAATTTTAATGTTCGTACCTACAAAAGTACATAAAATATCGGTTTCAACACCTGCCTCCCGTTCAAAATTTATATCTTTGTCGCGTGAACTGTTATACCTTGTTTTATGAGCAGATTGAAGTATATATGGAATTATGTGTGCCGCCACAAATACATGATCACCATCCTGGTGTTCGTGCTGATCATTGGTGTGCTCGACGATAACAGCCTGATCCGGCGGGTTTCCCACTGGCGTGAGATACGGGAACTGAATACGGAAATTGAGCGTTACCGCAGTCAGTATGAAGAGGACAGCCGGGCGCTGAAGGAACTGACATCGAATCCCGAGGCACTGGAAAAGATTGCCCGCGAGAAGTACAAGATGAAAAAGGCGGATGAGGATATTTTTATTTTTGAAGAAGATTTGGAACACTAAGGATTTTATATGAAGAAACTCGATTCTTATGTATATATGGCAGGAGGTGTCCTGCTGTTGCTGGGGGCTGTGCTCCAGATTACCCGTCTGGTATGGGCGCCCTATGTCTATTTGATTGGAGCGGTACTGTTTGCCTATGTGCAGGTGAAGTCCCGTTACGAAGGCCGTAACATCGTCATCCGCCGCCTGCGCCGGCAGCAGCTGATCGGGGCGGCTTTGCTCATCGTGGCCGGTGTCATGATGCTGCTTTGGCACCGCAACGAATGGATTGCCTGCCTGAGTGTGGCAGCTGTCCTGCAGTTGTACACGGCCTTCCGCATCCCGCAGGAAGAGGAACGCGAAAAGAACCGGAAATAACGGGCCGTTGCCGCAGTGCGAGGAAAGGTTTTCCTTTCTCCCGTTGCAGGTAATCTGTTGCCTGTCGATTAATAATCAAACCCTCGTATGCAGGTCGTGCAACCTGCATACGAGGGTTTTTCGACTTCCGTCCGAGGGTTCTACAACCTCCGCACGGAGGTCGGAGTCTTTTCTTTAAAAAAAATGAAAACCGACAAAGGAGAATGAAAAAATCCTCCCTTGTCGGTTCTTTTATTTCAAATCAGCCGTTTATTTGATGAGGGTCATTTCCTCCAGCAGGTGACCAGCGCCGGCAAACTTGTCGATGATGAACAGCGTATAGCGGATATCCACGACGGCTGCACGCTGCAACTGCGGGTTGTAGGCGATGTCGCCCGTCAGTCCTTCGTAATTGCGGTCGAAGCCCGTACCGATCAGTTCTCCCCGTGCATTGAAGACCGGTGAGCCGGAGTTACCTCCCGTATTGTCGGTAGCCGTAGCAAAGCAGATCGGCATCCGGCCGTCGGGCATGGCATACGGACCGAAATCCTTTTTCTCATACAGTTCTTTCAGTTTGGCAGGTACCACAAACTCCGGATTGTTCGGATCTTCTTTTTCCATCACGCCTTTCAGTGTGGTGTAATACAGATACTCCTTGCCGTCGGCCGGTTCATACGAACCGATCTTGCCATATGTCAGACGCAGGGTAGAGTTGGCATCCGGATAAATCGGCTGTCCGTTCCGCTGCTTGTAAGCCAGCACTCCCGCCACCCAGGTCTTGTGGGCACGGTTGTAGGCATCCGTCTCGCTCTTCATGGCCTCGCTCGTAGCCTCGTAACCGTCCTTCACCGACTGTGCGTAACGCACCATCAGGTCGTTCTTGAGCTGCATGGCATCCGGTTTCTTCAGGAATGCCTCCAGTGCCTCCCGGCTCCGGAAAATGGAGCGGTCGAAGCAGGCATCGATGAAGGCATCGGTACTGCCGTTGAACTCCTTCTTGATGGTTTCGAAGATACTGATGCGCCGGTCTACCGGAATCAGCTGGGCATACAGTGCCAGCAGCTGCTTCGAAACCTTGCGGTCGACTGCCGCATTGTAGTCTTTGTTGAAGAACTTGTCGGCACGTTTCAGCAGACTGGCAGTAGCAGCCTGAATTTCCTTCCGGTTCTTGCTGTCGAGAGCCTGCTGCAGCGAGTCGGTTTCCGGTACCTTCGAGAACTCCGTACCCAGCATCAGTGCCTCATAGATAGCCTGCTGATGGTATACGGCATCACGGCGCTTGGCCACAATCTGACGGATGCTCTCAAAGGCCTGACGGTAACTGTCGTCGCCGATTTCACGTCCGAAATTCAGCAGGGCTTCCTGCTCTCTCTTCTTGCGGTCGAGTACCTTCAGGCGTACCAGTCCTTCGTTCATGCCGATGGCATTTTTCCAGTAATTGGCCGATGAGGCATACTTGGCGGCATACTGGATACGGATCTTGGGACTGCTTGCCATTTCCTCGCCCAGTACGCGCAGACGTACGCCGCGGACCGTATCACGCATGAAGTTGGTGGTTTGCATCCGTTCTTCCACCTCGTCGCTGATCATGTAGCGCCAGTTGCGTCCCGGGAATCCCATGACGAAAGTAAAGTCGCCTTCCTGGATACCCTTCAGGTTGATGGCCAGGTGTTTCTTGACCTTCAGAGGCACATTCGTCGCATCGTACCGTGCCGGTTTGCCCTCGGCGTTGGCATAGATACGGAAGATAGAGAAGTCGCCGCAGTGACGGGGCCACATCCAGTTGTCGGTATCTGCACCGAATTTGCCGATGGAAGAAGGAGGAGCTCCTACCATGCGGATGTCCTTATAGACAGTCTTTACAAACAGATAATACTTGTTGGCTCCGTAGAAAGGCTTCAGTTCGAGCACCGTAAACTCGTCGGTAGCGATTTTTTCCTTTTTCGCAAAGCGCTCGGCTACCCCTTCCAGGTATTTCGGAGAAAGATAGTTCAGTCCTTCCGGATCTTCATCCTTTTTCAACTGCTCTTCCACATATTCCGTAACGTCCAGAATACGGTCGATAAACGTGACAGTCAGTCCCTCGCAAGGAAGCTCCTGGCTGCGGTCCATGGCCCAGAAACCATCGGTCAGATAGTCGTGTTCCACCGAACTGTGCTGCTGGATATAGCCATATCCGCAATGATGATTGGTCAGCACCAGTCCTTCCGAAGAAATCACCTCGCCGGTACATCCGCCTCCGAAGTGCACCACCGCATCCTTCAGGCTGATGTGGTCGGGAGAATACACCTGGTCGATGCTCAAGTCCAGTCCCAGGTCCTGCATTACAGCCGCATTCTGCTTCTTCAGGTCGGTCAGCATCCACATGCCTTCGTCGGCATAGCTGCCCATAGCCGTACATAATCCAAAGAGTGAGAGAAGAAGTGTTTTTTTCATATATCTTATAAAATTGGGGTTAATTTACAAATCCAGTCAGGCAGAAAAAAGGACAAGCCGACAAGGTGTTTTGCCACAGCCTTCGTCTGCTTGTCCTCTCTTGCCGGATGCCTTTCGGGCATCCCTATCTGTTCGACAGGCTGTATTATTCAGCGATTGTCATTTCATCGATCAGGTTCTTGCATCCACCCAGTTTCTCTACGATGAAGAGTACGTAGCGGATGTCTACGGCGATACAACGCTGCAGGTTGTTGTCGAAGTTGATGTCACCCGACAAAGACTCCCAGTTGCCGTCGAAAGCACAACCGATCAGTTCGCCGTTGCCGTTGATTACCGGTGAACCCGAGTTACCGCCGGTGATGTCGTTGGTAGTCAGGAAGCAAGCCGGCATTTCACCGTTAGGCAATGCATAGCGGCCGAAATTCTTGGTAGCATACAGCTCTTTCAGTTTGGCAGGTACCACAAATTCCGGATTGTTCGGATCTTCTTTTTCCATTACACCCTTCAGGGTAGTGTAATACTTGTAGTGGATACCGTCCTTCGGATCGTAAGCCTTCACATTACCGTAAGTCAGACGGATAGTGAAGTTAGCATCCGGAGCCTTCGGAGTCGGTGCATACATTTCGCACAGACCACGTACGTAAGTCTTATGCAGCAGGTCGATTTCACCGCTTACTTCGCTTCTCTTGTCGAAGAGTTTCTTCGCCATTTCGTTCTTGCTGCTAGAGTACTGGATAGCCAGGTCGGCATCGATAGCCTCTACAGTCGGGTTGGCGATGAAGGCATTGAAGTTCTTTTCGTTGGCAAAGATAGTGTTGTCATACAAGGCATCGATGTAGGCATTGTAATCACCCTTGAACTGAGTCTTGATGGTCTGGTAGAATGCCGGAAGAGCTTCAGCCGATACGCTGTCGGCATAAAGCGGAATCAGCACCTTAGCCACCTTGCGGTCTACTTCGTGATCGTAATCCTTGTTGTGTACGCTGGCATATGCCTCTTTCAGTGCCTCGATATTCTTTTCAATGTCTTTCTTCTTGTTTTTCTGCAGGGCAGTCTTCAGGTTCTCGAAGATTACGTAAGTCGCACCGAATTCGATACCCGAACGGAAAGTCTCGCTGAAGTAAGTCAGCTCACGGGTAATCGGAGCCACCTTAGCCACGTACTCGTCAATCTGTCCTACCACCTTGGCATATGCCTCGCTGTTCTGTTCCTTGGCAAACTTGGCAAAGTTAGCTTCCTGTTCAGCCTTTGTTTCCAGTACACGGTTGTCGATGATGGCCTTGTTCATACCGATTGAGTTCTTCCAGTAGTTGCTTGAAGAAGCAAACTTGCTGGCATACTGGATACGCACCTTGTCGCTGGCAGCCATTTCCTGGCGCAGCACGTTCTGGCGAGCCTCACGGACAGTGATGCGCGGTACGTTGGTACCCACCATGCGCAGTTTCACTTCGCTTTCTGTCAGGTAACGGCTGGTGCTTCCCGGGAATCCCATAATCATGGCATAGTCGCCTTCCTGCAGACCCTTCAGTGAGATGGTCAGGTGTTTCTTCACCTTCAAAGGCACATTGTCCTTGCTGTACTCTGCCGGATTACCGTTCTTGTCGGCATATACACGGAACATAGAGAAGTCGCAAGTGTGGCGCGGCCACATCCAGTTGTCGGTCTCACCTCCGAACTTACCGATAGAAGAAGGAGGAGCAGCTACCATACGCACGTCGCTGTAAGTCTTGATGAAGAACACATAGAAACGGTTGCCTTCATAGAAAGGAAGCGCTTCGGTAGAGATACCCGGCTTGCCCTTCAGGTCGCTCTTCTTCAGTACCTCAGCAGCCAGTTTGTCGAGGTATTCGGCACCGAATGAGTTGATTTCCGATACCTTTCCTTTACGGATGTCTTCGTTGACGTCTGCAGTCACATCGACGATGCGTTCCACAAACTTGAAGGTCAGTCCCGGAGTCGGCAGTTCTTCCGAGCGGTTCTTAGCCCAGAAACCGTCAGTCAGATAATCGTGCTCTACCGAGCTATGCTGCTGTATCGCGTCGTATCCGCAATGGTGGTTGGTCAGGATCAATCCTTCGGCAGAAATGATTTCTCCTGTACATCCGCGTCCGAAAATACCTACCGCATCTTTCAGTGTGATACGTTCCGGATTGTAAATGTCGGCGATATCCATTTTCAAACCCTGCGCTTTCATTCTGTCAGCAAGATTCTGCTCTTGCATCAACTGTAGAAGCCACATTCCTTCATCGGCCTTTACCGGTGAGAAAGCTGCACAAATCAGTGCAAATGCTAATGCTTTAAGTTTTTTCATTCTGTATATAAAATTAAATTTTTTACAAATATAATCTAACTTTTGCACATGAAAACCCATCTGTGTTCAGATTTTTGCATCTTCTATGAAAATAATGGCATTTTGTTCTTATTTTTACAGTTTTTATGACTTTCATTCCTTGCGCAATACAAAAGGGAGGGGAGGAGACGGTGACTTTGTGTTACCCGCATCCGCCAGGGAAAAGGCAGGGAAAAAGCGGGGGAGAGGGAGTTAAATTCTTTTGATACAGTAATAAACCTCTATTTAAGTTTAAATTTTGATAATTTATTTTTTAGCAAGGTAGAAACATCTTACCTTTGCGCCGTAAACAAAAAAGCTTGTTGCATGTATAAATTTTACTTTTTTCTGTTTTGTGCGATAATATGCGCTTCTTGCGGAAAGAAATATAAGATAGAGGGTGTCTCTTCTGTATCCAGTCTGGACGGAAAGATGCTTTTTATCAAAGTGCCTTCTGGTAACCAGATGGTGAAGATAGATTCGACTGAGGTAATACATGGGCTGTTCAAGATGGAGGGAAAGGTGGATTCTGCGCAATTGGTATCACTGTTTATGGACGATGAGTCGATTATGCCTTTTGTGCTGGAGGATGGAGACATCTACATTGATATAAGCAACTCGGGTATTACCATCAAAGGAACTCCGCTGAATGACTGCTTCAATGATTTTGTCATGAAGAAGAATTCACTGGACGACCGTGCCTACGAGGTGGAACGCCAGGAAAGCCGGATGATTATGGACGGAAAGGATTCTGAGACCATCCACCGGGAGATTACCCGTCTGCGTAAGGAAGTGAATGACGAAATGAATGCGTTGGCCAAGGAGTTTATTCAGGCCAACTATGAGAATGTGCTCGGACCGGGGGTGTTCATCATGATTTGCAACGCTTTCCCTTATCCGATGCTGACACCGCTGCTGGAGGAAATCGTGGACCAGGCTCCGGAGTCGTTCAAGAACAATCCGATGATTAAGGAATACATGGCGGTGGCCCGCAGCAACATGGAAAAAATCGGGGCTTCGCGATGAGTTGAGCCGTATCCGGTACCGGAAGGATTGCCGGTCTTGACCCGCATCCGGCATACGTATGGATTAAAGAAGTAATTTTAATAAGGCAATGCCGCATATCTCTTGAAAGAGGGGTATGCGGCATTGCTTTTTCTGTCTGCCGGAAAGTCTTTGGGAAATGCATGTATCGGCCTGGAAGACTGAAAGGGATTGTAAAGTGAATTTATATACGAATTACAGAACTTTTTTGAAGTCTTTCTTGTTTACATAATAATAAGGCGTTGCTTGTCTGTAGATGACTGCCGGCAGGGCCACTTGTTAACAATCGAAGTGAGTTTCGTTTAATATTCCAGGTATGAACTTTTATAAGAGATTAAGATTTTGGGTGGGAATCGGAATGTTCCCCTTTTGGGTCAATGCCGTTTTTGCGGGAAACCCGTATGCAACGTATCTCCAGGAGAATGAGGACGGCAGTCATGTCCTGTCGGGTGTGGTGAGTGATGAATCGGGAAATCCGCTTCCGGGAGTGTCTGTAGTGGTGGTGGGGACTTCGCTGGGTACCATTACCGATTATGACGGAAAGTATACGTTGAATCTTCCGCACACGCCTTGCCGGGTGCGTTATTCCTTTATAGGTCTGGAACCGCAGGAGGTGACGGTGAATAATACGGTGAAGGTGCAGCACATGACGTTGAAGACGGATGCCCAGCTGCTGGAGGATGTGGTGGTCATCGGCTACGGCAACAAGAACCGGAAGAGTCTGACCAGTTCGATCGTTTCGGTGAAGAAGGAGGACATGGAAAAGCTTTCGCATACATCGACTACCGTACAGAACATGCTGGGAGGTACCATCAAGGGGGTACTGGTGACGCAGAACAGCGGAGAACCGGGGGCTACGTTGTCGATCAATGTGCGCGGGGTGACTTCTCCTTATCCCATTACGACTTCGCTGACGGCCAACAATGCGCCGCTGTATGTGATAGACGGGGTCCCGATGTTTGTGGAAGGGAATGCGCTGAACCCGCTGCTGAATGTCTCGCCGGGAGATATCGAAAGCATTGATGTGCTGAAGGATGCTTCGGCTACGGCCATCTACGGGTCGAGAGGAGCGAATGGTGTGATTATTGTCACCACGAAATCGGGAAGAAAGGGTGAGAAGGTGAAGGTGGAGGCCGGATATACCCTGAGTATCGGGAATCCGGTGAAGGAGTTTGCTCCGCTGGACAACCGGGAGTTCCGGATGTTGCACGAAGAGATTCTGGTCAACTCCATGCGTGCCTATAATGAATCGATGACCGGCAGGGTGGTGTCTACCAATGTGATGCCCGACTTGCTGATGAAATACGGTCGTTTTGAGATGGATCCGCAGACGATGCTTTTCACCGGGTTTCAGGGCTTGAACCCCTCGGCTTTCGGGGCGGAGAATGTGAACTGGAACCGGGAGATACGCAACCGCAATGCGTTGACGCATCAGTATAATGTGTCGGTGCGGGGAGGCTCGGAGAAGACGGATTATTCTTTTTCTTTCAACGGAATCAATCAGGACGGCTTGTATAAGTACGATCATATGGATACGTACGGGGCGCGTATGTCACTGAATACGGCTGTCAGCGAACGTGTCCGTGCGGGGGTATTGATGAGCTACTCCAATTCGAGCCGGAAAAGTCCGAGTCAGGAGTCCATTCTGCAGAGTGATACGCATGCCTGGCTGGTGCGGCCGGATCGTCCTGTCTATGACGAGAACGGTGATTTTGTCCGGATTGATTATGCGGCGCACTATGATTTGCCCGAGGGGGTGACGGTAGCCAGTCCGGTGGCCCTGCTGGAACGGAAATCGGAAAATGTGAGCGACCAGTTTATGGGTAATGTGTATCTGGACATTGATATTCTGAAGGACCTGAAACTGCATGCGGATTTTACGATGGCTTCTTATAATTATTCCAACCGGTATTTCTATCCGGGAAAGACGCAGGAGCTGTGGCAGGGGATGATTCCTTATTCCACACTCAGTACCAACCGTTCGAAATATACGAATACGTCTGTCAACTTCCGTGCCGATTACAGCCGGTACTGGAACAGGCATTTGCTGGGAGTGATGCTGGGCTATGGGGCCGACCGGAGTGTGAGCCGGGGAGAGGCTTTTACGTTCCAAGGATTCCCGAACGATGATTACCTGAACAATGTGGGTTCGGCACAGCACGTGCTGTCGTCTGCTGATTTTGTGACGAAAAGCGGACTGAATTCGTTGTACGGTCGTGTGTCGTATGATTATGCCGGACGGTATCTGCTGGAGGCGAGCTTGCGTGCCGATGCTTCTTCGAAGTTCGGGCCGGGCAACCAGTGGGGTGTTTTCCCGGCGGTGTCTGCGGGATGGATGCTCAGTGAGGAGGATTTCCTGAAGCGGACCGGCTGGATAGATGAACTGAAACTGAGGTTGAGCTGGGGACAGACCGGATCGACGAATGTGTCCAGTTTCTCTTACCGGCAGTATTATACGGCAGGACAGTATGGAAACAGTTCTTCCGTACGCCTGCAGGACTTGTTGCCGAATGAGGGAATCCACTGGGAAAAGACGCATGAGGTGAATCTGGGACTTGACTTTACGTTGTTCTCAGGCCGTTTGTATGGGGGCTTTGACGTGTATTACCGCTATACGGCGGGATCGCTGGCTCCGGCACCTCATATCCTGGAGTCGGGCATGAAGAATTATTACGACAATATCATTGATGTGTCGAACCGGGGACTGGAGTGGATGATGGGAGGTTATCCGGTGCGGACAAAGGATTTTTCCTGGATGAGTGACCTGAACCTGGCTGTCAACCGCAACCGGATTGAGTCGCTGAACAATGCGCAGATTGCTGTTACCATGCAGGATGCCTTCCTGGTGGGAATGCCTGCCGGAACGGTGAAGGGATATGTGGTGGATCATATCATACAGGATGTGGAGGAGCTTGCGGCATTGAACGAGCAGGCGCAGCAGAAGGGGTTCGCCAATTACCAGAACGGTGGAGAAGGGGATTTCCTGATGCGGGACATGAACGGAGACGGTACGATCTCGGCCGATGACCGGGTGGTGATTGCTAATCCGGAGGCGAAGTTGTTCGGTGGATGGACCAATACGTTCACGTACCGGAACTGGTCGCTTTCGGTGCTGATGCAGTTCCAGTGGGGAGGACAGGCCTTGTATTCCAACCTGAATCAGGAGGCTTACGGTTTTCTGGGGCAGAGTGTGGGGCGTGAACTGTTCGGAAATACCTGGACACCGGAGCGTCGGGATGCACGTTATGCGCGTCTGGTGGCTTCTCCGTATAACATGAATTACCTGGACAATGACCGGTATGTGTTTGAGACGTCGTACCTGCGCATGAAGAATGTTACCTTGTCGTATGCCTTGCCTGAAAGGTGGATGACAAAGGCGGGTGTCGCACGGGGAAGTCTGTTTGTCTCGGCTACCAACCTGCTGACCCTGACCGGTTGGCCGGGGCTGGACCCGGAGACCATTGCTTCCGGCATTACAAGCATGGGAACCAACAGCGATCCTTATCCGTTGAGCCGGACGTTCTCGGTGGGAGTCAATTTGCAGTTTTGATCGTAATTTGTATTTATCATGAATCTGAAACATTATATATTGGGAATGATAGGGTTGTGCTGCATGAACGGATGCAGCCTGATGGGACCCATCGACGAGTTGAAACCGGAGTATGTGCTGGATGACAGGACGCTGATTACGGATGCGGCCTCGGCGGAAATCGCGGTAGGAGGTATTTATGCTTCGTGGAGAAATTATTCGGGCATCTACAATGCGATGTTCATGCGGAGCGGGGTACTGAAAAGTTCTTCGGTAAACGGGGCGGCAAGTTTTGCTTCCGGAAGTATACTGGATGATAATTTCGTGGTTTCGGAAACCTATACGCAGTTGTATTATGTCGTGAATCAGGCGAATTCGGTACTGGCTGCCTTGCAGGATGGCCGGTCCATCCGGGGCTTGTCGGAGGAGATGCGGCGTAATTACATCAAGGAAGCGAAGTTCAACCGGGCACTGGTGCATTTCATGTTGCTGAGGCTTTACGGGGAGTTCTGGAAGCCGGATTCCCGTTATGGGGTGGTCTTGTACGAGGAGCCTGTGAGAGGGAACATTCCGAAGGCCCGTGCTTCGGTGGCGGATTGCTATGCCTTGATTGTGTCCGACCTGGAAGAGGCGTCCGACTTGCCGGTGAAGACGGCTTCAGGACGTCCGGTGATGTATATGGCCAACGGTCTGTCGGCAAAGGGATTCCTGGCAAAGGTACGGCTGTCGCAGGGAGAGTATAAGGAGGCATACCGACTGGTGTCGGAAGTACTGGAAGAAGGAAAGGCTCAGGGCATCGTACTGGAAAAGAATTACGGAGATGTGTTTGCCAGTTTCGACAACTCGGAACTGCTGTTTTATCCGTATACGATGAATAACCAGCAGAAAGTGACGAGCAACTGGTACGACTGGAAGGGAGGTGCCGGAAAGACTCTGACGATGATTGCAGAGGCGCATCCAGGCGACCGGCGGTATCAGTGGGCATTTACCAAACCGGTGAATCCGGTGTATCAGATGAACAAGTATCAGATGAATGACCAAATAGAGAACCGGCCGGGCAATTCGCTCTATATGCTGCGTCTGTCGGAACTGTATTTCATTCAGGCGGAGGCCGGACTCCGGAAGGGGATCCTGACACCGGAACAGGTGCGGGGACTGCTGGCTCCGCTGATGAAGCGTGCGGGTTTTGATGACGGGTACCTGAAACAGGTGAAGGATGCGGACCTGCTGATGGAAATTTTCGACCAGAAGTATCTGGAACTGTTTGGAGAGAACTTTGAGGAATGGTTTGATATGGTGCGCTATCATGCACTCGATGGAGTGGACTGGCAGGCCCGGAAGTATGTGACGGCCTGGTCTGGAGGAGGCATTCTTCCTTTGCCCCGTATGGCGCTCTCTGGAAATAATTTGTTGGAACAGAATCCTTAATCTGAAATATAAAATATACTGCATATGAAAAAAATTGGTTGGGTGGCCATTGCTGCCGCAGGTTTGTTGGGTGCCTGTCACCCTGTATCGGAAGGATACACGATTCACGGAACGCTTACGGGTGAGCACGTAGACGGAAAGGTTTATCTGGAGTGTCTGGATTCCTTGAATAATCCGGTCACGGTGGACAGTACGGAAATGAAGGAAGGTAAGTTTGTCTTGTCGGGGGCGGTATCTGCTCCGTCGATGCATTACCTGGTGATTGATACGAACCGTCCGGGAGAGAAGGCTGACTTGAGAAACCGGAAGTTCAGGGCCATGTTCTATTTGGATAATTCGGATATTTCTTTTTCAGGGGATGTGGCTACTTTACCGGGGTATTACTATTCTACTACCCGCAAGACGGTGGCTCCGGCTGTAACCGGATTGCCTACGCACGATTTGTTCCTGCAGATGAATGCCGGTCTGAAACCGCTGACGGATACCTTGTCGGCTGTGAATGAGCGTTACCTGAACGAGTATTATGTACCGGAACTGGAGGGCAAGGAGGTGGATGAATCCGTCGGAAAGGCATTGGTACGGGAAGAAAGAAAGTGGAACGACCGGTTGCTTCAGGCCAAGCTGGATTTTATCAAGGGCAATGCCCGCTCAGTTGTGGCCTTGGATCAGGCGATTGTGTTGTTCTCCGATCCGAACATGTCGTTTACTTTCGCACAGATGGATGAACTGCTGGGCTGGTTTGAGCCTTACTGGAAGGGTACATCGGAATGGGAACGGCTGGAAAGAACGGCTGCATCGGTGAGATGGATGGCCATCGGTGAGAAGTACAAGGATGTGGAGGTGCTGGACCGCAACGGACAGACCGTGCGTCTGTCTTCGCTGATTCCAGAAGGCGAGTATGTGATGCTGGAGTTCTGGGCAAGCTGGTGCGGACCCTGCCGGGCGGAAATTCCTCACTTGAGAAAGGTGCACGAGAAGTACAAGGATTTTGCGATTGTCAGCATTTCGGTGGATGAGAAGGAGTCGGAATGGCAGAAGGCACTGAAGGAAGAAAAAATGGACTGGACGCAGGGGCGTATGGAAGGAGGAATCTACGGTGAGGCGGCACAGCAGTATCACATCATGTCTGTGCCTATGTGCCTGATTCTGGACAAGGAAGGTCGTTTCTACAAATCGAACGTGCGTGGAGCTTATCTGGATGCCTTCCTGGAAGATCTGTATGCCGGGAAATTGTAAAAAAGGAGAATAAATCGCATTTGTGTCTTTATTTTATAAGGTTTTATTAATGGTGTGAAAGGGTACGTTCCGGAAGGAAGGTATCCTTTCTTTTTTATGCCGGGCTGTGACAGGAAACGGGAACGTGGAGAGGGACAGATAAAAATCTCCGGGAGTACCTCTGCAATTGAAATTCCCGTTTCTGATTGCGGAGGTACTCCCGGAGAATATGTAATGACTCAGGCAATGGCTTTCGGTCCTGTAAAAGTCGAGGGGGATTGCCATCTTTGCTGAGGTCTCGTCTTCTTTTGCCTTTACTTACTGGTCCGGATTTTTGCGTTTTCCCTGATAGTGTGGCGGAAGGTCCTTTTCAATGGCCTGATAAGACTCGGTCATGAGTTTCTGCAGGTTGGCTTCTCCCTTACCTATGGGATAGATGGCCGGATGGATGGTCAGTTTCATGGGATGCCAGGAAAGCGTTTTTCCGGTGCGCGGCAGGATGTCGAAAGAACCGTCGATGGTCAGCGGTACGACCGGAAGCTGCAATTGGTCGGCAAGCAGGAAGGCTCCCTTCTTGAAATCGGCCATATGCCCGGTAAAGGTACGTGCACCTTCCGGGAATACCATCAGTGAAGTACCGTCCTGCAGTACCTTTTCTGCGTGCTTGATGGTTTCGTATACCTTTCGTGGACTGGATTTGTCGACGAAGATGAATCCGGCCGATTCACAGGCTTTTCCTACAAACGGCAGTTTGCGCAGGCTCTTTTTCATCATCCATTTGAAGTTGCGGCCCAAAAAACCGTAAATCAGGAAGATGTCGAACGAGCCCTGATGATTGGCTACGAATACGTATGAGGTCTTCTTGTCCAGGTGTTCCCTTCCGACGACCTTGATGGGCAGTAAAAACAGGCGGCAGGTAAGCTGCGACCAGATCTTTCCGGGGTAGTATCCCCATACGTGCCCATCGCCCAACCAGCAGCCGAGGATGGTGATGAGGGCTGTCAGAATCGTGATTACCAGGAAAATGGGTAATCCGATGCAGATTTGATAGATAAGATATAAGAATTTCATATACTTGATGGTTTTTGATTATTGCTGTTTTCGTAATGTGATAAGCGTGATTTCCGGCCAGGCTCCCAGTCGCATGGGAAAGAGGATGTGCCCCAGTCCGATGTTTACATAAAGGCCTCGTCCTCCTTCGGTATACAGTCCGTTGTGTTCCGGATAGATGAAGCGCGAAATGGAGAAACCGAATACGCTGATCTGCATGTCGTGGGTGTGCCCGGCCAGCATGAGCTGGATATCGGTATCGGGAAGCACTTCCCTGCGCCAGTGGGTAGGATCGTGACTGAGGAGTACCTTGAACAGTGGTCCGGTATCTTTTAATGCAGCCTTCAGGTCGGCTCTGTCCGGGAAAGGCAGGTTGCCGCTGTTCTCTACTCCCACCAGTGCGATGGAGTCGTTGTCGTGGCGGATAATCCGGTGCTCGTTCAGCAGTAGCTGCCATCCCATTCTTTTCTCTCTTTCAATCAGAGAATCGACATTGGCCTGTTGCTGGGCCGGATTGTCCCATCGGGTATAGGTTGCATAATCATGGTTGCCTAGGATGGAATAGACTCCGTCTCTGGCCTGCAACTTGGAAAGCGTCTGCATGAAAGGGAGTACCTCATCGGCATTATGGTTTACCAGGTCCCCAGTGAAGACGGCCAGATCAGGCTGTTGCGCATTGCACAGTCGTACGGCCTTTTCCAGTGCAGCGGGATTGTTGCCCCAACTGCCCGTATGCATGTCGGACAATTGCAGGATCCGGTATCCGTCGAATTCGGCGGGGAGGTCGCGGGAGGCAAATGTAACCTCTCTGACCTGGAAGAATTCTTTTCCTTTGATGGCCCCGAACAGCATATAAGCCACGGTGGCAAGTGCAATGAGCAAATTGCCGGTGACCGAAAGCCGGGTGATTTTCTTTCCTCTGAGAGGGGGAATCAGGGCACTGAGTCCTCTTCCCAGCAGGTGAAAGAGGGCGAAAAGGCTCTTGGGGATGGCAATGCACAGGGCGATAATCAGGTACGTTCCCATGTAGGAGTTCAACTGTTCCCACCCGATGATGAAGACAACCAGTGCCAGAAGCAACAGCAGGGAGGGCAGCCAGAAGACCCGTCGTAACGGGTGGTTCTTCCCGTAAGGACGGATATAATAGCGGTACAGATACCAGTCCGGAAGCAACAGCAGGACCAGAAAAAACAGGGACACACGTAATAATATCATAGAAGACTCATTGCTGTAAGTTGGAAATCAGGTATTTCTTCACTTCTTCCGGAGTCTTTCCCCGGCGAAGGGCATAGTCGTTCACTTGTTCTTCGCTGATCTTTCCTACCGAAAAGTACCGTGAGGCCGGATGAGCAAACATCAGTCCGCAGACGGAAGCCAGCGGTTGCATCATCCCGTTCTCAGTGAGACGGATACCAATCCGGTCCATCTCAATCAGTTCGTTCAGCAGGTGGCTGACAGAGATGTCGGGCAGTGAGGGATATCCTACTGCCGGACGTATACCCTGATATTCTTCGCGCAGGAGTTCTTTCATGGAAAGTTTCTCATCCGGTGCATATCCCCAGATTTTTGTGCGCAGGGTCTGATGCATCTTTTCTGCAGCTGCTTCGGCCAGACGTTCCGACAGAATCTTGACCAGCATGTGCTTGTAGTCGTCGTCGGTGAAGAGTTCTTCCATGGCCGCATCTACCGTGGTGGCGAATCCTCCTACGGTATCGGTGATGCCGGAAGAAAGGGGCCGGACAAAATCGCTCAGACAGAGGAACGGATCTTCCGGTCTGACCCGGGTCTGCTGTCTGAGCAACGGAAACCGGGTTCCCTCCAGAATGAGATTATCGCCGTCGGAATTGGCATTCATGAGCCGGTAAATTCCGTATACCTTGTATTTCCCGTCGAGGTAATTGAGCATGCGCATGGCTTCCTTGTGCAACTGCATGGCCTCGGCTGCCTTTCCGCGTTCCTCTTCCGGAAAACTGGCCAGCCATCCGGCACGGCAGGCATCACATCCGTGGATGTCAGCAATGGTTGCAAAGCGCGGCTGGAATCCCCAGGCAAAAAAGAAATAAATCCAGTTGACGTAATCCGTCAAGTCATGTATCTCGTAAGTGATGGTTGTAATCTCTGTCTGCATAAAATCTGAATCAGGTAATTTGATTTATCTATCGAACGACAAAGCCTGTCCGCGGTAGGAGGTATCTACCTGACTGCCGTCGTATACCAAGTGTCCGTTGACAAAGGTTTTCTCTACCTTGCTGTGGAACACCTGACCCTCCATCGGGCTCCATCCGCATTTGCTCAGAATGCACGAAGGGGTAAGGGTCCATGCCTTGTCCGGATGTACGAGGACAAGGTCGGCCTGATAGCCTTCACGGATGAATCCTCTGCGGGAAATCTGGTAAAGGAGGGCCGGAGCATGACACATCTTCTGTACCAGCTGTTCCATGCTGAATACTTCTTCGCGTACAAGTTCCATCATGCTTACCAGCGAGAACTGCAGGGTAGGCATGCCGGATACGGCCTTCAAGGCTCCTCCCTGCTTTTCACTGAGGAGGTGAGGGGCATGGTCAGTACCGATGACATCCACCCGGTTGCTGCTGAGGGCTTTTCTCAAGGCATCCCGGTCGCTCCGGGTTTTGATGGAAGGATTGCACTTGATGCGTGCTCCCAGTTTCAGATAGTCCTCGTCACAGAACATCAGGTGAGACACACAGGCTTCTGCCGTAATCCGTTTTTCATTCAGCGGCTTGTCTTCCAGCAAATCCAGTTCGTCTGCAGTACTGATGTGCAGGATGTGCAGGCGTGCTCCCGTTTCCTTAGCCAGTTGCACGGCCAGTCGGGATGAAGAGAGGCAGGCCTCCCGGCTGCGTATCAGCGGGTGACAGGTGATATCCGGGTCTTCTCCATATTTTTCCTTGAAAAGTTCGGTATTCTGTCGGATGATGTGCTGGTCTTCACAATGCGTGGCAATCAGCATGCCGGCTTCGGAGAAAATCTTGCGAAGGGTTTCCATGCGGTCAACCAGCATGTTTCCCGTACTGGCACCCATGAACAGTTTGACTCCGCACACCTTTTTCCGGTCCAGTTGGGCAAGCAGGGAAGCGTTGTTGTTGGTGGCTCCGAAATAGAACGAATAATTGACCATACATTTCTTGGCTGCATCCTCGAACTTGTTTTCCAGGGCTTCCAGGGTAGTAGTCTGCGGATTGCAGTTAGGCATGTCCATGAAGGAAGTTACCCCACCGGCAGCCGCTGCCATGGTCTCACTGCTCATGTCTGCCTTGTGGGTCAGTCCCGGATCTCTGAAATGCACATGATCATCGATGACTCCCGGAATCAGGTAAGCCCCTTGTGCATCGATTTCTTCTTCACACTCTTTTGACGGTCTCTGGGAACCGGTCAGCACTTCACTGATCGTTTCTCCTTCGATGACTACCGAACCTTGAAATTTCTTGCCTTCATTGACAATGACGGCGTTTGATATCCATATACGTTTCATACTTTTTTAGCGTGATTGAGGGTTAGCATGGGGATATTTCTTGAACCAGCTGTCCCATTTCAGGCGGATAACGCCAAAGACAGCTTCCCCGAAAATACTGGAATTCATCTTGGAAGTACCGAGTTCCCGGTTAATGAAAATCACGGGCACTTCAATGATCTTGAATCCGCATTTATAGGCTGTGAACTTCATTTCAATCTGGAAGGCATAGCCTTTGAAGCGGATCTTGTCGAGAGGTATGGTTTCCAGCACCTGACGGCGGTAACACTTGAATCCGGCTGTGGTATCGTGGATGGGAATACCTGTGACAAAGCGTACATACTTGGAAGCGAAATAAGACATCAGTACCCGTCCCATGGGCCAGTTGACGACATTGACACCACTGACATAGCGTGAGCCGATGGCCACATCTCCGCCGCCTTCATGGCAGGCCTGATACAGCCTTGGCAAGTCGTTGGGGTTATGACTGAAATCGGCATCCATCTCAAAAATATAATCGTACCGATGCTCGATGGCCCATTTGAAACCTGTAATATAAGCCGTGCCCAATCCGAGTTTACCCTTGCGTTCAATCATGAACAACTGGTCGGGAAACTCAGTCTGCAGCCTTTTGACAATGGCTGCTGTTCCGTCCGGAGAATTGTCTTCGATGATCAGAATGTGAAAACTTTTCTCTAGTCCGAATACCGCGCGTATAATGTTTTCAATATTTTCCTTTTCGTTATACGTTGGAATAATTACGATGCTGTCACTCGTTGTTTGCATACCTTCATTTTCTTTTGTACAAAGATATAAAATAAAACAGAAACATAAGCAGGATGTATATGACGCGTTGTGGAAAAAAGATTTTTTTCTACGCTTCCTGATTATGCTTCTGTCTGAAAGAGGGGATGCTTCCCGAATCTTCCGGGAATCTATCCGGTGCCTGAGGCAATGTGCTTACTTCTTTTCCGGTTGAGGTACCTGCTGGAATATCAGGCGGTTGCGCTGGCTGACCGTCCATCCGTTCTTGTCTTTTCTGACGTTCTTGGTGTCGTCGTCTTCCACATTCCATGCGAAGCCTCCCTTCGGCAATTTGCGCTGGTCCAGAATCTCATTCGGTCTTCCGTCTGAGAAAAACAGTTCGACCTTCGAAGAGTCCTGACTGAAAACCAGGAACAGCGAGAGGTTCTCCTGGTCGGTACTTTCCATGCGTACCCCTTCTTCGAAAGGACGGATACAGTCTTTTCGAACTTCACTCCATACGTATCCTGCCGAAGCAATGCAGCCGTGTTCGTCACGGTCGTTTCCCACCTGTACCAGGCTATCCTGCGCTTCGGTGCTGGCTGATTGCTGGCGTTTCTGCTGACATCCGGCAGTCAGACAAATGAATCCGATACAAAAAAATGCAAGTCGTATCATAATGCGGTTAGTTTAAAATTAAATCAGGGATTAAATCGATATACTCTTGACTGACCCCGTTTTCAGTCAATGTCGGGCGATATTTGAGATAACGCTGTACGAAATTTTCGTGCGACGGAAGTTGTCCGGCCACTTGCCTGTAGCATTCCAGACTCTGAGGGATGTTTCCGCATATCAGGTATGCAGCCCCGCAGCTCAACCAGTCGTCTATGCTGGCCTTCTGGTTCTGTATCAGTTTCTTGTAGAACCGGATGGTCTCCGTAAACTGTTGTTTCTGGAAATAGCAGCGCGCAATGGACTGCTGGGCCAGTACGTTGTTCTCGTCTAGATACTCCACCTTGAAAAAGTAAGCCAGTGCCTTGTCGTAATCTTTCAGGAAAAACAGGCACATGCCGATTTGCAGCTGGATGTTATGGTTGTCGGGCTGAAGAGGTTCCGCCTTTTGGAAATACCGGAGTGCCTGTTCGTTATCTCCCAGTTTCTGATAGCAGATTCCCAGGTGCGTCAGGTTCCAGAACTGGTCGGGACACAACAGGTCGGCCTTCTGATAAGCTTCGATGGCACTGTCGTATTCATACTGTCCCTGCAGGGCAAATCCCAGCTTCTCCCAAAGGTCCGCATCGTTCTGGTGGCTGGTGGTACTTAACCGCTGATACAGTTCCGTCGCTTCTTCCAGGTATTTCTTATGCAGAAGATAGTCGGCAGTCTGTCTCAGTTTTTCCGGCATCTGCATGAAAGGAGCCAGTGCCGGAACCTTCCAGAGGGTCAGTGGCTTCTGGAAAATATCTTCTTCCTCCTTACGAAATTTCCACAGCTTGAAGAACCGGTACAAGTCGTGGATATACTGCTTGCAGATGTTAAACGACCTCGGAGTATCATTGCGCGAAAGCAGGGCCTTCATCTCTTCGGGCAAGTCTTCCTGGTTTTCCGGAAGCTGAGCCTCCGTCAGTCCTTTCTGAATCATCGGATTCAGGTTGAGGGTGAAGCAGAAAGAATACTTGTCGGAATCACAGAATTCGTCGGAAGACAGCAGCATGTCCATCAGCGAGGTTTTCTTGTCGTCCTCGGTACGGAACAGCGTAGATACCTCCGGTGTCTGCTTGTCGAACGGATAAAACCAGTGTGCGGCCTGCTGGAAAAAAGGAAAACTCTTCAACTGGGAGAAACTGCCCATGTGAGTGTCAGCCCCTTTCTTCTGAAGGGCATTCAGTTTGTTGAGGCTCTTGCTTATTTCTTCGATATTTTTTCCCAGTTCCGGACTGAGGTCTTCCAGCGAAGACAGGTCCTTGATCTGAATCGTTTTGTCGAAAGCCTGAGAGTCGCTCATCATGCGCGGCAGAATTTCCTCCTGCATCTTTTTGTTGATTTGCTCAGTCTCCCGGGTAAGCAGCAGCAACTGCTGTATCTCGAAGAATGTGTCAACCGTTTTCATCGATTCAGCCATCCGGGTCAATCGCTTGCCCAGTTCCGGATACAGCTCCAGCCGCTCTTCCTGGATGGATGCGACAATGGCAATGCCCGTCAGTGCCCTTAACGTCACCACAGGTTCCTGGCGCTGCTCGAAGGCATCCATCAGGAACTGAAGTTTGGCGGTATCAAACAATTTCAGCAAACTCAGTGTAACGGCGCTGACCATTACCGCAATGTCGTTGGCAGGAATCAGCAGCGAATCCAGTATCCCGCGGGCCTCTGTCTGCTCCTCTTCTGTCCAGTGCAGTGAAGTCCAGACCTTATCAAACAGCTCGTCCACATTCTTCTGGTGCTGCAATGCCAGCGCTTTCAGTTTTTCATTTCTGACCTCGGGCGAGGTAACCGTAAGCTCCAGGATACCGGCGTCCTGGCTGAAAGCTTCCAGTGCCAGAGAGATATCCTTGAGGGTACGTGAAGAAGACAGATGATACTGGCGGTATTTATCCGGGAAATATCCGTATGCAGTCTTGTAGTTCTGCATGAACTCACACCGGTCGGCCAGTTTATAGGCATTCTGGAGCAACTGCGTGTACAGATTTTTCCGTTGCGGATCTTCCGTCCCCTGTGCCGCATATTGCAGCAGATAGTGATAAGTGGTCTGCATTCCCTCCACTTCTGTCTGCACCTCCCAGTTCTCGGTTTTGACAGCAAATGCGTGTAATTGTGTCAGTGCTTCCTTCAGTCTTCTTTCGCTTAAAAAATGAATGATATCTTTATGCATACGATTTTGTCTGATTTGATAAATGCAAATATAACGATTATTTTGTAATTTTGCGGATATCTATAAAAAGCAAAATGAATATAGAGAAACTTCAGGAAATTTATGCCACGCATCCGAATACGGAGGGCTTGGCTTCACTTATAGACAATACAGGTATCCGTACCGTTTTCATGGATGGCGTACATGCTTCATGCGTATCATTCTTTGTCTCAGGCTTTGTAAAGAAACATTCAGGCACTCATCTGATTGTGCTGAATGACCAGGAAGAAGCAGGATATTTCTATCACGACCTCGTACAGGTGAACGGTGAGAAGGATACCTTCTTTTTCCCTTCTTCGTTTCGCAGGGCCATCAAGTACGGTCAGCGGGATGCGGCCAACGAGATTCTTCGGACAGAGGTCTTGAACGAACTGGAAAAAGGAGCGGGACGGGTGATTGTGACTTACCCGGATGCACTGGCCGAAAAGGTCGTTTCCAAGAACGTATTGAGCAGCAGCACCCTTCCGTTGTCGGTAGGACAGGAGATAGAAAGCGACAAACTGACGGAACAGCTTACCGCGTGGGGATTCGAACACGTCGATTACGTGTATGAGCCCGGACAGTTTGCCATGCGAGGCAGCATCCTGGATGTGTATTCCTTTGCCTCGGAATATCCGTTCCGTATCGACTTTTTCGGCAGTGAGATAGACAGTATCCGGACTTTCGAGGTCGAGACTCAGTTGTCGAAGGAGCGTAAGGACTCGGTAAATATCGTACCGGAACTTTCCACCCTGTCTTCCACCCGGGTCAGTCTGCTTGACTTCGTCCCCCGGGATACGGTGCTCTGGGTGAAAGACCTGTTGTGGGTGAGGGAGCGGATTCAGATGGTACGTGAAGAAGCCCTTTCTCCGCAGGCGGTGATTGCACAGGAAGGAGAGGGTACATCGCTGGACGACCTGGAAAGTCTGCTGATAGAAGGAACCGATTTTGTCGAGAAGGCGGGTGAACTGAAACGGATTGATTTCGGACATAAGGCCGTTGGAACGCCGCAGGCTGTCCTGAAATTCAACACTTCCGTGCAACCGATCTTCCATAAGAACTTTGATATGGTGGCAAGTACCCTGACTGACTACCAGCTCCGGAACTATGCGCTGTACATCTGTTCCGACAGCCAGAAGCAGACCGACCGGTTGTGCGACATATTCCGGGAAAGGGGAGACCAGATTACCTTTATTCCGGTCGACCGTACCCTGCACGAAGGTTTTGTCGACCATACCCTGAAGATGTGTATCTTCACGGATCATCAGATATTCGACCGTTTCCATAAATATAATCTCCGCAGCGACAAGGCGCGGAGCGGCAAGGTGGCCCTGTCACTGAAAGAGCTGAATCAGTTTGAACCGGGCGACTATGTGGTGCATATCGACCATGGTATCGGTAAGTTTGCCGGACTGGTAAGAATCCCGAACGGCAATACCACCCAGGAAGTCATCAAGCTGATTTATCAGAATGACGATGTGGTCTTTGTGTCCATCCACTCCCTGCACAAGATATCGAAATACAAAGGCAAGGAAGGAGAACCTCCCCGTATCAGTAAGTTGGGCACCGGTGCCTGGGAGAAAATCAAGGACCGGACGAAGACGAAAATCAAGGACATTGCCCGCGACCTCATCAAACTCTATTCGTTGCGCAAGCAGGAAAAAGGCTTCCGCTACAGTCCGGACAGCTTCCTGCAGCATGAACTTGAGGCCAGCTTCCTCTACGAGGATACTCCCGACCAGCTGAAGGCGACCCAGGAGGTCAAGCAGGATATGGAAAGCGACCGTCCGATGGACCGTCTGGTCTGCGGTGATGTCGGTTTTGGAAAGACGGAAGTAGCCATCCGGGCGGCTTTCAAGGCAGTAGCCGACAACAAGCAGGTCGCTGTGCTGGTGCCGACCACGGTACTGGCCTACCAGCATTTTCAGACCTTCAAGAAACGTCTGGAAGGTCTGCCCTGCAAGGTCGATTATTTGAGTCGTGCCCGTACCGTCAAGGATACCAGCCGGATTCTCAAGGAACTGGCTTCGGGAGATGTCAATATTCTGATCGGTACCCATAAAATCATCGGAAAGAGCGTAAAGTTCAAGGATTTAGGATTGCTGATTATCGATGAGGAACAAAAGTTCGGGGTGAGTGTGAAGGAAAAGCTTCGTCAGATGAAAGTGAATGTGGATACGCTGACCATGACGGCGACTCCGATTCCCCGTACGCTTCAGTTCTCGCTGATGGGGGCCCGTGACTTGTCGGTGATTCAGACTCCTCCTCCCAACCGTTATCCGATTCAGACGGAGGTGCATACCTTCAATGAGGAAATCATTTCCGAGGCCATCAATTTTGAGATGAGCCGCAACGGACAGGTCTTTTTCGTCAACAACCGTATCCATAATCTGTTGGAACTTAAAGCCATGATTGTGCGTAACATTCCCGATTGCCGCGTATGTATCGGTCACGGACAGATGAAACCGGAGGAACTGGAGAAGATTATCTTCGATTTCATGAATTACGACTATGACGTGTTGCTGGCCACCACCATCATCGAGAGTGGAATCGATATACCGAATGCGAATACCATCATCATCAACCAGGCACAGAACTTCGGTTTGAGCGACCTGCATCAGATGCGCGGGCGTGTGGGACGAGGAAACAAAAAGGCTTTCTGTTACCTGCTGGCTCCTCCGCTTTCTTCTCTTACTCCCGAGGCGAAACGTCGTCTGGAAGCCATAGAGAATTTCAGTGACCTGGGCAGCGGCATTCATATTGCCATGCAGGACCTGGACATCCGGGGGGCCGGAAACATGTTGGGAGCTGAACAGAGCGGATTCATCGCCGATTTGGGATATGAGACCTATCAGAAGATTCTGGCAGAGGCTGTGACCGAGTTGAAGAACGAAGAGTTTTCCGAACTTTATGCCGAGGAAATCAAGGCCGGAGAAGAAAAAATCAGTGGAGAGGAGTTCGTGGACGAATGTACTCTTGAGAGTGACCTGGAACTGCTCTTCCCCAATGAATATATTCCAAGCAGCAGTGAGCGTATGTTGCTTTACCGGGAGTTGGACAAACTGGAACTCGACAGGGATGTGGATGCTTTCAAGGACAGGCTGGTAGACCGTTTTGGAAAGATTCCGCCTGAGGGAGAGGAACTGATCCGGGTGGTTGCTCTGCGGAGAATTGCCAAGCGTCTGGGTATTGAGAAAGTGATACTGAAGGCGGGCCGGATGACTCTTTATTTTGTAAGCAACCTGGACAGCCCTTATTATCAGAGTGCGGCTTTCGGAAAAGTCATTGACTACATGACCAAGTATCCGAGAAACTGCAACCTGCGTGAGCAGAGCGGAAAGAGAAGCATGGTGGTCAAGGACGTGACGGACGTGGAGCAGGCTGTACGGATTCTGCAGGAAATGGTCAGTTTGGGATAACCCCGCCGGTCTTTCCCGGGGCATGTACCGTTGTCTGTTCCGTCAGCCGGACGGAAGTGTCCGGCAGGTGCAGACCGGTGCAACCGATATAAAAAGTGAGCCGTAATATCCTTTTGAGGAAGGAATATTACGGCTCGCAGTATTTACAGGTATTGCACAAGATAACTCAAGATTACTTCTTTAAAGCAGCCAGTGCCGCATCGTAGTCCGGTTCCTGAGTGATTTCCGGTACCAGTTCGGTATACGCCACCTTACCGTTCGGATCGAGGATGACGATGGCACGTGTCAGCAGACCAGCCAAAGGTCCTTCACCAATCAGCACTCCGTAGTTGCGTCCGAAATCAGTGCTGTTTCTGAAATCTGAAAGGGCAATGACGTTCTCAATTCCTTCTGTCGTACAGAAACGGCCCTGAGCGAAAGGCAGGTCCTTTGAGATAGCCAGTACCAGCGTATTCTCCATCTGCGAAGCCAGCTGATTGAATTTTCTGACTGAAGTCGCACACACACCGGTATCCAGACTCGGGAAAATGTTCAGCAGAAGGTATTTGCCTTTTCCGTCAGCCAATGAGAAAGTGCTTAAATCACCTTTTACGAAAGAAAAATCGGGTGCCTGTGTGCCGGCTTGTATGAATTCTCCTGACAGTACGACAGGATTTCCTTGAAATTTTACAGTTGACATAATCTTATATATTTTAAATTGGTTCTATAGTTGTAACAATTATAATCAGGAAAAGGTTTACCGATCAGTTTTAATTTGTCGTAACCCGATGCCTTTCTCACAAAATTAGTCAGATTTAATCGATTAATACTCTGTTTGTTGGATATATTTCGTCCGTGACATTATGTTTTGTAACATAAATGTCGATTATGTAGTTTTTTTTTATTTATTTTGCAGCTATAAACCAAACCGATTGACACAAAACATGAAAAGAACATTAAAAGATTATTTGTTGCTTATGCTGAAAGGCATGGGAATGGGAGCGGCAGACGTGGTTCCGGGCGTATCTGGAGGTACAATTGCCTTTATTGTGGGTATTTATGACGAACTGATCGACTCCATCAAAAGCATTAATGCCGAAAGTCTGAAATTGTTTTTTACCGGAAAGTGGGCTGCTTTCTGGAACAAGATAAACGGAAACTTCCTGTTGTTCCTTTTGGCCGGAATTGGTATCAGTGTCTTTTCACTGGCGAAGGTGATTACCTGGCTGCTGACTGATTATCCGGTGCTGGTATGGTCCTTTTTCTTTGGCCTGGTACTGGCGTCTACCTGGTTTGTCGGAAAGGATATCAAGGGCTGGAACTGGAAGACCATTTTAGGTTTCATCTGCGGGGCAGTACTGGCCTTTTACATTACGGTGGCTACTCCTGCCGAAACTCCTTCCAACTGGCTGTTTATTTTCTTTTGCGGGGCCATTGCCATCTGTGCGATGATTCTGCCCGGTATTTCCGGCAGTTTTATTCTGGTGCTTCTGGGAAAATACTTCTTTATCATGGATGCCGTTAAGACGCTCGACCTGGTGGTCATCGGAATTTTCGGTGCCGGAGCCTGTATCGGAATCACCAGTTTCTCACGGGTACTGTCGTTTGCCCTCAAGCATTTCCGCAATATTACACTGGCCGTACTTACCGGTTTCATGCTGGGTTCTCTGAATAAGGTATGGCCCTGGAAGGAAGTGGTCGACAATACCCACGGAATGGCCATCGAGACCAATGTGATGCCTAATCAGTTTGTAGTTGAGGCCATTGTATTGATGGTGGTCGGTTTCTTCCTGGTGACTTTCCTGGAGAAACTCTCGTCCAAGAAACCGGCTGAGAAATAATCTCAAGGCGGATTTTCCGGATAGTTATTCTGGATACTTTAAGATTTTCCATAGAAGAAATTCATTTTTCAGGCAGGAGGCCCATGCTTCCTGCCTGATTTTTTAGGTTCCGGAGATTTTTGTCCAGGAACTTTCACGCATGCTTGTAAATTTTATCTGCTGTTTATATCTTTGCAAGGCTAGCTGAGGTGACATTAGGCTGCATCTGTGTTTTTTATTTTTATTAATGTAATAAACGAATGCTTTATGTACACGGTAATTAAGCGAATGGAAATATCAGCTTCGCACTTTCTGACCTTATCTTATGCAAGCAAATGTGAGCACTTGCACGGACACAACTGGATTATTACAGTCTATTGCCGCTCGGCCGAACTGGATGAGAACGGAATGGTCGTCGATTTTTCGCATATCAAGAAAGTCGTGAAAGACCAGCTCGACCATAAACACCTGAACGAGGTACTTCCCTGTAACCCTACAGCGGAAAATATTGCCAGATGGATCTGCGACCAGATTCCTCATTGCGTAAAGGTTGAAGTCACTGAATCGGAAGGGAATACGGCGGTTTATGAGAAAGATTAATGAAATATTCTACAGCCTGCAGGGCGAAGGATTCCATGTGGGAACGCCTGCGGTGTTTGTCCGTTTTTCCGGATGTAACTTGAAATGTGATTTCTGCGATACCCGGCACGAGGAAGGGAAGATGATGAGCGATGAGGAACTGCTGGCTGCGGTGACTGCCTATCCGTGCAGGATGGTGATTCTGACGGGAGGGGAGCCCGGACTGTGGATTGACGAGGAACTTGTCGGCCGGCTTCATCAGGCCGGGAAATATGTAGCCATAGAGACCAACGGGACCTGTGTGCTTCCCGATTCCATCGATTGGGTGACCTGTTCTCCCAAGCAGGGCAGCCGGCTGAAACTGAAACGGATGGATGAAATAAAGGTGGTGTATGTGGGACAGGATGTCTCTCCTTATCTGCAATGGAAAGCTGCCCATTATTTTCTTCAGCCCTGTTCCTGCCGGAATACACAGGAAGTCATTGACTATATCAAGGCACATCCCGAATGGAGACTGAGTCTGCAGACTCACAAACTGATTGACATTCCCTGAAAAAACTGATTCCGATATTGGCTGCGGGAGGAAGTTAAGATGATTCTCATACTTTTTATCCGCATAATATTTTGCTATAAACCAATTATAAATTATATGACAGCCATTAAAACCTGTATAATAGGTCTTGGATATAGAGGAAGGAGATTATTGAATCTTTTGTCTTCTATAGATGATTTTGATGTGGTATCGGTTTCCGATCCTTGTATTGATGAAGATATAAAGATGAATTATCCTTCATTCTCGGATGGTAAGGAGGATTACAGAAACATGATATTACAGTATTCTCCAGACCTTGTTATCATTGCTTCTCCATGGGAGTATCATGTTGAGCAGGCTATGTTTGCAGTTCTGAACGGCTGTCATGTAGCTTTGGAAATAAAAGGCGGATTGTATGCCGATGAATACCTGCCATTGCTTGCTTTGGCTGATAAGAAAAAGAGAAACATTTATCCGCTGGAGAATACCGTTTTTATGAGAGAGCATATGTCTATGTATAATCTCATAAACTCCGGTTTGTTGGGAGACATCGTCGCCGTAAAAGGAGGTTATAGGCACGACATCCGGAAACTGCTCATAAATGAAAAGGGAGAAATTGGTGAAAACTCAGGTGCCAGGGCAGCCTGGAGAAGCAAGTTCTATTTAAAGGAGAACGGGGATATATATCCTACTCATGGACTGGCACCGATATGCTTATTCTCAGGAATAGGAAGGACTGACAAAATCACAGAACTGGTTTCGTTTGCTTCTGCTGCGCATGGTATAACAGCATACATGAGCCATTGCGGAGGAAATACCAATCCGACAATAAGTATGGGTGATGTGATTGTGACACAGATGTTGACGGAGAAGGGAACACTAGTTACGTTGACTCATGATACTACATTGCCCAGACCTCGTAGCTTGGATATAGAGGTGCAGGGAAGTAAAGGTATTTGGAGAGGTGAATTCAGAAAGATTTATATTGAAAATATTTCTCCCTATGAAAACTGGGAGGAGGACGGTAAATATATAGATGATTTTGAACATGAGTTCTGGAAAAAATGGGGAGAAGATGCGCTTCGAATCGATGAGCATCACAAGGGTATGGATTATATCATGCTGAAAGCATTGTCACAGGACATGAAGGGCTTGGAAAAATATCCTGTTGACCTGTATGATTTGGCTTTGTGGACTTCTGTAACTCCTTTGTCAAAACTGTCAATTATGGAAAAGAGAGTCATAAATTTGAATCCTCCTGCTAGTTTTGAGATTTGAAGATAAACCGTTAAATTACACGGTATTGTCTGTTAAAATAGAAAGAGGACTGTATGGGCGAGAAATCTGTTTGCCGATACAGTCCTTTTATATTTTCTTGAATATTGTTTTCTTACGGTTATTTATACAGTGTTACAATAACAACATATACTATTTGTCCTTCATTATTTTTGAAAAGCACTTGTCGTGTGTTTGCAAATGTTGTATGTCCCTGCAGTATTTGGTTACAGGTATTTTCAAAATTAGGCCATAGTTCGTACAGGTATAATTGTTTTTTATCTTTTATCGGGGAATCAAACTGTGTGTGTTGTACATCCGAACCGTTATAAAGGTATTTTGTAGTCACGGAAGTGATTCGGAAACGTTCATCATTTTTTAATGCTTCTTGATCAAAATAATTAGGATTATAGATTAATTGTAAACAATAATTTCTTGGATTGTCCTGTTTATTGATTCTAATTCTCACTAGGGCAGGATTTCCTAATTGGGATAATGGATAATCTATTTTGTACGGAGAAGAAATGTCCAATGTCAAGAATTGGGGAGTGCTTCTTTTCCCTTCTGTGGTACGTACCCGGAAGTAATATGTTTTTCTTTGAGACGTGACAGGTGCTGCTCCCGTTTCCTGTAAAGAATCAGCACCGATTTCCCATGAGAGTCCGGTGGTACTATTATAGTCTTTCTTTGCCCATTCGTATTGTAAATATTTTAAGAATGGCTTGGCATTTTCTTCAATACATTTGGCTTTTATAATATAGGATTTGTCTAAGTGCCAGTCTAAAACATAAGCGGGAAATCCGACCATAACCCTTTTGTAATATTTTGTGATGATATTATTCTGGTTGCATATCGCAGAAATGGTAATAATTCCGTGTTTAAGCATCTTTAATTTTCCACTATTGTCTATTGTAGCTATGGATTCATCAGATGATTTCCAGTTGACAGTTTGATTGTAAGTGTTGTTTCTGAGGTTGTATTGACTTCCATCCTGTGCGATGGAAGGGCCGTCAATATTTATTTTCATCTGTTCAAATATCCAATTAATCATCGAAGTTTCAAAGCTCGTATGGTATGTAGATTGATTCGTTATATAATAGAGTTTATATCGAATAATTGATTAAAGCGTTCTTTGACTTATCTTTGTGGTCTAAAAAGTTCAATTGATGTATTATGACAAGATTCGCCACCGTCATAGCCAAGTGCTTGCAGCGACA
>NZ_JABSOE010000150.1 GCF_013618865.1 Phocaeicola faecicola
GACACTGTCCAAAATTTTGTGTAAATGGAAACAGGATTCAGTTGTAAGTTTGTTCTTATATCTGGATTCTGTTTTCAAACATAAGCATAAATTGATTCATAATCAAGCCCCAGTTATGAATCGGCTGTGTCCATTTCTTCTCAATCTCCATAAGTGAAAGATACACGGTCTTTTTGACTGCATCATCGGAAGGGAATGAAAGCTTTGATTTCGTGTACTTTCTGATTTTTCCGTTCAGGTTTTCAATGAGATTTGTAGTATAGATTATTTTTCTGATTTCCAGCGGGAACTGGAAGAAAACAGTCAGATCATCCCAGTTGTTTCTCCATGAAAGTATAGCATAAGGATACTTTCCTCCCCATTTCTTTTCCAGATTGTCAAGTTCTGTGGCTGCAACCTCTTTGTTGGGTGCATTATAGATATTCTTCATATCCGCTGTAAACTCTTTCTTATCCTTATAAACGACATATTTACAGGAGTTTCTGATCTGATGTACCACACAGATTTGAGTGGATGACTGAGGGAATATACTGCGGATAGTATCCGTAAATCCATTCAGATTGTCGGTACAGGTAATCAGTATATCCTGCACTCCACGGGCTTTTAAGTCGGTCAGGACGCCCATCCAGAAAGAAGAGCTTTCCGATTTGCCAACCCACATGCCAAGAACTTCCTTCAGGCCGTTCTGTTTCAGTCCGACGCAAAGGTAAACAGTCTTGTTTATGATCTTACCGTTATCCCGTACCTTGAAGACGATACCGTCCATCCAGACTATCAGGTAAACAGGATCAAGAGGACGGTTCTGCCATTCCTGGGCCGCCTGATTGACTTTGTTGGTAATGATGGAAATGGCCGATGTAGAGAGCTCTATTTCATAAATCTCACGCATCTCTTCCTCTATGTCAGAAACGCTCATTCCTTTGGCGTATAGGGAGATAACGAGCTTTTCTATAGAAAGCCCACGACTTTCATGTTTGGGCACTGCTATCGGCTCAAACTGGCCGTTACGGTCACGTGGAATAGAAATGACAGACTCTCCATGTTCGGTCTGGATTTTCTTCGGATAACTGCCATTCCGGGAGTTGCCGGTATTGTTCCCTGTCACAGAATTCTTTTCATAGCCCAAATGGGCGTCCATTTCGCCCTCAAGCATCTTCTCCAGCACCTGGGCATGCAACTGTTTCAGAAACTTGCTCACATCCGCTTCTGTCTTGAACTGGCTAAGGAACTCCTTGCTTAACACCTCATCAGGCACTACTTGATTCTTTTCTTTCATAATCTTCTTCATTTTGCAAATCTATAAAATAAAAAATACGCGACTCAAACTTGAATCCCGTATTTTCCATTTACACAAAATATTTTATAGTGCC
>NZ_JABSOE010000151.1 GCF_013618865.1 Phocaeicola faecicola
GAATGAACTATAATAAAAACTTGAATATATTTAACAATTATAAGTATGTTTATGCTTATGTATAATGAAAGCTCGTCGGGCCTGACTGCTCAGTCCCTTGCCGTATGGCGCTCCCTCCGCAGGAGTGATTATGGTTTTACTGATATAAATCCATCAACATATGGCTTATCTTGTGTAACAACAGCAAAGGCCTGTCTTACCAATTTATTGGCGACAGCAACAACAGCTACTTTACCAGGTTTACCTTTAGATCGTAGACGGTCAAAACATGCTTTACATTCTGTATTGCACCTAAGTGATGATAATGCTGCCACATACAGTTGACTTCGAAGAATTGGATCGCCATTTCTGTTTATGTGACCTTTAAAGTTGACAGATGTACCTGATTGTTGATATGTTGGTGATAAGCCAAGATAACGAGTAAGTTGTTTTGCATTATCAAAGTATGTAAAGCCACCAGTTGCCACAATTAAAGCTGCAGCTAGTGTTACACCGATACCTTTTATGGAAGTGAGTAAATCCATCTGTTTCTTGAATTCATCATTAGCTAATGAAGCCAGTTCTTCTTCCATATATTTGATTTGTTTTCCCAGAAAAGCAATCGTTTTCTCTATTGTTTTCTTGCATTTAGAGTCATAAATTGGAAGAACCTCCATAGAACCTTTTAGGTTGCTTGTTGCTACTAACTGCTTCTTTAGCTGGCGTAGGACAGTACGTTTTTGTTTGAGAATTAAAATTGAATCGCTGCGCATTCTGTATGGAGATGGTTGCATCTTCTCACCGTATAGTGCTATAAGACGTGCATCAATCTCGTCAGACTTTATGACTGAAAGCATGACTCTGGAGAAATTTTTTATCTTCAGAGGATTTTCCAGGCTTACTGTAAAACCAAACTCGGAAAGCATATATACAAGCAATGTACTGTAATTGCCTGTTGCTTCCATAACACAATGATGTTCATTAACTGAAATAGTTTTTATAAACTCACGAATACCTTTAGCAGTATTTTTAAAGGTTTTGGTTTTACTAGTCTTTGCAGACGAATAAGCAACAACGAATGTCAACTTGCTTACATCAATTCCAACGTAGGTCATAAGCTAATGGTTTTTATAATTACAACGCAACATCTATACATCTTTAGCCATCATTGCAAATGCGGGGTCTAACTGCCCAATGAACTATCCGGATTCTGATGTAAAAGTGTGGGGGCTGAACATTCGAAACAATCTAAATGACTAAGCTTACGTCGGTCTTATTCCACACTTTGATGTTGAAACTTTATACAAAAGTACAACGTTTAATTAATATACAATGCTTA
>NZ_JABSOE010000152.1 GCF_013618865.1 Phocaeicola faecicola
AAGATAAAAGCATTCAGGGCATCATTCAGAGGAGTCGTGGATACAAGATTCTTTCTCTTCAGGCTAGCCAATGTATATGCTTAAAAAGATTACTATTGTTAATCCCCCAAGATTTTATACTGAGCCCTTTCTTTATATCCGGATACTCCCTGAACAGGATACCGGCACAGGCACGCTGTAATTCGGTCCATAACCCTCATGTCCTGAACGGCTTCATAAGCGAGCTTCTATACATGGAAACAGTCCGCAACACGACGGGCGGCAGGAAAGCAGATACGGGCTATTTGTTCCATATTGAGCCATATCAAGTGTTATTTCCCCTATCTGAAAGTGCTTGCGTCTGGAAAGTTTCAGAAGGATGGATATAACAGTCTTTACGTCAGTGCCTTTTATGATGGCGATAATACCTCCAGCAGCTCTTCTTTTCTCCTTGTTTATCAATATGGTATATAAATTCACCGCGCGAAAGACACACTTCATCTATACCTACGTATGCTCCGATGTTTTTCTCAAACAGAACCCATTCTTCTGCATGTGGGAGTTGGGGCCGTTTCAAATATCCGCTCAGATGATTACGATACTACCTTTCAAGAAGGTCACCGTCAATACCGAACAGAGTTCCCAAAAGCTTACAGCTGACAGGAAGCGTATTGATATAACTCTTTTAAAAAAGACGCTAATTCCTGCGTCATCGGCTGCCTTGAGCAACCAGTTTCCAATTACGGCTTACATAGCGGTCCCATCCTTTAAAACCCATCGGTGGCGACGGATGTTTAGAAATATCTTCTTGCCGCGGATTGAAAAGTCTTGTACGGTTATCGGACCATAAAAGCCCTTGCTCTCAACTTTGCTCTCAGAGTACTCTTTCAGAACTTCATTCTTCCCTTCAAGGCAGATTGGTATTTCAGTACTGCCTTCCTTTGCATCTGATATGTTGAAATAATCAAGAACGCCTTCCCAAAGAAGGAGACGATAACCGCTCGTTTTTATTATATATTATTTTTGTTATGTAGGTCGGCGGCATTGCTGCCGCTTTCCCCATTAAGAACTGTACGTGCGACTTTCACCGCATACAGCTCCGATAATTCTAAATTTAATTCTCATAAAATTAAATCGGCTCATAAT
>NZ_JABSOE010000153.1 GCF_013618865.1 Phocaeicola faecicola
TACCCTTGGCCAGGATGAAGTCTGGGTAACACCAGATGGAGGTCCGCACCAATAAGCGTTGAAAAGCTTCTGGATGAGCTGAGGGTAGGGGTGAAAGGCTAATCAAACTTGGAGATAGCTCGTACTCCCCGAAATGCATTTAGGTGCAGCCTCGAGGATTACTGATGTGAGGTAGAGCGACTGATTGGATGCGAGGGCTTCACCGCCTATCAAGTCCTGACAAACTCCGAATGCGCATCAGTTCGACCCCGGGAGTGAGGGCATGGGTGCTAAGGTCCGTGCCCGAGAGGAGAACAATCCGGACCACCGGCTAAGGCCCCGAAATGACAGCTAAGTTAAACTAACGAAGTCTGATTGCTATGACAGCTAGGATGTTGGCTTGGAAGCAGCCATTCATTTAAAGAGTGCGTAACAGCTCACTAGTCGAGGAATCGGGCGTGGATAATAATCGGGTATAAGCTGTCTGCCGAAGCCGTGGAATCAGCAATGATTGGTAGGGGAGCATTCCATTCGGCGTCGAAGGCGCAGCGCGAGCTGCTCTGGAGCGTATGGAAAAGCAAATGTAGGTATAAGTAACGATAAAGGGGGTGGGAAACCCCCTCGCCGAAAGACTAAGGTTTCCTGATCAACGCTAATCGGATCAGGGTAAGTCGGGTCCTAAGGTTCAGCCGAACGGCGAGACCGATGGCAGAAACGGTTAATATTCCGTTACTACCCGTGAGGGTGACGTGGGGACGCAGGAGTGATACCGCCGCCGGCTGACGGAATAGCCGGTTAAAGGGTGTAGGCGCTGATTTCCGCAGGCAAATCCGTGGAAAGAGCCGAACCTGAGAGTATGGCAAGTCCTTCGGGACGCGCCAATAGCGCGGGCAAGCATACTGCCGAGAAAATCCGCTAAACTTAACTTCACGGGTACCCGTACCGCAAACGGACACACGTAGTCGGGTTGAATATACTAAGGCGCTTGAGTGAATCACGGTTAAGGAACTAGGCAAACTGACCCTGTAACTTCGGGATAAAGGGTCCCTCCTCGCAAGAGAGGGCGCAGAGAATAGGTCCAGGCAACTGTTTAACAAAAACACAGGGCTGTGC
>NZ_JABSOE010000155.1 GCF_013618865.1 Phocaeicola faecicola
CCCCGTTTTGGCTGCCAAACCTTATTTTCGGGGGAATATCTAAAGATACAAAAAAGCCAACTAATTCGCAATACATTGTGTATGAATTAGTTGGCTAATTTTATACTATTTACTGAGTGTCCCTATTTAGCAAACAATATAAAATCAGCCAACTAATTCACACACAAAAAAGTATGTGAATTAGTTGGCTGATTTGTATCTCCAAGTATTCCCTCAAAATACATCTACTGGGCAAATCCTTTTCTTTTCATCTTGCGTTGGAAATCGTATTTCCACCATCCTTCCCATTTAGTATAATTTTCCTGTGTAAACAATGACGAAACTTGCCCTACGAATTCATCATTCAATTGTTTCAATTGTGAGTACTTGTCGCCATTGGACAATTTTTTATTCGACAGTATCTTGAATTCTTTTATTGCATAGTTATTATATGCAGCTTTAAATTCTGATATCTTTGTCTTATCTAGACCATATTTGTAAGCCATTACAAAGTCTATTGGGTTATCATTAACTTTTTTCCATCTTGCTGCCACATCAGATGGTACTGCCGCATATATTTCTTTAATCTTATTTTCCTCATTCAGAAGAATATCCTCTTCCCTAACAGCATATTTTTTCTTCGTTTTGAGAATCAAGGATCTTTTAGCACTGTATTTCTTTTCAATCTCAGCAATCGCATATGCATTTTTAAAAGATGTTCTGTATTTATCCATGTTATTTAATGAAATAAAATACATCTGTTTATAATTGATATACCAGTCACCATTAGCCGTTCCGAGAATTTGACGGATCCTCCTTTTTTGATCTTCCATCATTTTGTACCTCTTTTCAAATTTACCGGATTCCGCACTACTGCTTTTATTGATTGACATGCGATTTTCCTCAGTGTCAGATTCCAGCTTTTGTAAAGAACGTATTTTATCCCGTGGAACAAGTTTAATATCACACAGCATGTGATAATACGTAAGTTTCCAATTTTAGGGTGTCCCCTTTTAGACGGGCGCCAGCAGGCACCCGTCTAAAAAAGAGTCCACAAATTTAACGATTATTATTTGCATATTGTCATGGGAAGAAGGTTTTCGTAATCCG
>NZ_JABSOE010000156.1 GCF_013618865.1 Phocaeicola faecicola
TATAAATGGAAAAATACAACAATTGGAAACTTAAGTTTTATACAATATGGGCAGGGCAGGCAGTATCATTAATCACTAGTGCCATCCTGCAAATGGCGATTATTTTTTACCTTACAGAAAAAACAGGATCTGCGATGGTCTTGTCTATGGCTTCACTTGTAGGTTTTTTACCCTATGCGGTCTTTGGACCAGCCATTGGTGTATTAGTGGATCGTCATGATAGGAAGAAGATAATGATTGGTGCTGATTTAATTATCGCAGCAGCTGGGGCCGTGCTAGCTATTGTTGCATTGTATATGGAGTTACCTATCTGGATGGTTATGGTAGTATTGTTCATCCGTAGCATTGGAACAGCTTTTCATACCCCGGCTCTCAATGCGGTTACTCCACTTTTAGTACCAGAAGAACAGCTTACGAAATGTGCAGGCTATAGTCAGTCTTTGCAGTCTATAAGCTATATTGTTAGTCCGGCGGTTGCAGCACTCTTATACTCCGTTTGGGAACTAAATGCTATTATTGCCATCGATGTATTGGGGGCTGTGATTGCATCTATTACGGTAGCAATTGTACGTATTCCTAAGCTAGGTGATCAAGTGCAAAGTTTGAAACCAAATTTCATAAGAGAAATGAAAGAAGGAATGGCTGTACTACGGCAAAATAAAGGATTATTTGCTTTATTACTCGTTGGAACATTATATATGTTTGTTTATATGCCCATAAATGCATTATATCCTTTAATCACTATGGAATATTTTAATGGTACACCGATGCATATTTCTATTACGGAGATTGCTTATGCCTCTGGTATGTTGATAGGGGGTCTATTATTAGGGTTATTTGGGAATTACCAAAAGCGAATCTTATTAATAACGGCATCAATTTTTATGATGGGGATAAGCTTAACCATTTCAGGATTACTTCCTCAAAGTGGATTTTTCATATTTGTAGTCTGCTGTGCAATAATGGGGCTTTCGGTTCCGTTTTACAGCGGTGTGCAAACAGCTCTTTTTCAGGAGAAAATTAAGCCTGAATATTTAGGACGTGTATTTTCTTTAACTGGAAGTATCATGTCTCTTG
>NZ_JABSOE010000157.1 GCF_013618865.1 Phocaeicola faecicola
TGTTTTTTCATATAATCCTATCAGTTGGACATGATGTTCCGGAAGAAGTCTGATGACCTCTTCTGCTCCTGTCTGTAAATTCATGTCATGCCGCTTTAGCTGTTCTGCTCGTGACCTTGTCTATCATCAGTACGGCATTTGCCGTATGTATTCCGAAGAAAATCCAAAGGATTTCAGTCTTCCTGTTCCTGGCCTTTATTCTTGCGAGTGAGTAGTGTTGCTTTTGAGTACCGAAGCTTCCTTCAAGCCTGGTAGCTCTCTCCTTTGAAAGTTCACTTCTGAGAACCTTTCTCAAGGGTTCATCCTTTGCCGCCCTTCCCTTGCGTACAAAGGAAGTGGATATACCATATTTTGTACAGAACCTTCTATTTGCATTATTGGCATATATGGAATCTCCAGCCGCACATCTAACCCTGACATTCATGAGTTTCTGTTGCATACGGATACAGTCCTTCAGTCGTATTCCCTCATTGAATGCCTTGAACGAGAGGTGTTCGATAAACGATATACCGTCTATCTGTATGTTGTTAACCTTTGCACCGAATTCAACAGACTTTGTTTCCTTGCCTCTTACGATAGGACGTACGTAATGACGGTCGATGCTGACGATGCGGTCATTGACCTTCCTGCCTTCAAACAGTTCCTTCTCCTGTACAAGAACCTTTCTGATTATGGAAAGGCGTTTCTGATAATCCTGTGTATATCTGAGTGATCTCCCGTATTCCTTATGAATCTCATCCCTCTGTACGATGAGCTTTTCAAGGAGTCTGATCATACGGCGCTTGAGCATCCGTGTTCTTGAGGCCTTCCTCTTTCTTTTCTTGCAGTATGAAAGATAGGACTCTGACACATCCGCATATTTGTTACGGGGACGCCTTATCCCAAGATCCATACAATGCCGGCAGATATGTCTGTAAAGCCATTCAATACTTTCCCAAAGCAGTTTCATGTCTGTAGGAAAACGCATGTGACTTTCATAACACGTGGCATCAGTCATGCACACGTGAAGGTTCTTAAGATATGGCTTCCAGTGTGTGGCCAGTATCTCCTGAAGG
>NZ_JABSOE010000158.1 GCF_013618865.1 Phocaeicola faecicola
CTGAATCATTCAATGCTAAAATCAAACTCTTTAGAGCGAATCTCAGGGGAGTTGTTGACAAGAAGTTTTTCTTATTCCGCATTGCGAACTTATATGCATATCCCCACTAAAAAGCTACTGACCCATTGTTTGGTCTGGCAGGGCGAAAAAAACTATTCATGTAATAAAACTATCAATAAAACTATCCATGCAATCCGGTAGGCGGTTCGTCGGATATCCGGTTGCATGGATAGTTTTTTTTATGTCTTTTTTTTGGGGGGGTGCTGATGGCTGGCGATTAAATGTGTACGTCCAGGGTCATTCTGTATTTCCCCTGTACCTGGCATTGCCTGCCGGTTTCTTCATATTTATAAGTAGCCTGGAAGGTTCCTTCTATCTGTGCATTGTTGCCGGCTTCCCTTATGGAGGTTACCTGATGGGTGCCGTATGCGAATTCGTAATAATCCAGGCTGATTTCAATGTCTGAAACCAGGGTGAAGTTTTCGCAGACAAGTTCTCCTTCCAGAATGTTTCCAAAATCACTTTGGTGAGGGTATTTCCCGGGTTCGGCTGACATCAGGTCGGGTTTTCGGGCAAAATGAGCGATGCTCGGCATGAAGGTAAACCCGTACTGGTCTTCGAATTTATCTATGACTACATTGGTGAAGCTGATCGGTCTGCCTTGGCTGTCGGTTCCGGCATTGTCAAGAATGACATATCCCCACGATGGAATCGTTTCTGTATAGGTTTTTCCGTCGAAGGTGACTTCGATGTAGTCGGAATCGCCAATGCTTGGGTCGTCGTCTTTTCCGCAGGAGATAAATGACAGGAGTAGGCAGAGAACGGTGGATAATAGATAGATGAATTTTTTCATAGTAATACTGTTTGATGTTTGTATTTAGGAAAATATGTTTCTTTTCTGATTTCCGGTTGGGCTGGGTTTCGGGTCAGTAGCTTTTTAGTGGGGATATGCATATAAGTTCGCAATGCGGAATAAGAAAAACTTCTTGTCAACAACTCCCCTGAGATTCGCTCTAAAGAGTTTGATTTTAGCATTGAATGATTCAGCA
>NZ_JABSOE010000159.1 GCF_013618865.1 Phocaeicola faecicola
TCATTCCTCTGCAATTTAAGCCCGGGTAAGGTTCCTCGCGTATCATCGAATTAAACCACATGTTCCTCCGCTTGTGCGGGCCCCCGTCAATTCCTTTGAGTTTCACCGTTGCCGGCGTACTCCCCAGGTGGGATACTTAACGCTTTCGCTTGGCCGCTGACCGTATATCGCCAACAGCGAGTATCCATCGTTTACCGTGTGGACTACCAGGGTATCTAATCCTGTTTGATACCCACACTTTCGAGCATGAACGTCAGTTACAGTTTAGTGAGCTGCCTTCGCAATCGGAGTTCTTCGTGATATCTAAGCATTTCACCGCTACACCACGAATTCCGCACACCTCAACTGCACTCAAGAACGCCAGTATCAACTGCAATTTTACGGTTGAGCCGCAAACTTTCACAGCTGACTTAACATCCCGTCTGCGCTCCCTTTAAACCCAATAAATCCGGATAACGCTCGCATCCTCCGTATTACCGCGGCTGCTGGCACGGAGTTAGCCGATGCTTATTCATAAGGTACATACAAGGCTCCACACGTGGAGCGTTTTATTCCCTTATAAAAGAAGTTTACAATCCGTAGGACCTTCATCCTTCACGCTACTTGGCTGGTTCAGGCTCTCGCCCATTGACCAATATTCCTCACTGCTGCCTCCCGTAGGAGTTTGGACCGTGTCTCAGTTCCAATGTGGGGGACCTTCCTCTCAGAACCCCTATCCATCGCAGGCTAGGTGGGCCGTTACCCCGCCTACTACCTAATGGAACGCATCCCCATCGTTTACCGATGAATCTTTAATGGTGCTATCATGCAATCTCACCATACTATCGGGTATTAATCTTTCTTTCGAAAGGCTATCCCCGAGTAAACGGAAGGTTGGATACGTGTTACTCACCCGTGCGCCGGTCGCCGGCAATTGAAGCAAGCTTCAATCCCGCTGCCCCTCGACTTGCATGTGTTAAGCCTGTAGCTAGCGTTCATCCTGAGCCAGGATCAAACTCTTCATTGTAAAATATCTTTTTACTCTTGCGAGTA
>NZ_JABSOE010000016.1 GCF_013618865.1 Phocaeicola faecicola
ACTCGAGCATGCCTACTGGAAGGAAAAGGCTCAACAACTCTAAAGGACTAACGGGGATTTTCTCTTTTTGCTTCATGACGCAAAATTAAGGTTTTTAACCTAACCCCCCAAATTTTCAAACTGAGCCAAAGGAAGCGTATTATCTTTCCATGAGATTAGGATTGATTTATCATCAGTGCAGACATAAGGATATAGCCTTGACAAGGCTTGTCAGGTGGTATGACGAGGTGGATAAATCAGGATTCCTTGTATTTGGAAGAGTAGCAAGGTCAATACAGACGTATTATATTGAAATAATAAATATTTTGAGCGACGTTTTACGAACGCAGCTTCTGGGTTCTTTAATGCTAAAATAAAGAACTTTCGCTCACAGTTCAGGGGGAGTGAAGGATAGAGCTTTCTTTCTGTTTAGGCTCTCGAAAATTTATGCGTAATATGAGAATCCCTCAGTTTTTTACGTTGATCCAATAATTTGGGTAACACCTAACTACATTATTGATATGTTAAAAGAAAAAGTGTAAATCTCGCAAATGCTTGATTTACACCTTTTCAGCGGAGAGACAGGTTCCAGAACCTACGCTTTCAGAAAACATCATAAAATTGCAAATCACTGATAATCACATATTATCTACAATGCAGAGTAAATCTAAATCTTTCTAAATGCCTTTTGCTATTTCAATTTTTGGGTGTATATTGGGGTGTAGAATTTCAAACGCACCCAATTATGAATATCAAACGCAACATCATTTTTGCATTGGAGAGCCGGAAAAAGAACGGTGTGCCAATCGTAGAGAACGTACCCATCCGTATGCGTGTCATATACGCAAGCCAACGCATCGAGTTTACAACGGGCTACCGGATTGACGTAGCCAAATGGGATGCCGACAAACAACGGGTAAAGAACGGATGCACCAACAAGCTAAAGCAAAGCGCATCCGAAATCAATGCGGACTTGCTGAAATACTATGCAGAAATGCAAAACGTGTTCAAGGAATTTGAGGTACAGGAAACCATGCCTACCACGCAACAGTTAAAAGATGCGTTCAACTTACGGATGAAAAATACAAGTGAAGAACAGACGGAAGAAGCCCCTATCAGCTTTTGGGAAGTGTTCGATGAGTTTGTAAAGGAGTGTGGCAATCAGAATAATTGGACGGCATCCACATACGAAAAATTTGCAGCAGTGAAAAATCACCTCAAAGAGTTCAAAGAAGATGTAACCTTTGAATACTTCAATGAGTTCGGATTGAACGAATATGTCAATTTCTTGCGTGACAAGAAAGACATGAGAAACAGCACCATCGGCAAACAAATGGGATTCCTCAAATGGTTTCTGCGCTGGAGTTTCAAGAAAGGACACCATCAGAACATTGCATACGATACATTCAAACCCAAATTGAAAACCACTTCTAAAAAGGTGATATTCCTGACGTGGGAAGAACTGAACAAACTGAAAGATTACCAGATACCGCATGACAAGCAGTATTTGGAACGTGTCAGGGATGTTTTCTTGTTCTGCTGTTTTACGAGTTTGCGATATTCGGATGTTCGCAATCTGAAAAGAAGCGATGTGAAACCCGACCACATTGAAGTTACCACGGTCAAGACAGCGGACAGCCTGATAATCGAACTGAACGACCACAGCAAAGCCATACTGGACAAATACAAGGACATCCATTTCGAGAATCACATGGCATTGCCCGTCATCAGCAATCAGAAGATGAATGATTATCTGAAAGAACTGGGTGAGCTGGCGGAAATCAACGAGCCTGTACGGGAAACCTACTACAAGGGGAATGAACGTATAGATGAAGTCACACCCAAGTACGCTTTGTTAAGCACCCATGCCGGAAGAAGGACATTCATCTGCAATGCGCTGGCTCTTGGAATCCCGGCACATGTGGTCATGAAATGGACGGGGCACAGCGACTACAAGGCTATGAAACCCTACATTGACATAGCGGATGATATTAAGGCGAACGCCATGAACAAGTTTAATCAACTATAAAAGTATCAAACAGTTTCATAGATAGTTACCAATGACTATATTTGTAGAAATTATCATCACAATATGAGCAACAAGGAATCCAACATAGAGAAAACGAATTTTGATGCATTCATACAAGCGGTCGGTTCGGAAATAGAACAGGCACAAGTAAGGCTGATTGTTGCAGCCAATGCACAAATGCTGTTCCATTACTGGAAGGTAGGCAATTACATCCTTTATCACCAGCAGCTGCACGGATGGGGAAGCAAAATCATCAAGCAGTTGGCAAAGACTATCCGACTGCATTACCCTGAAAAGAAAGGCTATTCGGAACGTAACCTCACCTATATGTGTCAGTTTGCAAAGGCATATCCTTTAAGAGCGTTGCAAAGTTTCATAGAAACGGATGCAAGACTGATAGCACCAAACGTGAAGAAAATTGAGGATGAAGTACACTTCTTAAACGATTTTCAATTTACGCAAGAGCCTCTTGCGCAAATTCAATCTGCTGATAACAAAGAAATGATAATCACGCAAGAACCTCTTGCACAAATCCACAATGTTACCAAAACTGTATCTGATATTTACCAAATGGAAATTAAGGATATAGAAAGCGTATTCATGACATCACCTGTTGCAAGAACTAATTGGGCAAGCCATGTGATTATGCTTAACAGTTCACTTCCATTGGGTCTAAGCTACTGGTACATGAAGCAGTCTGTAGAAATGGGATGGAGTAGCAATGTATTGAAAATGCAAATTGACAGTGATTTGTATAGCCGACAAATCAGCAACAACAAGGTTAACAATTTCACAACCACACTTCCGGCTCCACAAAGCGACCTTGCCAATTACCTACTCAAAGACCCGTACATCTTTGATTTGGCAGGAGCCAAAGAAAAAGCAGACGAAAGGGATATTGAAGAACAACTGGTGAAACATGTTACCCGCTACCTGTTGGAAATGGGCAACGGTTTTGCCTTCGTTGCCCGGCAGAAGCACTTCCAAGTAGGAAACAGCGATTTCTTTGCCGACCTGATTCTATATTCTATTCCGTTGCACGCATATATTGTCATAGAATTGAAAGCCACTCCTTTCAAACCGGAATATGCCGGACAACTCAACTTTTACATCAATGTGGTGGATGATAAACTGAGGGGAGAGAATGACAACAAGACTATCGGGTTGTTGCTGTGCAAGGGAAAAGACGAAGTTGTAGCGCAATACGCATTGACAGGCTACGACCAGCCGATAGGCATCAGCGATTACCAGTTGAGCAAGGCTATACCTGAAAACTTAAAATCAGCTCTGCCAAGTATAGAAGAAGTAGAGGAAGAACTGACTTCCTTTCTTGATAAAGATAAGAATCCATAAACCAAGTGTATATGGCAGTAGAAATACAGATTATGATTCCCCAATATGGCGAACTTAACCGAATATACAGCGATTTTATAATCAGTCATACTTTCTCTTTTGACAGGCAGAAATTCATCACGGACTTCTATAAGCAATACAATGACACAACAGCTTTTGAAGCCGCTATCCTTGAACTGGTGCTTGACAAACATAAAGAACAATATACTCTGATTCTCAACAGCCTGAGAACCGAGATAGAGAAAAACATACTGATTTACGAAAAACATCCATTGTTTGATGATGAGATAATTTCTCGTGTATGCTACAACTTTGCTGGCAGATATAACACTGATATAGAAGCACATTTGAGGGTTACACAAAAATTAAGCAAGCCCTTGAATGAAGCATATAACAGATATGATTCCATTGGCTACAGGGAACATACGGCAGAAGAAGAGAAGCAAGCCGAGAAGGAGTATGAACGCTGCAAGGCTGAATATGAGAAGGAAAAAGAAGAACTGAACAGGCTTTATGAATTGCAAAGGCAAGCAAAAAAGGAGGCTTTCCAATATATTGAGAACTGTTGCGGAGATGTTTATAAACTGAGTTTTCATTTTATGGAAATATTGGCAAAATATATTCCCGTAGCAAAAGATAAGCCGGATGAACCGAGCAAGCAAGAGAAACAACAGGATATACCAAAGGAACAACCCGAATATTTCAATACAGAATTACTTTCGCTTATTCATAAAATCTGTGTGGGGGAACAGTTTGAATATATTGCAACGCAGGACTTCTATGCCAACATGAATCTGTACCCTGGTAAAAAGGAATTAAAAATCAAGGCAAGGGAAAAGATACGAGTGTGTTACCTGATATTCCTGATGAGTGAAAGACTGCCCAAACAAGACAGGGATAAATGGAAGAATACAATCCTGAAACAGCTGGATATTGATGAGAATTACTACAAGTCAAAATACAAAGAGCCTGTTTCCGATTTCCCCAGTGACAGCAACCGGAAGTTTGCCAAAGAAATGGACGGCATATTCCGATAATCCGTGATATTTCAAGACTTTTTACGAGATTGCCACTTTTACCACTCAAATTAATTTTTGAGTGGTATTTTTATTCTCTGATATTCAAATAAATAACAAGATATTCCATTTATACCAACCACATCCTTACCACTCATAACCCTACCTAATTTTGCATCGTTCGAGAACAGAAATAACAGCCAGTGCGCAGGGCTGATTGTTTAACGGCTAAATAGATTGGACGATGACAAATCTTCAAGAATTATTATTAAAACCCGTCTGGCAGATGACAGGCGAAGACTTCATATTCCTAAGCAAACACGCTTCCAACCAAACGGAAGCGCAACCGCAACCCGTCACGGACACAGAAAGAAAGTATGTGTACGGAATACTTGGCATTGCCAAATTATTCGGGTGCAGTCTGCCCACCGCCAACCGTATAAAGAAAAGCGGAAAGATAGACAAAGCCATTACGCAAATAGGGCGCAAGATTATCGTGGATGCAGAACTTGCTCTTGAACTGGCTGGAAAGAAAACCGGAGGACGAAAATAACGGGAGGGGTACTTATGGACTATATGAAAGATATAAAGGAAATATCAACCGAAGAAGCGGTAATCCTTTGGCAAGCCTCACGTTTGAGCCTGTCGAAATGTTATGAAAAAGCACCTGAGATTCTCAAAGTACATGGTTCCGTCATAGGGACATTGGGGAATTTCAGCGCATCCATCGGTAAAGCCAAGAGCAAAAAGACTTTCAATGTGTCGGCTATCGTAGCCGCCGCATTGAAAAACGGTACGGCATTGCGATATGTGGCGGAACTTCCGGAAGACAAACGGAAAATCCTTTATGTGGACACGGAACAAAGCCCTTATCATTGTCTGAAAGTAATGAAACGTATTTTGCGGATGGCTGACTTGCCTGATGATAGGGACAATGAGAGCCTCGAATTTCTCGCTTTGAGGAAATACACGCCCGGACAACGTATCAGGATTGTAGAGCAGGCTATCTATAATACACCCGACATTGGTCTTGTAATCATAGACGGCATCCGTGATATGGTATATGACATTAACAGTCCGAGCGAATCCACACATATCATTTCAAAACTGATGCAATGGACAGATGAAAGGCAGATACACATCCATACGATACTTCATCAGAACAAAGGCGATGAGAATGCAAGGGGGCATATCGGCACGGAACTGAACAACAAGGCTGAGACTATCTTACTTGTGGAAAAGGACAAGAACAACGGGGATATAAGCAATGTTTCAGCCATGCACATACGGGCAATGGACTTCGAGCCTTTTGCATTCCGTATCAACGACAATGCCCTGCCCGAACTAATGGAGGGTTACAAGCCCGAAGCCAAGAAGCCGGGAAGACCGGAAGAAGAAAAGTTTGACCCTTACAGGCACATCACAGAGCAGCAGCACCGCATCGCATTGGAAGCTGTTTTCGGACTGAAAGAGGAATACGGTTACAAGGAACTGGAAGATGCCTTAATCAAAACCTATGCGTCAGTAGGTGTAAAACTGAACCATCAAAAGGCGGTACCGCTCATCACCATGCTTCGGAATAAACGGATGATAGTGCAGCAGAAAGGCAGAAAATACACATTCATGCCCGACTTCCACTATTAGCCTGACACCTGCAATCGCTTCACTTTATTCGGTGTGTCTATATATTAAGGATTAAGCGAAGTGATTGCAAGGAATGGATAAATCGCTTCACTTTATTACCGTACTCTATATATACGAAAATAAAGTGAAGTGATTATAAAGACCGTACTTCATAAAGAGGTACGGGCGAAAAGAGAAATAAACCAATTCAATTATCATTAAACCTATCATTTTATGGATATACAAACAGCAAAACAAATCAAGATAGCGGATTATCTGCACAGTTTGGGTTATTCACCAGTAAAACAACAGGGAATAAACCTTTGGTACAAATCTCCGTTTCGGGAAGAGACTGAAGCATCGTTCAAAGTGAATACCGAACGTGAACAATGGTATGACTTCGGTTTGGGTAAAGGTGGCGGCATCATTGAACTGGCTGCACACTTATATGCTACCTACCATATACCTTATATATTGGAACGCATAGCGGAACAGGCACCACATATCCGTCCTGTTTCTTTCTCTTTTGGCAAGCAGTCATCTTCCGAGCCACGTTTTCAACAACTGGAGATTGTACCGCTTTCTTCTCCTGCCCTGCTCTCATATTTGCAGGAAAGGAGAATAAACACGGAACTGGCGAAAAGAGAATGTAGTGAAGCACGTTTCACCCACAACGGCAAGCGGTACTTTGCCATCGCCTTTCCTAATAGTTCGGGTGGATTTGAGGTTCGCAATCGCTATTTCAAGGGTTGCATCGCCCCAAAGGAAATCTCCCACATCAGACAGTCGGGTAAAACAAGAAATACCTGTTATGTGCTCGAGGGATTTATGGACTACCTCTCCTTTCTGACATTGAGACAGGAAAGCTGCCCGAATTATCCGGAGCTGGACGGACAGGACTACATCGTATTGAATTCCGTATCGAATGTGAACAAGGCTCTCTATCCGTTGGGCAACTACGAGCGCATCCATTGTTTCTTTGACAATGACCGTGCAGGGATGGAAGCACTCCAACAAATCCGTATGGAATACGGCAGGGACTTATACATCCGTGACGCTTCGCAGACCTACAGCGGATGCAAGGACTTGAACGAATACTTACAGGAACAGACTGAAAGAAAAAGGCAAGTCCAATCTGTAAAAGGGACGCGCAGCCAACCACCGAAAAAGAAAAACGGCTTTCGGTTATAGCCCACTATAACTACACGCTCCGCTTTCGTAGTTGTGGGCTCTCCCGAGGGGATTAGGGCTTTGCCCTAATAACCCACTCAAGGCGTTTCACCCCTGAGACCCTCGAGCAAAGAGTGACCCTCTCTTTGCAATCTCCGCTTATGGGTTACCCCTAAGAACCCCTCTGCGAAAGCGAGCAAAATAATCAATTACAAACAAAGGAAGAAGCTATGGCAACAAAATCAAGCATACATATCAAGCCTTGCAACATCGCATCGAGCGAGGCGCACAACCGAAGGACTGCCGAGTATATGCGTAATATCGGGGAATCCAGAATCTATATCGTTCCCGAACTTTCCACCGACAACGAGCAGTGGATAAATCCCGACTTCGGCACTCCCGAACTGCGAACTCATTATGACAACATCAAGCAAATGGTCAAGGAAAAGACCGGACGTGCCATGCAGGAAAAGGAAAGGGAACGCAAGGGAAAGAATGGAAAAATTATCAAGGTGGCGGGATGTTCACCCATCCGTGAAGGAGTGCTGCTTGTCAGGTCGGACACCACACTGGCAGACGTGCGTAAATTCGGTGAAGAGTGTCAAAGACGCTGGGGAATCACACCGCTGCAAATCTTCCTGCACAAGGACGAAGGGCATTGGCTGAACGGCCAGCCGGAAGCGGAAGACAGGGAAAGTTTTCAGGTCGGGGACAGATGGTTCAAGCCGAACTATCATGCCCATATCGTTTTCGACTGGATGAACCATGATACAGGCAAGAGCCGCAAGCTCAATGACGAGGATATGACGGAAATGCAGAATCTGGCATCCAATATTCTCCTGATGGAGCGTGGGCAGTCAAAGGCTGTTACTGGCAAGGTGCATCTGGAGCGTAACGATTTCATTATTGAGAAGCAGAAAGCCGAACTGCAACGCATGGATGCTGCAAAACGTCACAAAGAAGAACAAATAGATCTTGCTGAACAAGAACTCAGACAAGTAAAATCGGAAATACGCACCGACAAACTCAAAAGCGCAGCCACTGATGCAGCTACTGCCATAGCAAGCGGTGTCGGTTCTCTTTTCGGCAGTGGGAAATTGAAAGATTTGGAACAAGCCAATGAAAAATTGCGTCAGGAAGTTGCCAAGCGTGATAAAGGCATTGATGAATTAAAAGTCAGGATGCAACAAATGCAGGAACAGCACGGAAAACAGATACGCAATCTTCAAGGAATACACAATCAAGAGCTTGAAGCCAAAGACAGGGAAATTTCCCGGCTTAACACCTTGCTTGAAAAGGCATTCAAGTGGTTCCCGATGCTTAAAGAGATGCTGAGAATGGAAAAATTGTGTGCTACCATCGGATTTTCCAAAGAAATGATAGAGAGCCTCTTGACAAAGAAAGAAGCCATACAATGTAGTGGCAAAATTTATTCCGAAGAACACAGACGAAAGTTTGACATCAGAAGCGATATTTTCAAGGTTGAGAAACATCCGATGGATAGTAGTAAACTCGTATTGACCATAAACAGGCAACCGATTGGAGAATGGTTCAAGGAACAATGGGAAAAGTTAAGACGAGGTTTGCGACAGTCAGAAGAAGAGCCAAGAAAAAGTAGAGGGTTCAAAATATAACACTCATTTTAGGTACATAATAAATAGAGCAGCTTTTTATTTTAACTGCTCTATTTATTGTATAACAAAATTGGATTATAATTCAAAATAGGTTTTTAATGACTCTATATATTCTTCCAGTGCTCTTTTCCCTGTTTCTGTTAATCTGCACGAAGTTCGAGGTTTCCTTCCGACAAAATCCTTGGTAAGTCGAATATACCCAGCGTTGTTCAACTTGTCCAGTTGGACGCTCAGATTTCCGGAAGTAGCATTTGTCTTTTCCTTCAGATAAGTAAAATCCGCCTCCTCTACAGATAACAGTAGAGTCATTATTGCTAACCTTAACTGGGAATGTATGAGCGGATTCAGTTCCTTGAACATTGCTTTATGGATTTTCTATTTATAACATGCCCCGGAATGATCATCATTAATACAGATGCTATTCCAAAGTACAGATGCCAGTATGTTGTGTCTGCATTATGTATACTCAAAGCCAACAACATATATATGGCAATGAGGAAACTCAAAAGAGGCGTATAGACAAGTACCTTTTCATTCATGATAATTCCAGTAATCGATGTTCCGATGCCGGCATAGATTAAACTCAAAGGAAGCATAAGGGTAAAATTTATCAATCCCACGCAAAGTCCTAATACGATTATGGCAACAACGGTCAAAGAGAAAAGAGCACCAATGACAAGCCATGTGTTCGCTATTGCCTTATCCATATAAGTCACCACGTGTGGTTTGTCTTTTTTGTCCTTTACACAGATAATCACACTTGGGACAAACATCAGGAACCACAAAGCTGCCCATACATTATTTGCTGTAAAGTAGACGAATCCGAATACAATCAATGAAATGAAGAATGCGGAATAGCCGTAATAAAGGAATATATTGCCACTTCCTACTCCAAGATTATCTTTCGTCTGTTTCAGCATTTGAGAAATCAGTTCCAAACTGTCTTTCTCAGAAAAATTGTTTTCTTTCATGATTTAAATGATGTTTAAACTTCATTAAATTGGTTTATAAAATAAACTATGCTATCAAAATTAAAGAGAGACATTTTTCTCTCCATCTTGAATTTATTGCAAATATAAATAAGATTATATTATAAACCAAATATTCTATCAACAATTTGAAGATTATCCTAAAAAAGAAAACACCCGACTTTACATTATTGGGTGTAAAATCGGGTGTTAATCTTATAAATCATTGAAAAACAATGTTTATTGCGGAGAGGGAGGGATTCGAACCCCCGGTACCTCGCAGTACAACGGTTTTCAAGACCGCCGCAATCGACCACTCTGCCACCTCTCCAAAACTCTTTTGGAGTTGCTTTGTTTCTCAAAAGCGATGCAAAGGTACGCATTATTTTTGAATATGCAAATGTTTTTCGAAAAAAATAGAAAAAAAATTAGCAGAACGCAGTTTTTACAATAAATGAGTATCTTTGCGGAAGTGATTCCGGATGCCGGTTGGGAAAGGATAAATTCCTGTTTGACAGCCTCTGCCCTTGATTAAAGCTCATCGGAAGAGGGGATACAGGGACAAATTCCTGAATTTTGCTGCCGATTGAAAAAAATGTGCGGTAAACCGGAATCTGGAGAGATACAATTGTTAAACAGATAGTCTTAACTCCTTATATAAATAAATTGATGGTTGATTTTTTGGACGAATTGAATGAAAGTCAGCGTGCCGCCGTGTTGTACAACGAAGGACCTTCGCTGGTGATAGCGGGAGCCGGTTCGGGAAAGACCCGTGTGCTGACCTATAAGATTGCCTATTTGCTGGAACAGGGGTACGAGCCTTGGAACATTCTGGCTCTTACGTTTACTAATAAGGCTGCTCGGGAAATGAAAGCCCGTATTGCCCGTCAGGTAGGGGAGAAACGTGCCCGATACCTGTGGATGGGTACTTTTCATTCTATCTTTTCACGGATTTTGCGTACCGAGGCTGAGGCTATCGGTTTCCCGGCTCATTTTACCATTTACGATTCGGATGATTCGAAAAGTCTGATAAAGGCAATCATCAAGGAAATGAAGCTGGATGACAAGACGTATAAGCCGGGGACTGTATTGGGTAGAATCAGCAATGCGAAGAACCATCTGATACTGCCGGAGGCCTATGCGGCCAATGCGGAAATTTTTGAGAGTGACCGTGCTGCCAAGATGCCGGCCATACGGGATATTTATCTGCGTTACTGGGAACGCTGCCGGCAAGGGGGAGTAATGGACTTCGATGACTTGCTGGTGAATACTTATCTGCTGTTCGAGAAGCATCCGGAGGTTTGTGAACGCTATGCCTCGCAATTCCACTATGTGCTGGTTGATGAGTATCAGGATACCAACTTTGTACAGCACCGTATCGTGTGGCAGCTGACGGAGAAGTACCAGCGTGTCTGTGTGGTGGGAGATGATGCGCAGAGCATTTACTCCTTCCGCGGAGCGAATATTGACAATATATTGAACTTTACGAAGTCGTATAAGGATGCGCGCCTGTTCAAGCTGGAACAGAATTACCGTTCTACGCAGGCCATCGTGAAGGCTGCCAACAGTCTGATTGCCAAGAACCGTGAGCAGATCCGAAAAGAGGTATTCTCGGAAAAGGATCCGGGTGAACCGATTACGGTGCTCTCTGCCTATAGTGACGTGGAAGAAGGGGAAATCGTGGCCAACAGAATCGTACAGATGCATCTGCGTCAGGGATATACCTACGATGACTTCGCTATTCTATACCGTACGAATGCGCAGAGCCGTATCTTTGAGGAGGCCTTGCGTAAGCGTGCGCTGCCTTACCGTATTTACGGGGGACTGTCGTTCTATCAGCGTAAGGAGATAAAGGATGTGCTTGCCTATTTCCGTCTGGCGGTGAATCCTCATGATGAGGAGGCGCTGAAACGGGTCATCAATTATCCGGCCCGTGGGATCGGGGCTACGACGTTGGGCAAGATTACGGAGGCGGCAACCCGTTGCCGGGTGAGTCTGTGGACGGTGCTGGAAGAGCCGCTTACATACGGAGTGGAACTGAACAAGGGAACTTCGGCGAAGTTGCAGGGATTCCGTTCGTTGGTGGCTTCCTTTATTGAGATGGCCGTTACGGAAGATGCTTATGAAATCGGAGGAGCCATCGTGCGCCAGTCTGGAATAATGAGGGACATTTGTCAGGACCGCTCTCCTGAGAATCTGAGCCGGCAGGAAAATATAGAGGAGTTGGTGAATGGTATGCATGATTTCTGTGCGACTTGCCGGGAGGAAGGTAACTCGCATGTGTTGTTGAGCGACTATCTTTCGGAAATTGCCCTGCTGACTGATCAGGACGAAAGCGTGGAAGAGGAAGCTCCGAAGATTACCCTGATGACGGTTCATTCTGCCAAAGGACTGGAATTCAAGAATGTGTTCGTAGTGGGTATGGAAGAAAATCTTTTCCCCAGTGCGATGAGCATGGATTCGTACCGTCAGCTGGAGGAGGAGCGCCGGTTGTTTTATGTGGCCATTACCCGTGCCGAAGAACATTGTTTCCTGTCGTATGCCAAATCCCGCTATAAATATGGAACCATGGAGCTGGGACGGCCGAGCCGTTTCCTGAAAGACATTGAAGAGCGTTACCTGAACTGGCCGCAGGAAGCTACCGTAGCCCGTAAGGTGGATGAAAGGGCAGCTCGCTTCCGCAGGGAATGGAGAGAGGAAAGAGAGGAGCGTTCGTATCGCGAGGAAGGTCCTTCCATGTTTGATGGAGGTCCGATGCCGGAAGAGCCTGTGAAGTTTGTCAAACCGGCTCCGCCGCGTAAGCTTCGGAAAATTGTACCGGCTGAGGAGTCGGGACTGGCTGCGTCTCCGTCTGCTGCAGGAGGGCAGGATGGTTTGTCGGTCGGTGCCCAGATTGAGCATGAGCGCTTTGGAGTGGGAGAGATTCTCCGTCTGGAGGGAACGGGTGACAACCGGAAAGCTACGGTCCGTTTCCGTAATGCCGGAGAGAAACAACTGCTCCTGAAGTTTGCCCGTTTTAAAGTGATTGGTTAAATGGATTTACGGAGTGGAATGTCACGTTTGGATGAATAATGTGGCAGCCGGAGTGCCTGAATCATTCCGGAAGCTTCGCTCTGTACTGATAATGAGTAAAATAAAGTAAATAATTGAATATGTTGGATTTGTCTAAAATCCCTTCTCCCTGTTATGTGATGGAGGAGGAACTGCTCAGAAAGAATCTGAGCCTGATCAAGCACGTGGCAGATACAGCCGGTGTGGAGATTATTCTGGCGTTTAAAGCCTTTGCCATGTGGAAGTCGTTCCCGATTTTCCGTGAATACATTTGTCACACTACAGCCAGCTCGGAGTATGAGGCCCGTCTGGCTTTCGAGGAGTTCGGCAGCAAGGCGCATGCGTATTCGCCGGCGTACACTGCGCAGAATTTTCCGGCGTTTCTGAAATATTGCAGTCACATTACCTTTAACTCGCTTTCTCAGTTCGAGCGTTTTTATCCGCAGGCAAAGGCCTGGAACGAGCCGGTGTCGTGTGGATTGCGCATCAATCCGGAGTATTCGGAAGTGGAAGTGGAACTGTACAATCCGTGTGCACCGGGAACGCGTTTCGGGGTAACGGCCGATTTGCTCCCGGAGGTACTTCCCGAAGGAATCGAAGGATTCCACTGTCATTGTCATTGTGAGTCCAGCTCTTACGAACTGGAGCGTACGTTGCAGAATATCGAGAACAAGTTCTCACGCTGGTTCTCTCAGATTAAATGGCTGAATCTGGGAGGAGGTCATCTGATGACCCGCAAGGATTATGACGTGGAGCATCTGATCGGCTTGCTGAAGGGACTTAGAGCGCGTTATCCTCACTTGCAGATTATTCTGGAGCCGGGATCGGCATTTACCTGGCAGACCGGTCCGCTGGTGGCTTCTGTGGTGGACATCGTGGAAAGCCGCGGCATCCGTACGGCGATTCTGGATGTAAGTTTTACTTGTCATATGCCCGATTGCCTGGAGATGCCTTACCAGCCTCGCGTGCGTAATGCGGAATCACTTCCGGCGGATGCGGTGAAGGAGGCTACTCCTGACATGCACGTATATCGCCTGGGTGGAAACAGTTGCCTGAGCGGAGACTATATGGGAAGCTGGCGCTTCGATCATGAACTGCAGGTGGGTGAGAGGATCATATTTGAGGATATGATACATTATACGATGGTTAAGACCAATATGTTTAATGGTATTCATCATCCGTCGGTGGCCTTGTCTCACATGAACGGGGAATTAGAAATCTATAAGAATTTCACCTACGAGGATTATCGAGACAGAATGTGCTAAGAGGAAAAATGAGATAATATATGCCGGTTGCAGGGGAATTGCAGCCGGCAGATTGAAAAAAACAGTGTTGTTGCGGAAAATTTTGAGGATTTGGCCATATTGCTCATGGTTTGCGGCTTATATGTTTGATAATAAATATTTTAATTGATGATTTCTTGTCGTTTTTAAGGTAAAAACGAGGACTGAAAGAGAGGGAAAAATCAATTTTTTGAAAAAAAATATTGCAAAAAGTGCTCTCAGATTTTGGGAGTTTCAGAAAATGTATTACCTTTGCACTCGCAATCGGGAAAACGGTTGTAAGATATGCGGAAATAGCTCAGTTGGTAGAGCATAACCTTGCCAAGGTTAGGGTCGCGAGTTCGAGTCTCGTTTTCCGCTCTCTTTTGAAATAAAACTTTGCCCAGGTGGCGGAATGGTAGACGCGTACGTTTCAGGTGCGTATGTCGAGAGGCGTGCAGGTTCGAGTCCTGTTCTGGGCACAAGTAGTAATTGGTTTTGGAGGGATGGCGGAATTGGTAGACGCGCCACTTTGAGGGGGTGGTGACAGTTATGTCGTGTGAGTTCGAGTCTCATTCCCTTCACTCCAAAGGCAAATGCGGAAATAGCTCAGTTGGTAGAGCATAACCTTGCCAAGGTTAGGGTCGCGAGTTCGAGTCTCGTTTTCCGCTCTCTTTTTGAAATAAACTTTGCCCAGGTGGCGGAATGGTAGACGCGTACGTTTCAGGTGCGTATGTCGAGAGGCGTGCAGGTTCGAGTCCTGTTCTGGGCACAGTAGTTGCGGAAATAGCTCAGTTGGTAGAGCATAACCTTGCCAAGGTTAGGGTCGCGAGTTCGAGTCTCGTTTTCCGCTCTTCAGGAGAAATCGGAATCATTCGGTTTCTCTTTTTTTATGTATTTCTTTATCCGTTATTCTGGACTTTGATATATATTTGCGCTTGCAAAACAGAAAGTATAGAATGGAAATGAAAACTTATGATATTTATTTTACAGACGGTGAATCTACTGATCATAAAGGTTTTTTTCTGAAAACAGAGGATAAGGCTATCCATATGGCGGAAGACATGTTGAAAAAGGGAAACAGCTATACGGAAGAGTATGCCGGAGGAACGATTTCGGTGGTCGACTCGGAAGGAAATGTGGTATGGAGTCATCCGATACCGGAAGCGAAATCATTGAATCATTAATTATATAAAATAATAAAATACAGTAATATGTTCTCGGGAATAGTAGAAGAATACGCGGAAGTAGTAAAGGTCGTAAAGGAACAGGAAAATCTGCATTTGACGCTGAAATGCTCGTTTGTGGATGAACTGAAGATTGACCAGAGTGTTTCACACAATGGGGTTTGCCTGACTGTGGTAAGCATTCAGGACGGTACGTACACGGTGACTGCCATGAAGGAGACAATCGAACGTTCGAATATCGGCTTGCTGAAAGTGGGCGATAAGGTGAACGTGGAACGCAGCATGATGATGAACGGACGGCTGGACGGACATATCGTACAGGGACATGTGGACCAGACGGCTACCTGTGTCGCAATAGAGGATGCACAGGGAAGCCATTATTTCACGTTCAAGTATGAGTTTAATCCGGAAATGGCCAAGAGAGGATATTTTACGGTCGACAAGGGTTCGGTAACTGTGAACGGCGTGAGTCTGACGGTATGCAATCCTACTCAGGACACGTTCCAGGTAGCTATTATTCCTTATACTTATGAGCATACTAATTTCCATACGTTTACCGTAGGTAGTGTGGTCAACCTGGAGTTTGATATTATCGGCAAGTATCTGAGCCGTATGATGCAGCTTTCTTGCTGACCGGCTTTTCATGAATAGAAGAACCGCCCTGTCATCGTGCCTGGAATGGCGTGGATGACAGGGCGGTTTGTTTTTACAGGTCCTTTAACAGGACTTCGCTGTTTTTGTAGATATATTCGTTGCGGCTCTTTACCAGGATATCCCATGATTGCATGTGCTGCTTGAAGTTGACCTTGAATTTTTCCGATCCGGCAGCATCCAGTCTGTTCAGAAGTACTCCTACACTCAACTGATTGATGTCCATTCCCGGGAGGTAGGCGGTATCTTCCTTGTCGTCGTTGATGGTCTCGTAAATCAGACTGATGTCCTGCAGCTCGTATAATATCTTTTTGGTCAACCGGATGGGTATCTGCAGTTCCCGGCTCAGTTCCTTGGAGGTATATGGTTTCTGGTCTTGCTGGAAACGCTTGCAGATGGCGGACAGTATGATGGTGCAGAAAAAGTCGTGGTAGCGCCGGCTGATGTGGGCGGTTTCCTTCCGGAAATCAAAAGAGTCCAGGTTCTGGCTGGCGTAGCTCATTTCGGCTCCAAAGAGGCAGATGGTCCAGGATATCTGTGTCCACAGCAGGAACATGGGGATGGCTGCAAAGCTTCCGTAGATGGCATTGTAGTTTGAAATCCATATCTGGCTGTTGACGTAGAAGTACTGGAATGCCTGGAAGGCCGTTCCTGCCAGGATGCCCGGGATGCAGGCGTGTCTCAGCTGGACTTTCGTATTGGGAATGAAAATGAAAAGTCCGATGAACATTCCCCATGTGAGTGCGTAGGGAATGAGGCTGACCAGGAACTGCATGATGGGAGCCAGCAACAGGAAGTTTTCCATGTCTTTTATATAGGTGGTCATGAATATCGTCAGTCCGCTGGAGATTACAATCAGCAGGGGAAGCAGAAGAATCATGGAAAAGTAGTCGGTGATTTTCCGGAATACGGAACGCGGGCGCTTGATCTGCCAGATGGCATTGAAGCTCCGTTCGATGTTGTCGGTCAGGATCAGGATACTCCACATCAACATGATCAGACCGATGCCGATGAAGATTCCGCTTTGGGCATGCTTGAGGTACGACTTAATCCAGGTGAGGATGAGTTCGCTCTGCTGGTCGGTCATTCCCTGGCGCAACTGTTCTTCGATGATGGTATCGAAGCCGAAGCCCCGGGCTATGGCGAAGAGGATGGCCAGTATCGGGATGATGGAAAGCAGGGTGCTGTAGGTGAGCGCCGATGCACGTACCTGGATACGGTCTTCTTCGTAGCGGCTGATGGACAGCATGATTACTTTCAGGTAAGAATATAACCGGAAGCGGAGAGGGGATACCTCATCGGGAGTGACTCTCCATATCTCGTCGGTGAGGAAATGAATGTAACGCTTGATGGTGTGGTTCATAGGTGTGAGTTTTGATGAAAAAAAGCAGTCGGTCTATAAGCCGGGTTCTGTACTCTGGGTTACAGAGTGTCTGTCATTTATCTACGCCTGCCGTCACCGACAGGCTCTAGCGGTCTACCCTCCGACGTGGGGCGAGCAACCCTCGTTGATGCCGGTTTACATGACCTTACAACTCCTAAGATGTACAGCCTGCCTGTCACCAGGCAGCTGGTAGGCTCTTACCCTACCTTCTCACCCTTGCCGCCGCTCCTTGCGGAGGGGGCGGTTATTTTCTTCTACATTACTCTACCCTCGCGGATAGCTTTCTGTTAGGAAGTAGGATGCTCTGCGTTGCCCGGACTTTCCTCTTGTATATACTACCAGCGACAGACCGACCAACTGCTTTTGCCGCAAAGGTACATAAATAAACTGAAAGTCGGATAAGGTTTTCGGAAATATATCTGACAGGTTTGGCAAAGTGACTGGTAATGAATGTAAAATTGTCAGTCTGTGCCGTTAATGGCGGTTAATGCTTCTTGTTCCATTGTTAAAAGAGGGAAAAAAGCATATGTGTGGAGTACAACCGTATGGAATTTGTTATACTTTAGCAAATGAAATGTTAAACAAAACGTGAAATTAACAAATTAAACCATATAGGCTTATGAAAAAGATAACTAAATTGGCAGTGGGTACCGCAGCGGTTATCGCTGTTAGCGCAGGAGTGGCAGGAGTTACTACATATGCTCTGATGCAGCCGGAACAAGATAAGGCTACTTCATTCTACGATGAATTTCAGGCGGCTTCACCGGCACGGTTCGCTGCACTGGATGCATCCAGCATGCAACCGGTCGATTTGACCAAGGCTGCAGAGAGTTCGTTGAATTCTGTGGTGCATATCATGGCAGTTCAGCGCAGCAAGGTGCAGACGATTCAGACGCAGCCGGATATATTTGACTTTTTCTTCGGAGATGGCCGTGGCCGCAGACAGCAGGTGCAGACTCCTGAGCAGAGAGGTTTTGGTTCGGGTGTGATTATTTCGAAAGACGGATATATTGTAACCAATAATCATGTGATTGACGGAGCGGATGAGATTTCCGTGAAATTGCATGACAGCCGTGAGATGAAGGGACGTGTGATTGGTACTGACCCTACTACCGACTTGGCACTGGTGAAGATTGAAGGAGATGATTTTCCGGCAATTCCGGTGGGCGACTCAGAGCGCCTGAAGGTAGGTGAATGGGTATTGGCGGTAGGTAATCCGTTTAACCTGGGATCTACTGTTACGGCAGGTATCGTCAGTGCGAAGTCTCGTGGACTGGGTGCTAACGGAGTAGAATCGTTCATTCAGACAGATGCGGCCATCAATCAGGGTAACAGTGGAGGTGCCTTGGTAAATGCAAGAGGTGAACTGGTAGGTATCAACGCCATGCTGGTGTCTCCTACAGGAGCATATTCGGGATACGGATTTGCAATTCCGACCAATATCATGACGAAGGTGATTACCGACTTGAAACAATATGGTACGGTACAGCGTGCATTGCTGGGCATTGCCGGACGTGATATGGGTAATGAGACTTATCCGGATGAAATCCGTAAGGAACAGCGTGAACTGGGCGTGAATGAAGGTGTACAGGTAGTAGAAGTTACCGAAGGTGGTTCTGCTGACGGAACACTGAAAGAAAATGACGTCATCATGGAAATCAACGGCAAGAAGGTGAAGACGATGGCTGAATTGCAAGGATCGTTGGCTAAGTTCCGTCCGGGCGACAAGATTACGCTGAAGGTATGGCGTGACAAGAGTGAGAAGAAGTTTACTATCACACTGAAAAATGCTCAGGGAAATACCAAGATTGTAAAGAATGCCGACATGCAGTTGCTGGGTGCTGCTTTCCGTGAGGTGCCTAAGGAACTGAAAGAGCAGTTGAACCTGGGATACGGTGTACAGGTTACGGGAGTTACGGAAGGTCGTATGGCCGACAGCGGTATCCGTAAGGGATTCATCATTCTGAAAGCCAATAACAAACAGTTGAAATCCGTACAGGATCTGGAAGATGTGATGAAGGCTGCTTCTCAGTCACCTGATCAGGTACTGTTCATGACAGGTATCTATCCTTCTGGCAAACGTGCGAACTATGCTGTTGATTTGTCACAGAATTAATGGTAAGATAGAAATAGAAGGTAGTAGTTTTTTGTAAAAGATTGTTTATGGGCAGACGACATGCATAATGTCTGCCCACTGATATAAAAAACGGCTCTCCAAGTGGTATGGTACAAACATATGCTTGGAGAGTTTTTTTTATGTGGTAAGGTAGCTCTCATGCGCTGCATTCTGGTATAGTATCTGGCCTATCGGTATAGATGCGTTTTTTTGTAAAAACAGTCAATGCCCTGGAATAGCGAAGTTTTTCGCTATTCCAGGGCATTGATGTTGTTGAATGGACCAGCCATTCAGAGAAATTGCTCCGGTTATCGGGATCTTGAAATTATTTTCTCGTTACTGGAACGTATGTCGTTTTCTAATTGTTTGGCTATCAGGTTGAACTTGACTTTCCATTCGGTCTTTTCTTCAATCAGCTTCTCTATTTTCTCATCCTTCTCACGTAAATATTTTATAAGTTCAGTTAATTGTTGTAAATCATCCGGATTTGCGACGGATTCTGCCTTTTCCATCTCTCCTTTTCCGGTAATCAGCCATTCCGCGTTGAGCCAATCAAATGTTTGAAGTATCTTCACCAGCATATCAAAGCCCGGTTTGTTTCTTTTTTGTACTACAATACCTCTAACTGTTTGGTCTACAACTCCAATTTTTCTGGCGAAAGCAGGTATGCTAAGTTGTTCGTGTTCAATTATTTTTTGTAGTCTTTCAATTATATCCATATAAAAACTAGAAAAAAATCAATTAAATATTTTGTTATTTCAAATAAATGCTTGATATTTGCATCGTTTTTTAATCATTCATGTAGCTAAGTTATAAAAAAACAATGAAAGGGTATATTATGATTGAAGGATTCAGAAGTATTAGTAGTTGGTATCATTCTTTAAGATTTAAGGATTAATACCTGTCTTGAGGATGAAAGATCTCGGCTTGATTATATTGAAGGCCTTTCCTTTTCGCAATGAATATCCTGTCTTGTTTACAGAATACTATTAAACAATTGATTGATGTATAGTATGCTAAATGAGATATTATTTGCCCTGAAATGTAATCGGATAGGTTTGTAAAAACCTTAACAGCAAGTTTTCGGAGATGATGTAAGGTGGGGAGGGTACATTGCTCTATTGCACAATGATATCCGATGATGTGCCCTGCTTTTTACAGGAGAAAATTGAGGAAATAACAAATTAATTAGTGGAAATTATTTAACAAATGAATCACGATGAAGTCTGTTTATTGTTGGTTCGCATTATTTATAAATTTATAAATTAAATGTTTATGAACAAAAAGTTTACGAACTCACTCCTTTTTAGTGCAGCGCTGCTTTCTTCTGGAGTGATGTCATCATGTAAGGATTATGATGACGACATTAATTCTTTGAACGACCGGGTTGCAGCGGTTGAAGCATCTATTGCCGATTTGCAAAAGAAAATTGCAGAAGGCAAATGGATTGTCAGCTTCGACCAGAATCAGGCAAAGGACGGTTACATTCTGAAATTGTCAGACGGTAGCACTTTGGAAATCAAGAACGGTGCCAATGGTAAAGATGGTATCGACGGAACAAATGGTGCCGATGGTAAGAACGGAGCTACTTGGGTAATCGATGAAGAAACCAAAGAATGGGTGATGATTGATGCGGATGGTCAGAAACATCCTAGTGGTGTAATTGCTGAAGGCAAGCCGGGAGCAGACGGTAATGACGGTGCTCAAGGTCCTCAAGGTCCTCAAGGTCCTGTTGGTCCTGCCGGTGAACCGGGTAAATCTCCACAGATCAATGAAGAAGGTATCTGGGAAGTTTGGGACATCAACGAGAAAAAGTATGTGTCAACAGGTATTTCAGCTACAGGTACTGCTTCTTACGTAGTAGAATTCCAGGCTTACTGGGAATTGCATATGGTAGTTGCTGATGAAAACGGCAAACCGAAACCGGGCGAATTTGCTACAATCATCCTTCCTAAGACTGCACAGATTTCTTCTTTGGATGTGTATAGCCTCGATGGAAACAGACTGGATGCACCTGAAGTAACCATTTATTACGGTTCAGTTGAAGGTTCTCAACCAGTAGAATTCAACGGCGTAACTCATCAGCCGGGAGAAATTCTGATGTCTAAATCAGCCAGCCTGGTTGCACAGGTAAATCCGCTGAGTGCAGACGCCAGCTTGTATAAATTCAAACTTGCCAACTCTAAAGGTCAGGAAATCTTTACTGCTACCGCTACTGGCAAAAACAAAACGGATGGTGCGCTGACTCGTGCAGCAAGCGAAAACCAGGGATTCTGGGATTTGCAGTTGGATGTAAACGGTACACAGGTTCCTGTATACGATCCGAATACTGCTTTTGCTTTGCAGACTACAGTTTGTGGTCCTGAAAAAGACAATTCTCCATTGGTATCTTCTGCCTTCAATATCAAAGTGAAGATGACTGCAGAACGGACTAATGTTCCTGCTCATGAATCAACTGTAACTGTAAAAGTCGGAGAAAATATTTCTTGGGAAGCTTTGAAAGATTTGCTCTTCGGTGCACAGGCAGAAAATCTGAAAGTGGCAGATTTCAACTTCTTTGCTACAGGAGATGACCAGGCTCAGTTAAATAGAGACGGTGTAGTTATCGAAAAAGATTTTGTAAGATTTACAAAAGCCAGCGGAACTCAATATATTACTTCTGTATCATTTGGCTATCTGGGATTGGACGGAGCCATCGGTACTCCTATTCGGATGAATATCATAGCTGAGGCTTCTTCAGAAATCTCAATTCCGGCATTCAACCATAAGATGAACGACGGTGGCGTACATAGAGTTACTGTTGACTTCCCTGATCAGGCTGAATATCTTGATATTTTGAAGGACTTCCAGGTTACTTCTGTAGAATACAAGTTTAAGAACAGCAATGTAACTGTCGATGGTCAGCCAGTAGGTAATGTAAACCTGAACGCTATCTTGGGTACTCCATTGTTGAGCAAGACTACTGTACAGGGATATGAGAAGTATTCTCTGTCAATGGACTTCGATAACAGCAAGTTGTTTGCAGAACCGATTGAAGCTACCGTTAAGTGCATTAACATGACTGGAACTGCTGAAGTGAAGTATATCAAGTTTGATATCTTGATTACTGGACCGGATGCTTATACATTCAACCGTGTGGACGGTTACTTCGAAGGAGATGCAGTTAAAGCATATCCGACGGTAACAGGTGCTACTAAGACATATGATTTGAGCGAATTGCACACTATTGATCCGGCAGATCTGACATATGTTTCTTACGCTGCTGAAAATGCTAACTGGTTCCAGACTCCTGGCAACAAGAGCAAGGTTACCTTTACCAATGCAGATGTCAACAAGCCACGTAACGTTGAGGTTTCTTACAGACCGTTCAACAATACGAACCTGAACAAGACAACTGATAAGTTTACAGTTGAATTCCGTTCTCAGATTGAAGACGGTAACATTACTCTTGCTGAGGAAGGCTTCAGCCTGACTGTTGACAAAGACAATAAGGCTACTCTGAAAGCAACAGACCTTAAGTTTACTGACTACAACAATAAGGCATACGAATTGGATGATGCACGTATTGCAAGTCATAAACTGGAATTGGTAGGTGAGGATGTAAGTGAATACATCAAGTTTACTGGAGATGCAGATAGATTCATAAATGGAACTATCAGTATTGAGCGTGTAAATCAGACTGTAATTCCGGAAGCAAAGACATTCCAGGTTAAACTTACTGTTACAGATAAACTGAACCGTACTAAGGTTGCTACAGTTAACGTAACTGTGAAGTAATTTTGTCTTATACTTTTATACTCATTCAAGTGGGGGCTTGTCCCCCGCTTGAACTTTAACTTTATATTTCCCGTTTCCGTTACAGGATAATCAAGCATTGGCTTTTGAACTGAAACGGAAAATATAACCGTTTAAAGTCAATAGTTGAAACATAAGAAAGAAATTACTGCTGAAATATAATACTTTCATTTGAATAAGTTGAAGATTCCTTGAATGAGTAGCCTTAAGCGTAAGGCTCACTCTTTGTTTTAATAGTATTCTTTTTATTGTTGATCAATTAAAGAATAGCGATGGAGACACCTTTGTGAAAAGCCGGCTTTGTCGTATTATTTTATAGTATTTTTGTTATTGATCAAATTAAAACTCCTGTGAGGCTGTCTTAGTGATAAGGTGGCCTCATTTTTTATTCTTATCCTCCTTATTCTCCTTTTCTTCCTTATTCTCCTTGGCCTTTTTATGCAGTTGCATAGCGGTATAACGGTATAAACTGTATAGCCTATAGACAGCATAAACGTTCCTGGGCGGTATCAGAATATGTACTGTAATCCTAGAGACAAAGACTGTCAAATACAGCCATTGCTCCGGGGATAAAGCAGAAAGGCATGTGACTAAGCTTCTTTCGCTTATTTCACATGCCTTTCTTTATGTTTGATATTTTCCGGGATATTGTTTTGATATCTTCCGGGATGTCTTCTTTAAATTCTTTTTTTCTCAAACTTCCCGTAAGACGGATATTCCTTGTATATCCCTTCTTCCCTTCTTTGTCAACCTGTTACAGCTTGATTTTCTTCTTTACCGCCTTCGATTCATTATGCAGGCGGTCGAGCGCTGTAATTACGTAAGTATATTTGGTCTTTCCGTCCTCATACGGCAATTTGTAGAATGTATTGCGTGTGATTTCCACAATGTGCGACGGATCATCCAGATTCACCTTTTCTTTCCGGTCAAAACGGTATACTACATACTGAACCGCCTTATCCATTTCCTTGTTGGCCTTAGGAGCCGTCCAGAACAAGATATATCCATCTTCCGTCCATATCGGCTTCACCTTTTTCACCTTATCCGGTGCCTTGTCGTCGATAAACGGAGAAGTCGGAATCAGGGCCGGATACTTATGATAGACATTAGTCAGCACATCCCGGTAGTTACCCTTGTTTTCCACCACAGCAGCCGCATACCACTGGCAACTGCCCTGTACGGTAGGAAGCGAACGCTGCAGGTTCAGTTTGGCCGGAATCTGACTTTGTGCCGGATTCTGCAAATCGGCCTTTGTCACTGTCCGCACCACATCCTGTCCGATAAAGAGCGGGCGTGCAGCCGAATTCTTGGCCCACCAGCGGATCAGCTTCTCATAATCAGCTGCCGGATGTCCTATCTCCCAGTATATCTGCGGAATGTTATAGTCCACCCATCCGTTGTTTACCCATAACAGTACGTCGGCATATAAATCATCGTAATTCTGCAATCCGTTGGTATCACTGCCGTTCGGGTCCGATTTGCGGTTACGGTAAATACCGAAAGGAGAAACCCCGAACTTCACCCAAGGCTTGCATTCATGAATGGTTTCATGCAGCTCCTTGATCAGTACGTTCACATTATCCCGTCGCCAGTCGGCCTTCTGTCTGAATCCCCTGCCATATCCCGCAAAACTGAGCTGGTCCGGAAATTCCTCTCCCGGATTCGGATACGGATAGAAATAATCGTCCATATGTATGGCATCCACATCATAGCGCGATACGATGTCGCGTACTATCTTGCAGATATACTTGCGCGATTCCGGATATCCCGGATCGAAATACAACTGCCCGTTGTAGCGCACAAACAGTTCCGGATGCGCATTATACGGATGCTTGGGCGATAACGCCGTCGTACCCTTTGTCTGTGCCCGGTACGGATTGATCCAGGCATGCAGTTCCATATTCCGCTTATGACATTCCTCGATCATGAACTGCAGCGGGTCCCACATCGGACTCGGAGCCTTACCCTGAACCCCTGTGAGAAAACGGCTCCAGGGCTCATAGCTCGAAACATAAAGCGCATCACATTCGGCACGGACCTGGAAGATGATGGCATTGATTCCCGCTTTTTCCAATGCATCGAGCTGACTGATGAGCATGTTCTTCATCTGTTGTACCGGCATTCCCTGAAACTGTCCGTTTACACATTGGATCCACGCTCCCCGGAATTCACGTTTGGGTGAAGCCGCCTGCATTGCCGGAAGTACCAGCAACTGAAGCAGCATGAGCAATACAAGTAATTTTCTTGTTTTCATTGTTGTTCTGAATAATGATAAATCTTATGATTCATGGAAGGCCGCTTCCGTATTTGCCTGCGGTCTGCTCCCTTCCTCTGTTAACCAATCGTTCTCTTTGTTAAGTTGTTAACCAATCGTTCCGCCGTTAAAACTGATATCCGAATCCCAGGTTGAGATAGATAGGGTACATGGCAAATGTAACGGTATTGAAGTCCTTTCTGAAGATATCGTTCAGCCCCCATGTCAGGTCGGCATGCACCGTCAGATGCTTGTAAGCCCTCCATTCTCCTCCGGCCTGAATGCCCCACTGAAAACTGCGGAGTTCGTCCGAGAAGTCATAGGTTGCCTGATTGTCACCGGTGAAATCGATACGGCTTCCCGTTGCATCAGGAGTACGCAGATGTCCTTCGTATACACTTCCGGAGAACTCTCCCTCCAGCATATACGACATATAAGGTCCGGCCGAGAGCTGCCAGCGGTCATTGATCTTGTAATTAACCAGCACCGGTACGGTCAGATACGACATTTTCACCTGAGTCTTTACACTTCCGGTCCAAAGTCCTTCTACCTTTCCGCCCGTATCATTCAATATAGCCATTCCGTAATTCTTAACCCGGGCTTCCGTATTCATGTCTTTGCTGTCCAGACGCAGTCCTACGGATACACCCCATTTTTTCTGTACATCCACCCATTTGGTAATGTTTCCTTCCAGTGTAATGGCCAGTCCCGGCGAATAACTGTCGAGCGAACGTATTTCCTTCGGAAGCGGAAGGGGAGAGGTACCTCCGATGTTAAGACCTGCCTTGAACGAATAGTCCAGTCCGTGCAGGGCCGACCAGATCAATCCTTTGTGTGCTTCCTGTTGCTGTGCGTAGACACCTTCTCCGGCCAGAAGCAATCCTGCGAGTAAGGCGATAATATACTTTTTCATACAGAATCGTTTTTATTTGCAAATAATTTCCACTTCATCTATCCACAAGGTACTGCCGATGGCTCCTTTGAAATAAGCCCCTTCGGCACTCGATGAAAAGACCACTGCCAGCTTGTATTTTCCAGCCGCCAGGTCCTCCTGTACAATCGACTTCCCGTTTTGTGCCACAAACGGCAGGTCAAAAGCTGTCCATTCATCCGTTTCCACGATATCCTCCGGATTGATCTGGGCCTTCAATACAATGCTCTTGTCATTCAGCGAATTTCCTCCGTCCAGGAAGAAATCACTTTGAGATGCTTCATACAGTACGGCATAGATATCACACTTGTCTTTCCCACTGAGATTCACCGGTTGCGATCCGGCCTTGAACTTGTAGTAACCTGTCAGCCGTTCCGGCTCTCTGGTAAACGGAAATCCGAAATGAGTCGCTTCCAGCGGATGGTTGATGGCATTCTGCACGTCAAAAGAACCGATGAACAGGTTACCCGCAGCAATAGGCATATTGACCATTTCCCCGAAACTTCCCGTTGTTTTCGTTTCCAGTTTCACGCAGTTGCCCACTTTTCCGCTTCCGGCCTGTGCAGTAGGATAGTCCAGTCCGTTGCTTCCCATTCCAGTCAGTTTGAATCCGGGATTTCCACTGGCCCATTGCAGTCTTCCGTCGATGTCTGTCAGGTAGAAAATATGATAAGGATCTTTTTCTGCCAGATTCTCAAACGAATACTTCAGCGGTAACTTCATGACATACAGGTTGATGGAATAACTTACCTGCTGACTGCCATCCTCCGAAGTCACCGTAAATTTCCGCTGAGCCTGCTGACTGAAGTCATACAAGGGAGGCACATCGGTAGCCAACGGTTCGGCTGCCGCTATCGTAGCTCCGTCGGGCAACTGAAAAATCAGTTCCTGTGCAGCTGTATTGGCTCCGTCCAGTACATATACATCAATTTCTTTCCGGATATCATTGAAAGTAAGGAGTTGGATATTTGCACCGCTGCATCCATCAATGGCGGCTTCCACATTGAGTGCTTCGTCCTTTATGCAACTTGTAAAGCATAGGGCCATACATGCACCGATAAATAAATTGCTTAATTTCATTTTGTGTCAAAAAATTGAAAGTTAGATGGCGCAAAGGTAATGAAAATAATTGGCTTACGGTGGATTTTATCCGGCTCTTTACAAAATGTAGCCGCACTTTCGGAACAGCCCCGTTCTCATGGTTTCCCGAATAGAAAAATCCCCGGTGCAAGAAACCCTCAGCCTGCTTGCGGAGATAAGTTCAGTTATCCCTTCCCGGCAGTCAGTATGGCTTTTTGCATCGGGGAAAATCACTTCAGATTCTCAGTCCCAGATGAAGGAAAGACTCAGACAATCAGCATTGCAATCATCTGTATGAACAGAATCAGGAAGACCATTGCAATCGGATATACCGTCGCATAAGCCACTCCCGGAATATTGCTGTCCACCATCGAGTCGGCAGCAGCCAGACCCGGAGTACTCGTCATACCTCCGGTAATGGTTCCCAGCAGGTCAAGTATGCTGATTTTAAATACAAGTCGTCCGATAATTGTAGCCAGCAGCATCGGCACCAGCGTGATGGCTGCCCCTACGCCAAACAGCATGAATCCACTTTCCTGGAACGTAGCCACCAGCGTCTTTCCCGCCGACGTACCCACTTCGGCCAGGAAGAGCAGCAGTCCCAGCTGGCGCAGCAACTGGTTGGCATGTCCGGTCATCGACCACAGTATCGGTCCGGTCTTGCCTATTGCACTCAGTACCAGTGCCATCATCAGAATACCACCGGTCAGTCCGGGAGAGAAAGACAGTCCCCCGCCGAAGGAAATATTCAGTTTGCCGAACAGCACTCCCAGCACAATACCCATTGCGATAGGGAAGAAGTCCGTATCCGACAACTTTTTCGCATCGTTTCCAATCAGTGCGGCAACTCCCTGTAAGCCCTCTTTCTCACCGACCACCATCAGCTTGTCGCCCAATTTCAGTTCCAGGTTGGCCGAAGGCGAAAGGTCGATACCGCTTCGCCGTACACGCGTCACCGTACAGCCGAAGTTGCGCTGCAGGTTCAGGTCGCAGAGCTGTTTTCCGATCATATCCTTTTTGGTGAGCAGCAGCGACTCAATGCTCTGCGTATTGCTTAACGGCAACTCTCCCTCCTCGCGCGAACCGAGCATCAGCGCAAGGTTGTTCAGCGACTCCTCACTTCCCACCGCCTGTATACAGTCATCCTTTTCGATGACAGTATGCGCCTTCGGGATAATGATTTCCTGTCCCCGCTGCAGTCTGGAGATGATAGCCCCCGTCATCGACCGCACGTTCAGCTGCATGAGCGTCCGTCCGAACACCGTCGGGTTGCTCACCCTGAACAGACAAGTCTTGAGTTCCGGAAACTGGCTGCGCCGTTCCCTTTCCAGCCGCTTGGCCTCCTCCTCCAGGTCGATTCTCAACAACTTGGGCAACAGCTTCACGAACAGAATCACCCCGATGACCCCAAACGGGTAGGCGATACCATAAGCAATGGAAGCCAGCGGCGACTGCGTACTGTCGATGGCCACCGCCAATCCCGGCGTACTGGTCAGCGCTCCGGCAATCAGCCCCACCAGACTGGGCGTATCGATGTCAAAGAAATATTTCAGTCCCACTCCGGTCAGACAGGCCGAAGCCACAATCAGCAAAGTAATCAGAATCAGTGTCTTTCCCTTGCTCCGGAACGAACTGAAAAAACCCGGTCCCGCCTGGATACCGATGGTAAAGATAAACAATACCAGTCCGAAATTTCCCAGTTCCTTGGGAATCGACACTCCCCAATGGCCAAATGCCAGTGCGATGAAAATGACGGCCGACACATCGAGCGAAAGTCCCGCTATTTTGATACGTCCCAGCATAAAGCCTAAAGCCACAATCAGAAAAATAGAAAAATAAGAAGATTGCAGTAAATCGAGTAACATAACAATAATTTAAAGTAATAAAGGGTTATAAAAATCCGAAGACAAAGATAATGCTTTAGGTCTATATTTGCAAATCCTTGATTTACTGCACGCTGAAACGCAATATTTTTTAGTTGAAATGTAAGTGGAAAATACCGGAACGGAACTGAAGGACGGACTTCCGCACGGAACTGCGGATGCCGGTATCCGAAGACCGCTGTCAGTCGGGTACCGGCACCCGTGGTTCCGGTTTATTCATGCAACTGTCCGATGTACTGATACAACTTCCGGTAAAAGGCATGGCGGGTCAGGGTAGAAGCATCCCCCAGAATAATCAGTTTCATACGTGCCCGGGTAATGGCCACATTCATGCGCCGCAGGTCGTTCAGAAAACCGATCTGTCCCTCCTCGTTGGCACGCACCAGACTGATAATCACAATGTCTCGTTCCTGTCCCTGGAAACCGTCGACCGTATTGACCGTAATCGCACTCCGGAAAGGCTTGAAAAACGGATCCCGTTTCAGCAGCTGGCGCAGGTACTGCACCTGAGCCTTGTACGGCGAAATCAGTCCCACATCAATCCGTTCATCCAGAAACCGTTCTTTCCCTATCTTCCCGATATACGCCTTCAGCTGTTCCACCGACAGTTCCGCCTCCTCCTTGTTGATGCGTCCGTAACTGTCGCCTACAAACTCCTCGTTGCACTCCAGCTCTTCGGTATTGATCCATTCAATCGGCGTATCAAAATCGAGGATGCTCCGGTACTTCACCTCAGGCGCCGACTGCAGCATCCCCCCATAAAACCATTCGGAAGAGAAACGCATGATCTCATCGTTCATCCGGTACTGCATCCGCAGCAGCGACACACAGTCGGGCTTGTTCTTGACGATACACTGCATCAGCGTATGCCCCAGTCCCTCTCTTGCCGCCTCCGGATTCTTTACCGTAGGAGGAAGCTGGCAGTGGTCGCCCGCCAGTATCACGCGGTCGGCCTTCCGGATAGCTATCCAGCAGGCAGCCTCCAGTGCCTGAGCCGCTTCATCGATGAAGAGCGTTCCGAAGCGGTATCCTGCCAGCAGCCGGTTGGCACTTCCTGTCAGCGTACAGGCGATGACACGTGCCTCGCCGAACAGCGCTTCATTGATCCGTATCTCCAGCTCATTGGCCCGGTCCTTCAGCGAATTGATCTTCTGTCGCACCGCCTCCCGGTTCGCACTCTTTCTCACCTGCGTATACAGCTCCCTGATTGCCTTGCGGATGCTCCACAGTTGCGGATAATCAGGATGAGACTCAAAGCGGCGTTCGTACGTAAACGACAACATCTTGTCGTTCACCCGACTGGGATTCCCGATCCGCAAAACCTTCACCCCACGGTCCACCAGCTTCTCGCTGATCCAGTCGACCGCCATGTTGCTCTGCGCACACACCAGCACCTGATTCTCCCGGTGCAGCGTCTCGTAAATCGCCTCTACCAGCGTCGTTGTCTTTCCCGTTCCCGGAGGTCCGTGTACGATGGCTACGTCCTTGGCATGCAACACCTTGTTGACCGCCTCCTCCTGCGTCCGGTTCAGCCACGGGAAACGTACCGGAAGAAAAGCAAACGTAGCGAGCGGCAGCGTACCGTGGAAGATATCCCTCAGGTCCGCAAGCCGGTTGTTCTTGGCCGCAATCACCTGCTTCAGTGCCTCAAACATCAGCCGGTAGCTGGTCTCGTCGAAATAAAGCTGCACCCCTGCCACCTCCCTCGACAGCAGTTGCGCCAGTGCCTCTGCATGCGGCAGAATCACCACCATCCGGTCCTCCTCCACATAATTCACCGTAGCCGTGAAATTCAGATAAGTCAGTTTGCCGCTTGCATCCTGCGTAAAGAAACAGACCGGCCGTCCATATTCAAACTGATGTTCAATCTCCTTATCCTCACAGCGCTCAATCTCAATCACCAGCTGGTTCAGCGCATTATAATAACTTCTCCCCATGCGGATCGGATACCAGCACATCCCCCGCTTGATTTTCCGTCCTATCCCCATAGCCTCCGTCTGCTGCTCAAACTGCCTTTTCTCGTAGTCGTATTCCTCCTTCAGCAGTTCATATTGCTTTTGCAGATAAAGCACGGGCGACGGTATGACACGTGATTCCTGTTTCATGATTCCTTGGTTTTTTCAGCCTTTTCGGCCAGCATTTGTGCCCTTGATTTACTTTGCGTAACGAGGTAAACCCCTGCGAAAATCAGCAAGGTAGCAGCCGCCTTTCCCCATCCGAAAACACCCATTCCCAATATCACCGAAACCAGCGTGCTGACAATGGGCTGCACATAGTTGTACATGCTCACCACCGTAGGCCGCAGCGCCTTCTGTCCCACCAGCATCAGGATATACGCACAGTACGTACCGAACAGCACCACATATCCCACCTCCAGCCATACCTCTGTGGCAAAGTGAGTATTCATCATCTCCGATACATCGCGGTAAGAAAAAGGCAGGAAACAGATGGAAGCATACGTAAACATCCATTTCATCAGGGTAAACACACTGTACTTGGCAATCAGTTTCTTAAAGATAGTCAGGTAGCAGGCAAAACTGAACTGTGCCGTCAGGCAGAGCAGGTCTCCCCACAGGTTGCTGTCCTTAGCCGCACCGCCCTGGCTTCCCACCACCAGCATCAGTGCCCCTATCGAGCCCAGGAAGATACCTCCCACCTTCATCGGGGTAACCGGCTCTTTCAGGAAAAGCGCAGCCAGCACCATGGTGATGAGCGGCATCGTAGTCGTAATGATTGAAGCATCGATGGGCGAAGTCAGCGACAGCCCGAAAGTAAAGCACCCCTGATTGAATACGATGCTCAACAACGCCGCGAAAAACAACATCAGCAGGTCCCTGGGCGGCACCTTCTCATCGCGGACAAAAAAAGAAGTTATCCAGAAACACACCGCCCCTCCCGTCATGCGCAGGGTAGCCAGCGAGAGTCCGGATACTCCCGCTTCCATGGCAGCCTTTCCCATGGGCGACATCAGTCCCCACATGGAAGCCGCCCCCAGCAGCGCCAGATGCGCCTTGATTGTTTTACTGTTCATTATTCCTCCAGTTTTACGGATATTCCGGGGTGCAAAGGTACAAGGATTCCGAAAAAAGAAGTCAGAATTATATTGATTAATTCAGAGGAAACCATTAATTTTGTTAGTACGATCATAAACCGCAGGCAAATTATGAAAAAACAAGCCGACTATATTAAGCGCATTGAAATCATCGGACTCTGGGGACGGAAGAACATTTCGTGGAACCTGCGGGCCGATGTGAATATCCTGAGTGGAATCAACGGAATCGGAAAGAGCACCATATTGAACAACTCCGTAAGCCGGCTGTACGCCCTCGAAGGCGGCTCCCTTTCGAACGGGGTCAATGCGGGAGTCTCTTTCGTCTTTTCTCCCGAAGATGCCACTTACATCCATTTCGATGTCATCCGCAGCTTCGACCGTCCGCTCATCAACAGCGCCCTGCTCGAAAAGATAGGCAACCAGCACGTGAAGACAGAGCTCGACTGGCAGCTGTACCAGTTGCAGAGACGCTATCTCGACTATCAGGTGAACATCGGCAACCGCATCATCGAAATGCTCACCAGCGGTGTGATTGAAGAGCAGGCCCGTGCAGCCGAAGTCTCCAAGCCCAAGACCCGTTTCCAGGACCTGATAGACGACCTCTTCAGTGAGACCGGGAAGAAAATCATCCGCAAGAGCAACGAAATCCAGTTTGAGCAAGACGGAGACATTCTCACTCCCTACCAGTTGTCTTCGGGCGAAAAGCAGATGCTGGTCATACTGCTCACCGTACTGGTACAGGACAACCAGCCTTGCACCCTTTTCATGGATGAGCCCGAAATCTCCCTGCACGTAGAATGGCAGCAGCGGCTGATTTCGCTGATCCGCAGCCTGAATCCGAACGTGCAGATCATTCTGACCACCCACTCTCCGGCCGTCATCATGAACGGATGGATGGATGCAGTGACCGAGGTCAGTGACATTACCATGCACTAAGCCTGCACAAGGTTAACCGATAAAATGAGACCGCTATGGGAAAACGACTGACAGAAAACCTTTCTTCGCTTTATATCGGGGCCGCCAACAGCCTGAAGCCGAAACGTGCCAGAAAAAAAATCGTGGCTTATGTGGAAAGTTACGACGACATTTCTTTCTGGCGGGCACTGCTGACCGAATTTGAGGATGAAACCCGCTATTTCGAAGTGATGCTGCCCTCGAGCAGCTCGCTGGCAAAAGGCAAGAAAACGGTACTCATGAATCAGTTGGGCCCACAGCTGGGGCAGAACATGATAGCCTGCGTAGACAGCGACTACGACTACCTGCTGCAGGGGCGTACACAGACCTCCCGCTACATCATCGAAAGTCCGTATGTCCTGCAGACCTACGCCTATGCCATCGAAAACTACCATTGCTATGCCGAAGGCCTCCATGAAATCTGTGTGATGGCCACCCTGAACGACCACATGCTCATCGATTTTCCCGCCTTCATGAAACTCTATTCCGAGATTGCCTACCCGCTGTTTATCTGGTCGGTCTGGTTCTACCGGAAACACATCCTCTCGGAATTCTCTCTGCTCGATTTCTGTTCATACGTCAAGCTCGACCAGGTGAGCACCCGTCATCCCGAGAAAAGCCTTGAAGTCATGTCAAAGAAAGTCAACCGCAAGTTGCGCGACCTGGAGCACAGGCATGCAGACGCAGTGGGTGAGATAGAGAAAATGAAAAAAGAATTCCTGCATCTGGGCGTAACCCCCGAGAACACCTACATGTTCATTCAGGGACACCACATCATGGACAATGTCGTCATGCGCCTGCTGATACCGGTCTGCACAGTGTTGAGGCGCGAACGGGAGCAGCAGATCCACGACCTTGCCCTGCACGACCTGCAGTTGCATAACGAACTGACCAATTACCAGCGGAGCATCGTCGGCGTGGAGACCGTCATCTACAAGAATACCAACTACAAAGACTCTCCGCTTTACCAGCGTATCCGCGAAGACGTAAAAAAACTGATACACTCCATCGATTCCGGCCGGCGCGAGTAATCTTTCCTGCCGGATTTTGACACTCCGTTTTTATTTGCTTATTTTGCCGTCTGAATCAGTTAAATCATTTGTATTGTTATGAAACAGACCTTTGCACCTTTTGCCAAGCCGCTATATGTCATGACCAAGCCTGTAGGGGCCGTATGCAACCTGGCTTGCGACTATTGTTATTATCTCGAAAAGCTGAATTTATATAAAGACAGTTCCAAGTACGTGATGAGCGATGAACTCCTGGAACGTTTCATCCGCGAATACATCAATTCCCAGACCATGCCCCAGGTGCTGTTCACCTGGCACGGAGGAGAAACCTTGATGCGGCCGCTTTCGTTCTACAAGCGCGTGGTGGAACTGCAGCGTCAGTATGCCAACGGACGTACCATCGACAACTGTATCCAGACCAACGGTACCCTGCTGACAGGCGAGTGGTGCGAATTCTTCCGCCAGCACAACTGGCTGGTAGGAGTGTCCATCGACGGACCTCAGGAATTTCACGATGAATACCGCCGTAACCGTCAGGGACGTCCCTCGTTCGCTAAAGTCATGCAAGGCATCAACCTCCTGAAGAAGCACGGAGTAGAATGGAACGGCATGGCGGTAGTAAACGATTACAATGCCGACTATCCGCTGGAATTCTACCATTTCTTCAAGGAAATCGGATGCCGTTACATTCAGTTTGCTCCCATTGTCGAACGCCTCTCTCCCCATCAGGACGGACGCCATCTGGCTTCCCCGCTGCAGCAGGACGAGAAGCTCGCCGATTTCTCCGTTTCTCCGGAACAATGGGGCAACTTCCTTTGTACCCTTTTCGATGAATGGGTACGCAACGATGTCGGTCAGTACTTCATTCAGATCTTCGATGCCACCCTGGCCAATTGGGTAGGAGAGCAGCCCGGAGTCTGTTCCATGGCAAAGACCTGCGGCCATGCAGGCGTGATGGAATTCAACGGCGACGTATACTCCTGCGACCACTTTGTCTTTCCCGAGTTCAAGTTGGGCAACATCTATGAGAAAACTTTGGTAGAGATGATGTACAGCGAGCGCCAGCAGCAGTTCGGACTCGACAAGCAGCGTACCCTGCCTTCACAGTGCAAGGAGTGCGAATTCCTGTTTGCCTGCAACGGAGAATGTCCGAAAAACCGTTTTGCAAAAACCGCTTCCGGCGAGCCCGGCCTGAACTACCTTTGCAAGGGCTACTTCCAGTTCTTCAAACACGTGGCTCCCTATATGGATTTTATGAAAAAAGAACTCCTGGCCGAGCGTGCTCCCGCCAATATTATGGAGTATTTAAAGAGCCATGACCTGTAATTGTAGTAGAAAAAGGAGACGTGATGTATAAAAAATGCATGATATTTTAGGAAAAAAAAGGGAAAATAGAGACTGAAAAAATGTTAGAATAGTTGCCTGTTTTGACCATTTAGATAATATTTTTAACAAAACGCCCTCTTTTCTCCCTTTAGAATGTTTTGATTTTAAAAAATAAATACATAACTTTGTTAGTGTTAAAACAAACGAAGTGAGCCTTTGGATATAGCAAAGACGGCCCTTTCACTTTAGTTTTTGTCTTGAATAAAAATAAGTAAGTCTATAGGGGGCGGGACTATAACTAAAATGTATATCATTATGAAAAAGTTTTTATTGACAGCAGTATTAGGCATGTTCGCATTGGCTGGATTCTCTCAGATGACATGGAATGCAAAAGTAGGTATGAGCATGACTAACTTGAGCAACACTGATGCTGATATGAAAGTTGGCTATACAGTAGGTGTTGGCTTGGACTATCAGTTTACTGATATGTGGTATTTGCAGTCAGGTCTGAATATCACCGGTAAGGGTGCGAAAGCCGGAGATTTGAAAATCAAAACTCACTACCTGGAAATTCCGGTATTGGCAGCTGCGAAGTTCGATGTATCTGACAACATGAAGTTTGTAGTTAACGCTGGTCCTTATCTGGCATTCGGTATGGGCGGTAAATTGGAAGAAGGAGATGCAAGCATGAAGGTATTCTCTAAGGAAGACGGAATGGAAGAAGCTCTGATGAAACGCTTCGACCTGGGTCTGCAGTATGGTGTAGGTCTGGAACTGAGCGACAAATACCTGATTAACCTGACTGGCCAGTACGGCTTTATCGATCCGTTCAAGGGCGACGGTGGTGAATCTTCACACAACATTGCATTCATGATTGGTGTAGGTTACAGATTCTAATCAGTTGAACCCGTTAAAAAATTTCAATATCTTTTATTTTCCGGTCCGCATTTGCGGGCCGGTTTTTTTATGCCCTTACGGTTCCTTCATACGAAACGGGGAGAAGACTCACTCTGTCCTCTCCCCGTTTCCTCCGGCCGCTCCATCACCTGATAAGCGCCCTGCCGGTTGTCATAAATAATGATTTCCCGTCAGAAGTAAATAAATCCAACTTTCTTTTACCGGATATTCTTCCGTATCTTCTCCAGGAACCCCTTCATCCGTACCGCATCTTTCTGCTGGATGATATCAAGCAGCTCATTCAGTTCGGTACGTATTCCCTCCACCTGCTCCGGTGTATGCGGATTGAACAGGATTTCCTGCAGCAGATAGTCATCCTCGTTCAGTACCCCTTTGGCAATGGCCATGTGCCGCTTGAAAGTCGTACCCGGCGCATCCTGATGCTTCATGACAGCCGCAAAGGCAAACGTCGAGACAAAAGGAATGGAGAGCGAATAAGCCACCGTCTCGTCATGTCCGTCGAAAGTATACTCAAAAATATTCAGTCCCAGCCGCTGATACAGATCCTTGAAGAAAATCTTACCCAGATGATCTCCCTCCTTGATGATGATCGCATTCTCCGTACTCAGCTTATCCAAATTCGCAAAAGTAGGTCCGAACATAGGATGCGTAGACACAAAGCGGAAGCCGCAGGTCTCATAAAACTCCTTCAGTCCGGTCTTTACCGAAGCAATGTCACTGATGATACAATCCTTCGGCAACACAGGAAGCACCTGTCTGAACGCATCCAGCGTATACTTTACCGTAGCCGCATTCACCACCAGTTCAGGGCGGAATTCCCCGATTTCCTCCAGCGTCGTAAACCGGCAGCAGTTGTACATGAAGCGCAGCCTTCTGGCATCCACGTCGAAAACCGCTACCTCATGGTCAAAGCTCAGCACATCCGTGAAGAAAGAGCCCATTTTGCCGGCACCCAAAATCAGAATCCTCATGCCGCCCCCTTATTTATTGATGATTTCCATCTGCTGCCGTACACTTTCCTCATGGATAGCCTCGAACACCAGTTTCACAAAATCCGCATCCATGCCGCACAGTGTACCCTGAGCCCCACGCTTATCCAGGATCTCATTATACCGTCCCGTCTGCAGAATCGTCATGTTATGCTCCTTCTTGAACGTACCGATTTCGCGGCAGACCCTCATGCGCTTGGCCAGGATATCCATCAGCTCATTGTCGCACTCATCAATCTGGCTGCGCAGTTCGTTCAGGTTTTCCGTACTCTGATGTTCCTTACGGATAACCAGCAGATTCAGGATGTAATTCAGGATATCCGGAGTCACCTGCTGCGAAGCATCACTCCAGGCACAGTCCGGACAGCAATGCGATTCCACAATCAGTCCGTCGAATCCCAGGTCCATAGCCTGCTGGCAGAGCGGAGCCACCAGTTCGCGTTTGCCTCCGATGTGGCTCGGGTCGCAGAGAATCGGCAAGTTCGGAATACGGCGGCGCAACTCAATAGGAATGTGCCACTGCGGCAAGTTGCGGTATATCTTCTTGTCGTAAGACGAAAAGCCGCGATGAATGACTCCCAGCCGTTTCAGTCCCGCATTGTTGATACGCTCCAATGCCCCGATCCACAGTTCCAGGTCAGGGTTCACCGGATTCTTTACCAGCACCGGAATATCCACCCCCTTCAGTGCATCCGCAATCTCCTGCACCGCAAACGGGTTGGCCGTAGTACGCGCCCCGATCCACAGGATATCGATACCCGCCTTCAGTGCCTCAAACACATGCTTTGCCGTAGCCACTTCCGTAGCCACATACATGCCCGTTTCCTGTTTGACACGTTTCAGCCATGCCAGTCCTTCCACGCCGATGCCCTCGAATCCTCCCGGTTTGGTACGCGGCTTCCAGATACCCGCACGAAATATTTTCACACCCTTGTTGGCCAGCTGTGTCGCTGTATTCATCACTTGTTCTTCTGTTTCGGCACTACACGGTCCCGCAATCACCAAAGGACGTTCCTTCGAAACTCCCTCCAGTTCGATAGGTTGCAAATTCAGTTCCATATATTAAAGCTTTTAATTTCGGTTAAAACATAAAATCATTGTTCAGCAAATAAACAAACTCACCCCCGTTTCGGTTCATCCCTCCATGTCACGGATGCGCTGCAGCGCCTCCGCCAGTTTCTCTTCCTTGGCACAGAGAGAAATGCGGATATACCGCTTTCCGTTGCTTCCGAAGATAAATCCCGGAGTGATGAACACCCTGGCCCGGTGCAGCACCTTTTCAGTCAGCTCCTCCACATCGTTGTACGAGTCCGGGATACGTCCCCAGAGGAACATCCCCACCTGCTCCGGATTAAAGGTACATCCCAGTGTCCGCATGATTTCCTCTGCCAGCTTTCTGCGACGGCTATACACGTTGAAGTTTGCCTCCTCGTGCCATTCCGGAGTATTCCGATAAGCCTGCGCCGCCGCCAGCTGCAGCGGACGGAAAGTACCCGAGTCGATGTTGCTCTTGACCTTCAGTATCCACTGTACGAAAGTCGCATTCGTAGCCAGCATACCCACACGCCATCCCGGCATATTATGACTCTTGCTCATCGAGTTGAACTCAATGCAGCACTCCTTAGCTCCCGGCACATTCAGAATACTGATGGGCTTGCGGTTCAGGATAAAGCTGTACGGATTGTCATTGACGATGACCAGCTGATGTCGGCGGGCAAAATCCACCAGTCTCTCATACAGTCCGAGCGTTGCATTAGCCCCGGTAGGCATGTTCGGATAATTCGTCCACATAATCTTCACCCGGCTCAGGTCCATCGCTTCCAGTTCCTCGAAGTCAGGTTCCCAGTTGCGGTCCTCACGCAGGTTATAGTTGACAATCTCACTGCCCAGAATCCGGTTCAGCGACGTATAAGTAGGATATCCCGGATTCGGAACCAGCACCTGGTCTCCCGGGTTCACCAGCGCCAGCGTCACATGCAGGATTCCCTCCTTCGAGCCGATGAGCGGCTGTATCTCCGTAGCCGGATCGAGCTCTACGCCATACCACCGTTTATACCAGTCGGCCATAGCCTGTCTCAGTTCCGGAATACCCACCGTAGGCTGGTATCCGTGCGTATCCGGCCGTTGCGCCTGTTCGCACAATACCCTGATGGTTTCTTCCGACGGAGGCATGTCCGGACTGCCGATTCCCAGGCTGATCACATCCTTGCCCTCCGCATTCATTTTTGCCACCTCTTTCAGCTTTCTGCTGAAATAATATTCACTCACATTCGCCAGTCTGTCGGCCGGCTGTATCTTATAAGGTTGATTCTCCTTCTGCATATTCTCCTAAAATTTTAAGTGCTTTGGTCAGCGGTGAAACCGCATCTATTGATTGCCGGTATCTCAGGTAGTCGTTGAATATCACATCCACATAAAACAGATATTCCCATTCGCGTCCGATGATAGGCAACGACTGAATTTTGGTCAGGTTAATGTTATAGAACGAGAAGATAGACAAGACCTTCGACAAACTTCCCTCATTGTGCGGCAACGAAAAAACGATGTTTGCCTTGTTCACCTTCGAATGATCCTTCCATTCATCCGCCTTCCACGGGTCGCACACTATCAGGAACCGGGTAAAGTTATGCTTGTTGGTCTCAATTCCCTCCTGCAGAATCTTCATGCCATACAGCTCGGCGGCATACTTGGAACAGATAGCCGCATGTCCTTTCAGCTTTTTCTTGCTGATTATCTCCGCACTTCCTGCCGTATCGTCCATTTCCACCACCTTCAGCTGCGGATGCTGCTGCAGGAACTCCCGGCATTGGGCGAGGGCCACCGGATGCGAGTTTACCTCTGTCAGGTCCTTCCAGTCCTCATCGGGCAGACACATGATACTGTGACTGATACGCAGCTTATGTTCCCCCAGAATGGTAGTCCCGCTTTCACGGAGCAACTCATAATTGTGCAGCAAACTGCCTGCGATGGTATTCTCTATGGCAACCGCCCCTATCACACCACTGTCTTTCCGGATCTGCTCGAATACCTCTTCGAACGTATTGCAGCATATCAGCTCAATTTCTTCCTCTTTGAAAAACCGGTGTGCAGCAATGTCGTGATAGGATCCCGGAACTCCCTGTATGGCTATTCTTTTCATTTCTCGTTCTCGATTAGTTATTAAAATAAAAAATCCTGCCGTCACTCAGTGAAGCAGGATTTCGTTATCAGAATGGTTTAATTAACTCTCTTATACATATGCGAACTCCCGCTTCACTTCATTGCTAAAGTAAAAGTAATAGAAGAAAAAGAAGAAATATGTCGCAAATGTTCTCATAACTTGTTTTGTTATTTTGTTACTGTTATGCCGCAAATGTAATGTTTTTCTTGGAAAAACAAGAATAATATGAACTTTTTTTACTAATATTTTTCGGGAAGTAAGAAATAAGTTACATTTGTGCTTGCCCGTGAAAGGGGAATGAAAAGCATATACATTATTAAAAAACAGAAACAATATAAAAAGAATAGAAACGATGAAATACTGTTTTGACGAATTGATAGACCGTAAGGGAACTGCTTCGGTGAAAGTAGACGGAATGGCAGAAATATGGGGACGGACCGACCTGATACCCATGTGGGTGGCCGATATGGACTTTGCCACTCCTCCCTTTGTACTCGATGCCGTGCGTCATCGCTGCGACCATCCGGTGCTGGGCTATACTTCCAAGCCCGAATCTTACTTCCGTTCCATTGTCAACTGGGTAAAGAAACGCTACGATATGGAAGTGAGCCCCGACCAGATTACCTTCGTACCGGGAGTAGTCGCCGGACTGGGCATGGCCATTCATGCCTTTACTTCACCGGGTGACAAAATCATGATCATGACTCCGGTATATCCGCCTTTTTCCTGGCTGGTAACCCGCAACGGACGCCGCCTGGTAGAGTGTCCGCTGATACTGGAGAACGGACACTACCGTATGGACCTGGAGCGGATGCGCCGTGAAATCAAAGGAGTGAAGGTATTGATACTCTGCAACCCTCATAATCCGGGTGGGGTAGTATGGACCCGCGAAGAGCTGCAGGCAGTGGCCGATCTCTGTGCGGAAGACAATGTACTGGTATTCTCCGACGAGATACATGCCGACCTTACTCTGCCCCCGCACCGTCACACTCCGTTTGCCATGATTTCCGAGCGTGCCCGCCAGAATTCCGTTACCTTCATGGCTCCGAGCAAGACCTTTAATATGCCGGGAGTCGCAGCCTCTCATGCCATTATCTATAACGATGCTGTCCGCAGACGGCTGACCGATTATCTGGTAAGTTCAGAGCTGGGAGCCGGCCATGTCTTTGCCTGGCCTGCCGTAGAAGCCGCCTATACCCACGGGGAAGAATGGCTCGAACAATGCCTGTCTTATCTGCAGTCGAACATCGGCTATGCCTTGGAGTTCTTCGAAGCCCATATTCCGCTCATCCGTCCGCTCCGTCCGATGGCCTCTTACCTGCTTTGGCTGGACTGCCGTCCGATGCACCTGTCACAGGAAGAACTGAAAGCTTTCTTTGCCGACGAGGCAGGTCTGGCATTGAATGACGGAGCCACCTTCGGCAAGGAAGGAGTCGGATTCATGCGCATGAATGTAGCCTGTCCGAGAGCCGTGCTGGAAAAAGCCCTGAATCAGCTGAAGGCAGCTTTTGACCGGCGTTTTCCCGGATAGCCATTTCGCGGCAGCTCACAGTTGTCATTTCATTATCAGCATGTCTTCCCTGTAAACCCTTGCCTTTCCGGCTTTCCGGTTTCAGGTACTCCGCCTCGCATACGGAGGTTGCACAACCCCGCATGCAAGGTTCTCCGACCCGCGTACGGAAGTTCTTCGACCTCCGTACGCGGGTCGGAGAATATCTGGTAATTCCCTTTCAAATACTCCCTTATAAACTGCAGAATTTGTGCAGTAAATTCAGTGAATTTTTTTAAGTTTGCAGCATTAACCAACAACCGTTTTAACATCATGGGTCTATTATCGTTCCTTTTTGGAGAAAATACGTCTGCCGAAAAACAACAGGCAGCACAGGAGAAGAAAAATTTTGAAATATTGAAATACGATGGCATCCGCGCCAGAAACATGCGCCAGTTGCCCTATGCCATTAAATGTTTTGAACAGGCCGTAGCGCTGGAAGAAGATCCGGAAACCCTGCAGCTGCTGGCCAATGCCTATATGGAGTCCGACCGTCTGCCGGAAGTACGCACCACGCTGGAACGTCTGTCCGGAAAGACTCCGGACGATATCAAAGTCTGGCTTTCGCTGGCACATTTGTGCTATATGCAAGCCGACTATTCTGCCATGGACAGTTACAGTCAGAAAGCCATCCAGCTGGACGACAAGCATGCAGCTGCTTACTATCTGGCAGGAAAGGCTGCCTATGCCCTTCATAACGAACTGCAGGCCATTGTAATGCTTACCAAGTCTATCTTATTCGATGAAAACGAACTTTCGGCCTATTTGCTGCGTGCAGAAGTACTCTGGAGTATGCGTCAGGCAAAAGATGCACTGGAAGATATTGAAAAAATACTTGCACAGGCTCCCGAGCAGGAGGATGCACTGCTGCTGAAGGCTCAGATTGAGCTGGCTACAGGAAACGCCACAGAGGCTGTCGCCTCGCTGAAACGGGTAGTAGAAGCCAATCCCTTCCAGGAAAAAGCCTACCTGCTTCAGGCTGAAGCTTATGTACAGCAGAACCAGCTGGATGAGGCTGTCAACTTGCTGGGCGAAGCACTGGAAGTCATGCCTCAGAGCGCCTTGCTTTATCAGGAGCGAGGAAGAATCTACCTGTTGAAGGGTGAAAAGGAAAAGTCGGTGGAAGACGTAAAGAAAGCCATTGAACTGAATCCCGAAGGCGAGAAGCAAATCAGCGGAAACTATGACAATTTCAGCGAACAGACACAAGGACCTGGAATCTATTGATCGTTGAGAATGTTCCAGTTTCGACTTTCGTAAAACGAATAATCAGGTTGAGCAGAGTCACCCTGTTTATTCGTTTTTTCTTTCTTTGAAGGGAATACACTTATCTTTTCCGGGGTATCTGCATCCAATCTACATTCCTTTCAGTTTTCATTCTCACATCATGTTTTTTCTAATTGAAAATTTGACAATTCCCATAGCCTGTATATTCTCAATAGGTAAATCCATCGGCTGATGATGAGGATTGTAGCTCACCAGCAGAATGCATCCCGGATGCTCTGACTGGTTGACATACTTCACCACCAGGTAGTCATTACCGTCCAGACAGAATGATATCAGATACATTTCTCCGTATATAAGATGTTGAAAATCATTAATTTCTTTAAAACCAATGATGTCTCCTGATTTCAGCAGAGGATACATGCTATCCCCACTTACATACACCGCTCCGTCGCACGAAGACATATTGGGAATAACAATCTTTCCCACTACATACTGGTTGCGGTTCATCAGCATCGTACGTAGGTTGGCGGCTGCCGACACATCATACAGTTTCACACACCGGTCGTACTTTGTTTCCGGTGTTTTTGGAATGTAAATTGTTTCCACCTCTCCTGTATGTCTTCCTAACTGACAGAACTGTTTATCGCGATGAGGAGCCCCCTTTCCTACCAGTAGCCAGTTGTAGTCTACTTCTTTCATCTTTTCCAGCAGTAGTGGAAAGTCGATGCTATTTCTTGAACACCAATTGCTTAGTGTGGATCTGGATATCCCTAGATAGTTAGCTAATTCTACATCTGTCTTGAAGTTCAGTACCTCTTTGGCACGCTTCACTATTTCAGTTACATTGAGCAGTGTATTCATTTTTTGGGGTTAAACTATAATTTGGTTTGTTTTATATATGAAAAGATTATTATATTTGCCTCAACAAATATAGCTTATTGTTTTAATAAATCAAATTGTTTTTAGGAAATAATCAATCTACAGCCATGAAATTTACAAATTTTACTACTCGTATTTGTGCGTGCTGCAAGCGTGAGCTTCCTTTGGAGGAATTCTACCGTAACCATCGTTCACAAACCTTCGACAAATATTGCAAGGAGTGCCGCAAGAAACGAAGCAGGCAATATAGAAAAGAATGCAGGCATAAGGAAAAAAGAAAAAAACACCTTGTAATCACTGAGATAGAAGACTCTTTCTTGCGCATGGAACTTATTCTCCGCGCATTGGGGGAGATACGTGCCAGTATCCTTCGAAAGCGGAAAAAGATACAGGAATCCGAATTCCGTGACTTCGACAAGAACAATTTTTCCGTTTAAAAACGGGAATAGGTTTAACGGCTTTATAAATTGTGTATACAAAATTAAAACAAACAATCTACCTTTGCACTGTCATCAAGCTTGAAACGACAAAACGAACACATTTATTCACCATTTAAAGAAAGGAGCAAATTATGGCAATGAAGAAAGGTGTATGGGACACCATTTTGAAAGTAATCATCGCAGTAGCATCTGCCGTGTTAGGCGCATTGGGCGGAAGTGCGATGTAAACGAACAAGAAGATTGAGTAAAAACAACTGCTATGCTATCGCTTCCTTCGGGAAGCATGGCATAGCCAATCAGTTTAAGTAAAAGAAAATAAAATATGAGAAAAACAATACTATCACTTATACTAGTCTTATCGGGGCTTTCTGTTTTTGCACAAGTGGATGTCAAAAGCCCCACAGCTACAGAGTTTGTCAAGTATCAGCGTATTCCGGTCAGTTATTTTAACGGATTGCCCTCAATCAATATTCCTCTTTATACAGCTCAGATAAAAGATTTGGAGCTACCTCTTTCGCTAAACTATTATGCATCAGGTGTCAAGGTTAATCAATATCCTACTTATGTTGGGCTGGGATGGAATTTAAATGCAGGTGGCTGTATTACGAGAGTTATTAATGGGAGAGCAGACGAGACTATCAACCAAGATCAAAAAGATATTACAGGAATTGGTATGTCTGGAGGAGATCTGGATCCAGGATATTATTATTCATCCTGTTATTTAGATCAGGATAACTGGGCATCCGAACAACGTTTAATAGATTATATTAATGCCGAGACTTTTGTAACTTATGACTGGGAACCTGATGAATTTATAGTTAACGCTTATGGTATAAACGGTAGTTTCTATTTTTATCGTGACAGGGACAAAAAAATGCATGTAAGAATAAAAAGCTGTAACGGTGAAAAGTTTACGGTTTCTACTCCGATTATAAAGAACGATCCGGAGCCCATCAAATTTCATTCGCTACATGCCGAAAAAGACCTGCAGTCATATCGTATTTACCGTTTGTTTTATGAATTTACGATTACGAAACAAGACGGCACCAAACTCATTTTTGGAGGTGACAATGACTGTATTGAGTTTGCCACAGAGAAACGTATGCAAGCCTATAACTCAAGTGAACTTCATCCTTTCTTCAAGACTCTACCTACTTCATGGATGTTGCGGGAGGTGATTTCTCCAAAAGGCAATAAGATAAGTTTCTCTTATCAGCGAAACGGTAATCCAATTATACTTAATGATGTAATCAATGACCTGTGGGTATACTCTTACAATGGAGGTCAAGGCTTTTATCCATCTCAGGATAAAGAAAGAGGGAAAAGTTTCCAAGTACTACATCCGGTTTATCCTAAAAGCATTGTATTCGACGACGATTTAAAAATAGAGTTTAGTATATCCCGAAATGAAGACCTGAGTACCGTTCGTACAGATGACCTTCATTTTTTAAAGTACGATGGCTTCAGTGATCACTTTGCAGACGGGGTTTGCTACGAAGAGAATGGTGGATCTAAAATACCCTATGCTCCGCATAACTATTTCTGTCATTTGAACAGTATTACTATCAGTCACCATACAGAGTTGTTGTCTGCCTATGTTTTCACCTATACCCGAAATAAGGCAGAACGTCTCAAACTGCAATCATTCGAACATAGAAGTGCCCTTTTTGAACCAGAATTATATCAATTCACTTACAATCCCCTTTGCCTGCCGGACTACAACGCCACAGAAACAGATAATTGGGGTTTTTATAACGGGAAGAACTATCGGGACATTTCCATCGAAGATGGACTGTACGAATATCGGACAGCTAATGATTTCTTTGCGCAAGCCGAAATACTGACATCCATCTCATATCCTGCTGGTGGTAAAGCTGATTTTACATATGAGTCAAATGACTATTCACAAATAGCCACTCAAGTACCAGACTTTAAACTGGAAAAGAAATCTGGACAAGCAGGGGGATTGCGTATTAAGCAACTTACTTATACAGATCCTCATTCCCACTCGGAGTTGGTGCATTATTTTGAGTATGTAAATGAAGATGGTACCTCTTCTGGTATTCTTTCTGGTATACCTCGTTATATTACAGACGGACATAATCATGCAAGTTATAATTATTCTTATTGGGATGGTTTGGTTCATTTTAGACTTAAAGGAGATATTGATCAGAGATATATCATGCTGTCGGAACGGTATATCAACGTACTCGGCTCCACCAACGGAAATCATGTAACCTACAGTCGCGTAGTAGAAAAAATCGGTAAAGAACAGCCATTGAAGAAAGTCTACTACTATTCGAACCACGACACCTACCCAGATGTTGCAGACTATCAGATGTATACCAATATTGATGAAGTAGACTTGGACAATAAGTTTACCTCAAAAGCCCTGATGCGAGGCCTGCTGATGAAAGAAGTATGGTATAACGGAGATACAAAGGTAAAAGAAATTGTAAACCGCTACAAAGAACAGGCAGCTGATACCAATGACTTTATGCGTTGCATTGACCGTTTTAAAATCCCCGGAGTGTACGGCTATACTATTTCTGTTCCCTTTGTCAGATTTACTCCTTACAAAATATGGACTTACTATCCTTTCTTAGAAGAGCGAGCTGAAACTCTTTATGATTCTTCGGGTAAGACTGTTATTCAGGCTAAGCATGAGCAATTTACTTATAATGAAGATTTGCTGATGACCGTTCACGAGTCGCAAGACTCTAAGGGAAAAACAGTGCGCCATACTTACACCTATCCGGGCGATGTAGCTTCTGGCGTCAATGTCTACTCCAAGATGGTGAACAAAGGAATGAAAGGGCTTCCGGTGGAACAACTGGAATACCGCGATGGCAAATTATGTGCTGGAGAACTGACTGTATACAATGAATTTAATACCGGACTCCTTCTTCCACAAAAAAACATGAAATTAGGACTGACCGAACCGATAGAAGCCAGTTCATTCTCTCCTTATAATGGTATAGAGTATGACTCCCGCTACCAGCCGGAATACGAAATACTGCAGACCGACAGATACGGAAATCCCACAGCTATCAGTGGGGCAGATGGTGTGGTGACCTCCTACCAATGGGGATCAAACTACAGATATCCGGTGATACAAATCAGAAATTCGCAAAACTCTTATAAGGCAACTACCGTTTACGAACCGGTACGCAAGACAGAATATGTCAAGCTGTCTGCACAGAACTCCTATCCGAATGAAAAGACCTATACTATCCGTACTTCACGTGCCGGAACGGTAGAAATCAACCTTTCAGGTATGATAGGCTATGACTGGTATGTATCCGGACGCTTCGACGGAAAGCCCTTCAGTCTTGTGCAATGCCGTTCCGACTACAGTGATGACCTGCCTTGGAGAGACTACAAAAATGCCTATACTTACAGAGTGGAATTTGCATCCGTAGCCGAAGGAGAACATACAATACAGATAACCTCTACCCTTTGCGATGATATCAACGCCGACCTGCCGGGAGAACTGAATTATAGCTATTGGGGAAGCAAGTCGCATGTGGAAACTACAGGACATGATGAATGGCTGTACGAAGATTTTGAAGGTTATTCGGGAGAAGAGTCATTGCCTTTCGGATTTTACAGCAGCGGAAGTCATCTCGGAACCTATGAAATCCGGTTGTCCGGAGCATACAATCAACCGCTTTTTGTAGATTACCAAGTGTACAAAAACGGAAAGTGGAACTATGTGCGCAAGGAAATGAACGACCGTAATTTCATTATCGATGAAGGAATGAATCCCATTGATGAGGTACGCGTATATCCTCAGCATGCCCAAGTAACATCGTACGGTTACCTGCCTTTTGTCGGCATGAGCCGCATGACCGACGGACGAGGTCTGACCGAATCGTACGCCTATGATGAATTCCAGCGTCTTAGAAGTATTTCCGACTACGAAGGTAACATACGGAAAACCTACGACTACCACTATCAGAATCAGTCGGAAGAGGAAGACTACCGTCCGCCTTATTATAGCGAAGCTATCAGCCGCACCTTCTACAGCAGTCTTTGCGATTCGACCAAAGGTCAGCATCCGGCTGCCATCGTCTATGAAGTGCCTGCCGGTAAATACAGCTCTTCAGTCTCACAGGAAGAAGCCAACCGGATGGCGGTAGACGACCTGCTGCAGAACGGACAACGTTACGCCGACGAGAACGGTGAATGCGTCAACGATATCCTTGTCTCTGTCATCAATCCATTGGACAAGACCTGTATCGTGGATTACTTCTGGGGAATACAGGGCAATCTGCAACATACCTATTATGCCATTCCTCCCAGCGAACGCATCGGTGAGACAGGAGATCCTCAGAAAGACTATAAACCGACTGTCATCTCTGTAGCAAGAAAGTACTACCGCGACATCACAATGTACTTGCAGGAAGACAACAGCATACGGGTGGATTTCGATATGCTCTCCGATCCGGAAGACTACCACTTCAACGTGAACTATACGGAAGAAGGATATCCTGATTTCCGGGATACTTACATTATCAAACCATTAAACAATTGACAACACCATGAAACCTATTTATCTATTGATATTATCACTGCTTCCTGCTGCCGGTTTACAGGCCCAGCAGGGAAGTAAAGACCGTAACTACCGTACCGAAACAGTGGTACGGCAGGCGGGAATAACAGACGCACGCAAGGCAGATTCTCTTTCCATCACGGAGTGTATGCGCAAGTTCTCCTATTACGACGGTTTCGGTTACCCCCTGCAGGAAGTATCGGTAGGAGCAGCCAAAGGGATGAAAGACCTCGTACAGCACAAATACTATGATGCCTACCGCAGGGAAAGCCGTTCATACCTGCCTTATGCAGACTTCGGAGTAGCCGGAGGACAGTTCCGCACCGAAGCTGAAGCAGGAACCAGAGCCTACTATGCAGACTCACTTCGCTCCGGGATGACGCCCACCGACTTCCCCTATGCCGAGACGGTATTCGAACAAAGCCAGCTCGACAGGATACTCGAACAGGGAGCGCCGGGAGAGATATGGCAGCCCGCAGAAGAAAGAAACCATACAACCGGACGTACCGTACGCACCGATTATGGTACCTGCACATTATCGGAACAGGATGCCGTAAAACTCTTCGTCCTGACTGCAGAAGGTATTACTTATCAGTCCGACTTCCCTGCCGGAAGTCTGATGAAAACCGTGTTGAAAGGCGAGAACTGGACTTCCGGAACAGACGGAACGGTGGAAACCTATACCGACAACGAAGGAAGAACCGTGCTGGAGCGGAGAATACACACCGATATGAAGGGAACGGAACACCTCGACACCTACTACGTGTACGATGACCTGAACAGACTGCGCTACGTGCTGCCCCCGCAGGCAGAAGAAATATTCCGGCAGGCAGGAGAAACCCGCTCCGAGAGTGATAAAGGGATAGCAGACTACGCATACGTATACCGGTACGACGGAAACGGAAACTGCATCAGCAAAAAGATGCCCGGAAGCGAAGCAGTGGAAATGGTATACGACAAGACAAGAAAAAGGGTGCTGAGCAGAGACGGGAAATGTCGTAACGAAGGGAAGTGGATGTTCTGGCTATACGATGAGACCGGAAGACAGGTCGTGCAGGGAATCTGCACAAACCCCGATGTGGAAGCCATGAAAAACGACACCGTGATGACCCGAAGGACACACAGGGGCACACTGGCGGGATACGAGGCACCCGGGGCGTTGGGACAGGACATACAGCTCCTGAAAGCGGACTATTACGACAACTATGCATTTCTCGATGACGAAGAACTCCTGCCGGAAGACAGGCAGGAGTACGGAAAAGTATATCCTGACACACAGAAGCCGGATGCGGCGGGACTGAAGACAGGTACGGCGAGTTATGCGGCGGACGGAAGCGGAACACTCACCGGAATGGAAGTGCTGTACTACGACAGCTTCGGAAGATGCGTACAGAAAAGACTGAAGAACCATCTGGGAGAGACCGATGAAGAATATACGGCATATACCTTCACCGGACTGCCCCGGCTGGTGATGAGAGTCCACCGTTCACCCGATCAGGAAGAGCGGAAAGAAATGCTGCGCTACGAGTACGACACGATGGAACGGCTCCTCAAGGTGTACCACCGCCTGGACGACAAGGAAGAGGAGCTGGTATGCGACAATGTATATGACGACCTGGGAAGAATCGTGACCGACCGGAGAAACGGAACGGACAGCCTGAAAACCGGATATGTTTACAACATCCGGAACTGGATAACCTCCATCGAAAGCCCGCTCTTCAAGGAGGAGCTGCACTATACTGACGGAACCGGAACTCCCTGCTACAACGGAAACATCAGCAGCATCAGCTGGAAGGCAGGAGAGGAACAGACCACAAGAGGATACAGGTTTACCTACGACGGACTGGACCGCATGAAAATGGCGGAATACGGAGAGGGGGAACGGCTTGCAGTTAACCCTAACCGCTTCAATGAAGAGGTTACCGCCTACGACAAAACGGGAAATATTCTCGGAATCAGACGCATGGGACAGACCGGAGCGCAGGAATACGGACTGGTGGACAACCTCGCACTGACCTACAGTGGAAACCAGCTGACAAAAGTTACCGACAATGCAGCAAGTTCCGCATACAACAACGGCTTTGAATTCAAGGATGGGGCGGACAGGGAAACGGAATATACCTACGATGAAAACGGAAATCTTACTCAAGATTTGAACCGGAATATCAAGGATATTCAATATAATTTCCTAAATTTGCCACAACGCATTGAGTTCGAAGACGGAAGTACGACCGAATACCTTTATGACGCCGAAGGAAGAAAGCTCCGCACGGTACACAGGGCAGACGGAAAGACGACTACCACCGACTATGCAGGGAATTTGATCTATGAAAACGGGAACCCCATCAGACTGATTACCGGATACGGATATGTATCCCTGCCCGACGGAATGTACCACTACTACCTGCAAGACCATCAGGGAAACAACCGCGTGGTGGCAGACCGGAACGGAAAGGTGGAGGAAGTGAACCATTACTACCCCTTCGGAGGTATGTTCGCCCACAACGGAAACGTACAGCCCTACAAGTACAACGGAAAGGAACTCGACACACGAAAGGGACTTAACTGGTACGACTATGAGGCAAGGCATTATGATGCAACGCTGGGAAGATTCACAGTAGTAGATTCATTAGCTGAAAAACACTACTATGCCTCTCCGTATATATATTGTAACAATCTTCCCATGAGGTATATTGATCCCGATGGAAATGATTGGAAAGATGCATATCCACATTTGGAGAATGCGATATCAGCCAATGTCTCTATAGGTTGGAGATTGAGTGCTAACTTTCAAGTTTGGGGTGCTAAAGTTGGAATAGATGCTGATGCTGGAAGTGTAAAAATAGGAAATGATGGAATGCGAGCAACTAAAGGAGCATCAATAGATTTGGGAATTGGAGGAGCTGGAATCTATCAAGAAGCATATAAAATAAATGATAAATATTCGGCCTTAGAAGAAGGAACATCTTGAAATTTCCTTATGCTTAAAGAAACAACAAATAAAACCACTATATATGACTCAACAGGAAAATATTTTAAAGAAGTACATCATAAAGAAGAAAAGAAAGAAGAAATAACTGCAGGAGGTTCTGCTGCAATAGGTATTGGTTGGGAAGTATCTATTAACCTTAAAGAAATATATAATTTTTTTACCGATTTATTTAAATAATTTCAACATGGATTATACCAAACGTTTTTTATCATTCCTCATTGATGAAATCATTTTTTCAGTTATGGCAATAGTTCTAATGCTTATATTATCTCATATAGGAATATTAAAAGAAAACTTTAACTTTTCTATTATAGGGCCAATTATTTTTTGGAGTCTCTTCATCTTTAAAGATCTAAAAGGTAAAAGTTTTGGAAAAAGTATATTTAAGTTGCAAATTGTGGATTGCCAAACAAAAAAAACAGCATCTCCACTAAAATGCGTCTTACGCAATTTATTTTACATATTAGGCATATTTGATTTAATATTTATGTGTTATCATTCTCAAGGAAGAAGGTTAGGAGATTATATAGTAGGTACTAAAGTCATCAAGTTGTAATTCAATTTAATAATTGAGTAGGAGGAAAATGGAAGTTTTCTTCCTACTTTCATTTTCTGACCTCACACCACCGTATGTGCCATTCGGTATACAGTGCTTCTCTTAGCTGCGATTCAATTGAGTATATAACTGATATAGAGAATTTGGAAAAAGCAAACATTTTTACCCAAATCCTTCAGTGAAGTTCCGATATGGTACACCTCTGTTCCGTCGATAATCAGGAGCTTGTTGTGTCCGTTCCAGTAGCTTCGCACGTCGATGGGGGACTGGTCATTATGTTTGTCAAGGTCAAGCTGAAGTTGTGCCGTTATCTTTTGTGTATAGATGATGGCTACGACAAAACGGGAAACATTCTCGGAATCAGACGCATGGGACAGACCGGAGCGCAGGAATACGGACTGGTGGACAACCTCGCACTGACCTACAGCGGAAACCAGCTGACGAAAGTTACCGACAATGCAGCAAGTTCCGCATACAGCAACGGCTTTGAATTCAAGGACGGTGCAGATAAAGAAATGGAATATACCTACGATGAAAACGGAAATCTTACTCAAGATTTGAACCGGAACATCAAGGATATTCAATATAATTTCCTAAATTTGCCACAACGCATTGAGTTCGGGGACGGAAGTACGACCGAATACCTTTATGACGCCGAAGGAAGAAAGCTCCGCACGGTACACAGGGCAGACGGAAAGACGACTACCACCGACTATGCAGGGAATTTGATCTATGAAAACGGGAAACCCTTCAGATTGGTTACGGAATGCGGATATGTATCCCTGCCCGACGGTATGTACCACTACTACCTGCAGGACCATCAGGGAAACAACCGCGTAGTGGCAGACCGGAACGGAAAGGTGGAGGAAGTGAACCATTACTACCCCTTCGGAGGTATGTTCGCCAACACCGGAAACGTACAGCCCTACAAGTACAACGGAAAGGAACTTGATACACGGAAGGGACTTAACTGGTACGATTACGGGGCAAGACATTATGATCCGGCTGTGGGAAGATGGCATGTGCAGGATCCGATGGCAGAAAAATATTGTTCATGGAGTCTTTATATATATTGTTTGAATAATCCTGCAAATTTTGTAGATATGAAAGGAAAAGATGTGTGGGTTAAAAACCTACCAAATGGAACTTATCAAATAGTAGGAGGAACTATAAACCAAGATTTAAACATTTACCTTGTAGATGAAAATGAAAATAAGTCAAATAATGTAGTAGGAAGTACTTTAACACCTTATTCATTTTTTGGGGAGATAATGGAAAAGTTATAAAAGGAGCAATCATTAATCCTCAAGATTATAGTGGTCAGAGATTTATTGATAAAAAAATTATAGCTGATAATCCTAGTATTTTATATTATATGCCCAATGCAGTTGGAGGAAAAAAGTATGACTTCAAAACCAGAGGAATGAATAATAACCTTAATATCATTGAAAAAGAACAATATAAATATCGTGGTATGCCTTTTAAAGATGCACAAGGTAAAATAGTTTTTGCTTCTGCCCGTAATATTGGGAACTATGGGGCAGGATATATAGCTGGTAAATTTGGAATGGACTGGAAAACTGCTCGTATAGGCTTTGATGGATTGCAAAGTATCCAAGAAGGACGTTTATCGCATGAAGGTATGACCACCCAAAAAGCAGAACGCTTAGGATATGAAGCTGGTACTGCCAATAGCTGGTTAAACCAAATAAATAAATGGTTAAACCAAATACTTAACAGACCTACCGAGCCACCATTTTAAAAAGTATATCGAATATGTGGAAACTTTTTTTAAAAGCTTTAGCCATGAAAATGGCTAAAGCTTCTATAGTAGTTATTACTTTAATATTTATATTTCTACAATACAGGCATTTTTATCAAATAAATGCGATTACATTCACTGTATGGAAAAAATGGGGAGGAAAGTGTTATATAACACCATATCCTTATTTAGGTTTCTATACACCACAACAAAATTATATACAAATGTCCAACCTTGGTGAAATAGATATTTTTATTGATTACGATTCTACTTTACTCATTTTTAATGAAGAGTGGGGGGAAGGAGCTCTTAATAATGTGAAATGTTATTTCCCTAATTATAAACACAAGCATTTTTATTTGGATTCCCTATCAACAAAAGAAGAAACTAAGACATTTCTAATTGAAAGAGCCCAATATAGAAAAACTTTACCTTCCATTTTTATTAGTGCTAAAAGTATGTGGGTAGAAACTCAAAATACAAGTCAACCATAACTTATATATACTCTACGAATACAAGTTCAGTTACCGTTAATACAGCATCTGCCAGCCCTACAGGGAGGAGACCGTAATGCTGTTCAAGATGACGGACTGGCATATCAGAATAACTACCCGGTAGGGAGTCTGACAAAAAAACTACAGAAAGACGAGAACTGGACTTTCGGAGCAGACGGGACAGTGGAAACCTATACCGACAACGAAGGAAGAACCGTGCTGAAGCGAAGAATACACACCGGCACAAACGGAACACCTCGACACCTACTATGTGTACGATGACCTGAACAGACTGCGCTACGTGTTGCCCCCGCAAATATTCCGGCAGGCAGGAGAAACCCGCTCCGGGAGTGATAAAGGGATAGCAGACTACGCATATGCATACCGGTACAACGGAAACCTGCTGACGAAAGTTACCGACAATGCAGCAAGTTCCGCATACAACAACGGCTTTGAATTCAAGGATGGGGCGGACAGGGAAACGGAATATACCTACGATGAAAACGGAAATCTTACCCAAGATTTGAACCGGAACATCAAGGATATTCAATATAATTTCCTAAATTTGCCACAACGCATGGAGTTCGAAGACGGAAGTACGACCGAATACCTCTATGATGCTGATGGAAGAAAATTCCGTACTTGATTATATGATATATAATATGAAACCTGAAAATCATGAAATATACGAACGGAAAAAGAAGAACATTTTGGGGTAAGGTCAATTTCAACCGGCATACTTGCAACAGCGTATATGTGGGCTTTATATCAGATTTGAGTTGTTGAGGAAATAATTTTAAATAACATCTTTGTATCAACCTTTTATATCATAATTATGAAATATCTGTTTTTGAAGATTTTTTTGCTTCTTCCTGCCTTTCTTTGGGCACAGGAAGCACGCTTTCGTTCGGGATATATTGTTACGCTGGATAATGATACCATCCGGGGAGAAATTATGTTGCGCACAGATGAGCAGAACAGCAGGCTTTGTATTTTCAGGGAAGGTTCTCAAGGGGCGGAGCGTCGTTTTTCTCCGACAGAACTTCGTTCGTATCATTTTGTGAATGGAAAGCACTATTTTTCTCAGTTGGTTACCATTGAGCAGGAGCCTGAGCAGCTTTTTCTGGAATGTCTCGTAAAGGGAGGGCTTACTCTATATTATTATACTACTCCTTTCGTACAATATTATTTCTTTTATGATGAGAAAGATGGAACGCTGATAGCGGTTGACAATAAAAAGAGGGAGGTTAGTGACGGTCATTCTGATTACCAGGGGGTTGACCTCCGGTACAGGGGAGTTTCGCGTTATGTGATGCGAAAGTGGAATGAAGCCGAGAAACGAAGCAAGCATCTGGGGTTCAATCATGAGGATATGATTGGTACTGTAGTAGACTATAACAATGCCGTATGTACTGATCAGGATTGTGTGGTTTATGAAGTAAATGATCCTACACCGTCACACTGGCAGTGGGGAGTCTTTGGAGGATATGCTGGAAATATTGCGCATGATTATCAAAAGTCGCTTAGTGGATATGAGATCGGTGTGCAGTTTTCTTTCATTTCTCCCCGTTTTTCTCCTTCGCTTGCTTTTCTGGCAGAGGTGACCTATGCGGGTTCCGGACAGTCGTATGCTGCTGACCCGAATGTGCTTACCTACGGTGAATTCAAGGCTCAGTGTCTTGCTTTCAAGGTGGGAGGACGGTACATCTTTGGAAAGAGTGCCTTGCGTCCTTTTGTTCAGGCCGATGGACAGTTTGCATTCGAGATTGGAGAGGCCGATGATACAGGGGTGTCTGCGCTGGCAGGAGCCGGACTGCTCTATCGTGTATTCAAGAAACACGATATCTTTGTGCAAGGCTACTGGAATGTATGTCATACACAACGGTGGGGACTGCGTGCGGGCTTTTTGTTCTGATGTTATCCGGAAGTCTCCGTTGCGGTTGTTGCCTTTTCGGGGTACACGGCCTGTATCGGGAGGCTAAGAACCGGATGGCATGAACTTGGGTTGGCAAAATGGCTGGAGTTAGAAGCGCTCGTCGTTGGGGCGTTCGTTTATAGATTCCGGCTGTTTTTCTATCTTGAGTTTTGCACCGCAATATTTGCAATATAGGGCTTCGAAATCGTGTCCTTCCCGGTCGCAGCGAGGACATCTCCGTTTCTTGAGCTTATTGTGCTCGCTGACCATTGTGGCTGATACAATTCCTGTGGGGACGGCTATTATGGTATAGCCTATCAGCATGATTACTGCCGAAATAAAGCGTCCGAACGGGGTAACGGGGGTGATGTCGCCATATCCTACTGTGGTCATGGTTACGATTGCCCAATATATGCTGTTGGGGATGTTGTTGAAACCTGAATCGGGTACATTGCCTTCTATCATGTACATTATGGTTCCCATTGATGTAACCAGTATCAGTACGAAGAAAAAGAATATGAGAATCTTAGGGGCACTGATCCATAATGAACGTAGCAGCAGATTGCCTTCATTGATGAAGGTGAACAGCTTGAAGATGCGGAAGATTCGTATCAGACGAAAGGCTCTTATTACGAGAAGGTAGTGGGAGCCTATGATGAAGAAACTCATATATACCGGCAATGTGGCCAGCAGGTCAACTATTCCGAAGAAACTGAATATGTATTTCTGTGGCTTTTTAAGGCAGTATATTCGGGCCAGGTATTCGAAGGTGAAAAAGAGTGTGAGCACATATTCCAGGATTCTCAGGGCGAGATAGGCGGAGTGGGGGAATACATGCATGCTTTCCAGTATTACCAGTATTACACTCAGTGTGATGCTGCCAATCAAAATAATATCGAATAGTTTTCCTTTTCGGGTATCTGATTCGAATACGATGGCATATATCTTTTCTTTTAGTGCTTCGTTGTGCAGGAAATGTTGCCAGTGCTGATATATTCTTGAAATGACATTCATGTGGGTATCGGTTCTGTTTCACTGGAACAAAGTTAGCAATAAATCGGATGTGATTGTAATGATCTCCGGATTCTTTACAAGAGGTTTGTGTATGACAAACTTCTTGTAAGAGGGGGAGATATGGTTTTGAGGGGAGGCAGTACGGTTGAGGCTGCCTCTTGTGGGAAAGGTCAGGAGGCAGTGGGAGGAGCAGGACGCTGCTTGATCTTGAATCCTATGGCTGCCACCAGGATGCTCATGAGCGGACTGATCCAGTTGAAGAAGCAGAATGGCAGGTAGGTCAGGGTGGTGACTCCCAGAATGGTGGCTTGTGTCATTCCGCAAGTGTTCCACGGAACCAGTACGGAGGTTACCGTGATGGAATCTTCGATGGTCCGGCTCAGCAGGTTGCTTTCATATCCTTGTTTCCTGTAAATGTTTCCGAACATATTTCCCGAAAGGATGATGCTGATGTACTGGTCGGCTGTAGCCAGATTGAGGAACAGTCCGGAGAGGGCTGTTGAACTGACCAGTCCGAAGCGGCTTTTTACAAAGCGCAGCAGGGTGGAGGTGATGCTTCCGATCATGCCTCCGGCGGTCATGGCTCCTCCGAAACACATGGCACAGATAATCAGCCATACGGTATTCATCATACCTCCCATTCCGCGTGTGCTTACAAGGTCGCTCAGGATGGCATTGTCGGTATGGATAGACGTACTGCCGTAGCAGGTAATCAGGGTACCCTTGAATAAGCTGTCGCCTCCGGCTATTTCGCGCAGCAGTTCCGGCTGGAAGATGAGTGCGCACAGGCAGGCCAGAAGGGTGGAGATGAATAAGGTGATGGTAGCCGGTACCTTGCGGGCAATCATGATTCCCGTTACAACCGGTACAATCAGCAGCCAGGGACTGATCGTAAAGGTCTGCTCCAGGCTTGTCAGGAACTGGGTAATCTGTGCCGTATCGCTGTTCTCATGGGTAAGCCCCATGAAGGTGAAGAGGATGAGGGCAATGGTCAGCGAAGGGATGGTGGTATACATCATGTAGCGGATGTGCTTGAACAGTGGTGTTTCCGTTACAGAGGCTGCCAGTACGGTTGTTTCCGACAGGGGGGATACCTTATCGCCGAAGTAGGCTCCCGAGATGATGGCTCCGGCAATCCATCCTTCGTGAAAGCCTTGTGCTTTGCCGATACCCATCAGTGCGATACCGATGGTGGCTATCGTGGTCCACGAACTTCCGGTCATTACGGAGATGAGTACGCAAATCAGACAGGTGGATGTCAGGAAGTAGTCGGGATGAATAATCTGCATGCCATAATAGATGAGGGTAGGTACGACACCGCTGATCATCCAGGTGCCGCTCAATGCACCGATGGTAAGCAGTATCAGCAGGGAACTGGCTACACCGGTGATGTTGTTGACGATGGCGTGTTCGAAATTATGCCAGGGAATACGGTAGAAGACAGAACCGATAAATATGCAGGAAGCGGTTGCTACCAGCAGAGAAATCTGGCTTCCTCCGCTCAATGCGTCTCCTCCGAACGTGCGGATAGTGGCAAAAAGCATCCCTGTAAGGAGTATGATAGGGATAAATGAAACAAGGGGTGAAGGTAGTTTGTATTTTGAATCCATTGTATGTTAATTTGTTACGGGGTGCAAAGGTACAATATTTTGTGTTTTTTTTCATTGATATGCAAGAAAAATGTATAAGAATAGGATGTAAAAAGTGGTTTTTGGAGGTTTGCTGAATAAATATGCATATTTTACAATCGGAAGGGAAGGAAGAGTAAAGAAAATGGAGAAAAAAAGACAACCTGAACCGGCGCTGGCTGGCGCTTGTTCAGGTTGTCTTGGATATCGGAAGGCGGTGGCCTTTCCTTTTGAGCGGATTGTATCAGAGTTTATAATCCCATTGTTCGAGGGCAAATGACCAGTTCTTTTCCACCAGTTCGATGGTTTCGGGCTTGTACTGGTATTTGTTTTTCTTATAGCCTTTTTTCTTGTTGACGTAAGCGGCAATGTCTGCCTTGGCTTCCTCGAATCCCGGAATGGAGAGTTTCTGATAGATTTCCTGGGTCAGGTCGAAAGCGTTCTTTTCGTAGTCTTCGAACTTAACTTCTACCAGGTTGCCTTCGGGGATGAACTGCTTGTCGGCTTCGTACTTGTGGTACAGTTTGGCATATACCGAAAGGATGTTTTCCTGCAGGGCTTCTTCTGAAATATCCTGAAGCTTCAGCGGCTGGATGGTATTGGTAAAGAAACTGCGTGTCGACTCGAATACGGTATACGGGTTGCGCATCAGGTAGATGAATTTGGCATTCGGGAACATCTTCACCAATTCTTTCACGCGACCGGTATGGGGCGGATTCTTGCTCAGGAACTGGCTTCCGTGCGTGTTCCAGAGTGAAATCTTGATGAGTTTGGTAAAGGTTTCCTCAAAGACCTTGAGTTCTTCTTCGCTGATATCGTCGAACAGCAGGTACTTGTCAGCATATTCTTGCATGTGCTTGGGCAGGAACCAGAAGTTGTAATAGGTGTACGGCATCATGTTGGCCAGGGCAAATTCTTCTTCCTGAGGAAGGTCGACGGCCAGTTCCATGTTGTCGGTCGGTCGTTTGTCGGGCATGAGCCAGCTCATGTTTTTCTTGAAAAACGGCTGTCCCCACATCATCAGATGCGGGAATACGGTCTGGTAAGTGGTATTGTAGCCGAAGTGCTTGTCGCAGGAGAATACGTTGTGCATGAACGTAGTGCCGCTGCGCCAGTGGCCCAAGATGAATACAGGGTCGTGCTCCAGCGGCTTGTCGGCCAGGAGTTTCTCGTACCTGTGGTCTTGCAGGGGCTTGAGAATGGAAAGCAGACGGCATACCGCTTTGGTCAGCCGGTATTTTCCCCGGTAATCGGGGTCGATGTTCCGGTTGGCGGTAATCTGGTTGAATGTTTTCCAGTCGGCTCCTACCAGGGTATTGATTGGTAATTTATTGAATTCAAGTAATCCCATGAAATGAGTTTTTGTACAATGGTTGAATAATAAAATCTTGTCGGATTGCTTTTATTTCTTGACTTCTACGGCAATTCCCTGGCGGGCCAGTTCCTTGACGGCTTTGTCAATGGCTTCATAATGTGCCGGCTCGATGCCCAGTTTGGGCAGGTCCAGTACCGGAAGCTCCATGGTATTGTGCATATCCTTATCGGCTACCTGGTCGATGATCATACCTACTGCACTGGTGTTGTTGGTAATCGGGTCGATCAGGATGAAGGCGCCGGTGGCTTTGTTCTTTTCGTACGGATCGAAGAACAGTTCTTTGGAAGAGGTCAGGACCACGCGGGCTATCTGGTTGAGCTGCATGGGGACATCTTCCTGCTTCAGCCGTCCGTTTTCTACCGACAAGTGCTCCATGGTGTTGATGTCTACCTTATAGGCAATGTGGTCGATACGTGTGCGGCTGGTGTTGGTGGTCTGCTTCAGGAAGAAGGATTTTTCCATATCCATCTTTTCTTCGTCCATCCATACCAGCATGGCTTCGAAGTTGCGTCCGATCATCGGCTGGTTGTCGGGGTGTACCAGCATTTCTCCGCGGGATACGTCGATTTCGTCTTCCAGGGTCAGGGTGACTGACATCGGCGGGAAGGCATAGTCGATTTCTCCTTCGTAGGTGACGATGCTCTTGACGTGCGATTTCTTTCCGGAAGGAAGTGCCATGACTTCATCGCCCTTGCGGATGATGCCTGAGGCTACCTTGCCGCAGAAGCCGCGGAAGTCGAGGTTGGGGCGCAATACGTATTGCACCGGATAGCGGAAATCCTGCAGGTTATGGTCGTTGCCGATGTGTACGGTTTCCAGGAATTCCAGCAAAGACGGACCTTCGTACCATGGGGTGCGGTCGGACTTGTCGACTACGTTGTCGCCGTCAAGGGCCGACAGCGGAATGCACTGTACATCGGGGATGCCCAGCGGATTGATGAAGGCTTTGTATTCACCGACAATCTTGTCGAAGACTTCCTTCGAGAAGTCTACCAGGTCCATCTTGTTGACTGCCAGTACGACGTGCTTGATGCCCAGCAGGGAAACCAGATAGGTGTGACGGCGGGTCTGGGTGATTACTCCGGTACGTGCGTCGACCAGAATAATGGCCAGGTTGGCTGTCGATCCGCCGGTAATCATGTTGCGGGTGTACTGTTCGTGTCCTGGAGTGTCGGCGATGATGAACTTGCGGTTGTTGGTAGAGAAATAGCGGTAGGCTACGTCGATGGTGATACCTTGTTCGCGTTCGGCTTTCAGACCGTCGAGCAGCAGGGCATAGTCGATGTGCTCGCCGGCATTTCCTACTCGTTTGCTGTCGCGTTCGAGGGCATCCAACTGGTCTTCGTACAGTTTCTTACTGTCGAAGAGCAGACGGCCGATGAGGGTGGATTTTCCGTCGTCTACCGAACCGGCTGTCAGGAAGCGCAACAGGTCTTTTTGTTCGTCTTTCTTCAAAAATTCCTCGATGGACATGGTGCCTCTGGCTTCCCCTTCCATCGGGTTTCCTGATTTGTTTTTATCTAGTTGTTCCATAAATTCAGTCTTTTGGGGTTAGAAATATCCTTCGCGTTTTTTCTGCTCCATGCTGGCTTCCTGGTCGAAGTCGATGACACGGGTAGTGCGTTCGCTCTTGGTGGTGGTCATCATTTCCTCTACAATCTTTTCAATGGTATCGGCTTCGCTTTCGATGGCTCCGGTCAGCGGCCAGCAGCCGAGGGTACGGAAGCGGATTTTCTTCATCTCAATCTTGTCTTTGTACTGTTCCGGAAGGCGGTCGTCATCGGGCATGATGAGCTGTCCGTCGAGGTTGATGACCGGACGTTCCTTGGCAAAGTACAGGGGCACGATAGGGATGTTTTCCAGACGGATGTATTGCCAGATATCAAGCTCGGTCCAGTTGCTCAGCGGGAACACGCGGATGCTTTCTCCTTTGCGGATGCGGGCATTGTAGATGTCCCAGAGTTCCGGACGCTGGTTCTTGGGATCCCACTGGTGGAATTCGTTGCGGAACGAGAAAATACGTTCTTTGGCACGTGATTTTTCTTCGTCGCGGCGGGCGCCTCCGAAGGCGGCATCAAACTTGTATTTGTCGAGCGCGTGAAGCAGGGCCTGAGTCTTCATCAGGTCGGTGTGTACCTTGCTTCCGTGGGTAAACGGACCCACACCGGCACGGAAGGCTTCCATGTTGCTTTCTACAATCAGGTTCCATCCGTATTTCTTGGCATATTCGTCACGGAACTGAATCATTTCCTTGAATTTCCATTTGGAGTCGATGTGCATCAGCGGGAAGGGAACTTTTCCCGGTGCAAAGGCCTTTTCGGCAAGGCGTACCATGACCGATGAATCTTTTCCGATGCTGTAAAGCATGACGGGGTTTTCAAATTCGGCTGCCACTTCGCGGATGATGTGAATGGACTCGGCTTCGAGTTCTTTCAAGTGGCTTAACTTATATTCTTCTTTCATCTTGATTATGAATATTGTTTGTATTCGGAATTAAAATGTAATCCGGCTGCGCGTCTGTGGCGGGCGGCCGGAAGTGTCTGGTTGTCTTATTTCTGACCGGCGGGCAACACCTTGGGCAAAATCAGCTGCAGGAGTTGTGCGACGGATTCTTCGAGCGACAATCTGGAAGTATCCAGTGAGAGTGCCGGATGTGCCGGGGCCTCGAAGGGGGCGGATATGCCGGTGAAATTCTTGATTTCTCCACGGCGTGCCTTGGCGTACAGACCTTTCACGTCTCTGCGCTCGCACTCTTCGATGGGGGTGCTGACATAGATTTCCATAAAGTCATCCGGACCGATGATGCGGGCTGCCATTTCGCGCAGGTCGTTGTTGGGACTGATAAAAGCGGCGATGGTGATGATGCCCGTATCGACAAAGAGTTTTCCGATTTCGGCAATGCGGCGGATGTTCTCTACCCGGTCTTCTTCCGAAAAACCGAGGTTGTTGTTGATTCCGCTGCGGATGTTGTCACCGTCGAGGATGCGGCACAGGAGGCCGCGTTTCTGGAGTTCGCGTTCCAGGGCGATGGCAATCGTACTTTTTCCGGAACCACTCAATCCGGTGAACCAGATCATTACGCTGTGCTGCCGGAGCAGGCTTTCTTTATCTTCGCGGTTGAGCATCCGGTCGAAAATCGGATAAATATGAGTTGTTTCTGTGGTCATTGTTACTGTTTTTTGTCGTTTAAAAAGGCCATATCTGTGGCACTACAAAGATAGAAATTAAAAAGGTAATAATGTTCAATGGAAGTCCGATTCGTAGGAAATCGGTGAATTTATAGTTTCCTATACCTTGTACAATCAGGTTGGTCTGGTAGCCGATCGGGGTGGAGAAGCTGGCAGATGCTGCCATGCAGATTACCACGAAGAAGGGCATGGGGTTCACACCCAGTTGCTGTGACAGTGACAGGGCAATGGGGAACGAGAGGGCCGCGGCTGCATTGTTGGTGATCAGTTCCGTAAAAATGTTGGTAATGATGAACAGTATGGCCAGCAATACATAGGGGCCGTAACTGGCGCTCAGTCCGATGATGTACTGTGCCAGTATGTTGGATACGCCGGAGTTCTCCATGGCCTTGCTGATGGCAAATGCACAGGCAATGGTAATGAGAATGTCCCACGAGATGTATTTGGTGTATTTCTGCGGCGGGAATATCTTGGTCCATGCCATGATGACCGTGGTGATGGCCACAAAGAAGAACATGTCGAGTTCGAGGCCTTCGGGCAGGTATTCCTGTACCGCCGGCAATTCGCTTACCGTGGCACCTGTAATCATGAAAATCAGGAGCGACAGGGCAAACCAGCGTTTTTTCTTTCCGGCTGGTTCGTAGTCCTTTCCGTTGGCCAGCATCAGGAAGACAGAAGATTCTCCCCAGGTCTTGATGAAACTGTCATCGGCCAGCAGCAGGAGGGTGTCGCCTTCACGGAAACGGAGTTTGCTGATGTCGTTGTAAGTATGTCCGTTGCGGCGTATTTCCTTGATTTCAGCTCCGTAATGGCGCTGGAAGTCGAACTCGCTGATGCGTTTGTTGATACCCGGGAAACGGGCTCCCAGAATGGCTTCTACCAGGTGGTAGGTAGACGGTTTCTTATCGTCTTCGGAAAGGTTTTCCGGACGGTCGGCCGGCAACAGGCGGGTAGAGAACAGCAGGAGGTAGATGATGCCTGCCAGGGCAATGAAAATACCTACCTTTCCCAGTTCGAACATGCCGAATCCTTTCATTCCGGCATCTTCTATCATGCTGTGTACCACCAGGTTGGTTGAGGTACCGATCAGGGTACAGATTCCTCCCAGGATGGTTGCGTACGACAGGGGTATCAGAAAGTATGTGGCCGGCAGTTTCAGGTAATTGGCCCATCGCTTGATGATGGGGGCGAAGATCACCACCACCGGCGTGTTGTTCAGAAATGCGGAGATGACGGTAATCGTAGGCAGGATGCGCAACTGGGCTTTCAGTACGCTGGTTTTCTCCTGCGGCAGCAGTTTTTTGATGAACTGGGTGAGGGCTCCGCTCTGCCGGATACCTTCACTGACCAGAAACAGAAGGGCCACGGTAATCATTCCCTTGTTGCTGAAGCCGGCCAGCAATTCCTTGGGCGACAGGATTCCGGTGCACAGAAACACCACTACCGCCGAAAAGAGAATCATTCCGGGGCGCATCTTGTCCGTTGCCAATGCGGTCAGCATAAGGGCAAGGGTAATAAAAACGATGATAACTTCAAATGTCATTATAAGTGATTATTCTGCAATGAACCAGGGGTTCAGTAAGTTTTCTTTATTGTATGTTAGCGGTTGCATGGTCTCGGCGTGGTAGACTTCCTTTCCGGCTGCGCGGATGATGGCGTGTCCGGCTGCGGTATCCCATTCCATGGTCGGGGCAAAGCGCGGATAGACATCGGCGTTTCCTTCGGCGATGAGACACAGTTTGAGGGAACTGCCTTTGGAGACGGTTTCCACTTTCGGGTATTTTTCTTCCATTTTCCGGATATAGGCTTCGGTCTCCGGAGTAAGGTGCGACCGTGAGGCCACTATCAGGAAGGTATCGGACGGAGTGTGACGCTTTTCGTACGGAATGCGCTCCGACCGGGCAATCAGTTCTTCCAAGGTATTTGCTTCCAGTTGGGAGATGTGTGAAACCTTGTAGGCTCCCAGACTGCAGTCGGCAAAATACAGTTCCTGCTTGACAGGGATATAGATGACGCCTGCTTCGGGAACACCTTCTTTTACGTAGGCGATGTTGACCGTAAACTCTCCGTTGCGCTTGATGAATTCCTTAGTGCCGTCCAGCGGATCGACAATCCACAGTTCCGGCCATTCCTTGCGGATTTCCCAGGCGGTCTTGGCTCCTTCCTCACTTAAAAGGGGGTAAGGGGTCTCTGCCAGGTGTGCGGCAATGACTGCATGGGATTTGCGGTCGGCCAGGGTCAAAGGGGAGTTGTCTGCTTTCTTTTCGATTTCGAAATCAGCATTCGGATCGGTATACACTTTCATGATGGCTGCACCTGCTTCCAGGGCTGCTCGTATAGCTGTAAAAAGTATCTCTTTATTCATAATGCTTAAATGGTTGTAAAGTAACATATTTTTGCGGTATTACCACTGTTCCATTTCTCTTATTTTCTGTTCTGTCCTTTGATATTTGCTGTTGTTTTAACGAATTTTTTCTTTCCTATCAGGTAGTTTTGACTTCATGTGCCTGTTTCCAGATGCGTATCATGTAATAAGCCAGGTGGGTAAAGGCGAAGACGAAAGAAATGATCAGCAGGGTCTGATTCTGGTCCCATCCTACGGTCTGCTGGTGCCAGAGTCCGGTAATGATGCACAGTACCGAAAGCACGAGTCCCAGTATGTTCAGCACCATGTCGCCTTTCCGGTGCAGGCGATGAGGCTCCAGTTTGCTGTGCTTGCGGCCGTAGCAGGCATAGACATCCAGTCCGATGAGCATCCAGAGTACCAGGCGTATCCAGGTATCTGCAGGAAGGAAGCACATCATGCAGAGGCAGATGAGGATTCCCATGATGGGGGTGAAGGGGACAAAGGGGACCTTGAAACTCCGTTCTACTCCGGGCATGGTCTTGCGGACAATCAGTACGGCGGCGCATACCAGGGTAAAGGCCAGCAGGGTACCGATGCTGGTCATTTCTCCGGCTACCTGGGCGGGGACGAAGCCTGCCAGCAGACTTACCACTACCATGAAGAGCAGGTTGCTGTGCATGGGGGTGTGGAACCGGGGACTGATGCGGGAGAAAAAGGGTGGCAGCAGGCCGTCGTGGCTCATGCTCAGGAAGATGCGGCTTTGTCCCATCAGGGTGACCATAATGACGGAGCAATATCCGAAGAGAATGGCTAGGATGATGGCTTTGTTCAGCCAGGGATAGAGTGGCTGTACCTGACCGGTGGCATCGGGAATTCCCATTTTTTCGATGGCAACGGCTACGGGGGCAATGCCTTCTTGGCCTTCGAAGGCTGTGTAATGGACAACGCCTGTCATGACGTGGGCAAAAAGGATGTAGAGCAGGGTGCATACCAACAAGGAAACCAGGATGCCGATGGGCATGTCGCGCTGAGGCTTTTTGGTCTCCTGGGCCGCTGTACTGACGCAGTCGAATCCCAGAAAGGCGAAAAAGACGATGGCGGCTCCCCGGAGAATACCGGAGAATCCGAATTCACCTACCTGTCCGGTATTGGCCGGAATGTAGGGAACGTAGTTGTCGGTCTGGATAAACTGCCATCCCAGGATGATGAAAACCAGGATAACAGCTATTTTGAGAAATACAATCAGGTTGTTGACAAACGAACTTTCGCGGGTGCCGCGCACCAGCAGCAGACTGATCAGGATGACAATGCCGATGGCCGGAAGGTTGATGATGCCTCCGTCCCAGGGGCAGGCCGTCAGATGATGGGGGAGTTGAATGCCTATGCTTTGAAGGAAGACTACCAGGTAGCGGCTCCAGCTGATGCTTACGGTGGTAGCGGCTACGGTATATTCCAGCACCAGATCCCAGCCTATGATCCAGGCTATCAGCTCTCCCATGGTGGCATATGAATAGGTATAGGCACTTCCCGATACCGGAATCATGGAGGCGAATTCCGCGTAGCACAGTCCGGCAAAACAACAGCCGATGGCGGCTATGGCAAAAGACAATGTAATGGCCGGTCCGGCATATTCGGAAGCTACTGTTCCGGTAATGGAGAACAGTCCTGCTCCGATAATTACTCCTACTCCCAGGGCAATCAGGCTGAAGGGACCGAGTACCCTTTTCAGACTTTTGTCTCCCGAATTGCCGGCTTCTTTCTGTAATGCTTCAATTGTCTTCCGAATAAATAACCCTTCCATCTATCTGTAGTTTTGTCGTTATGTAGGTCGGCGGCATTGCTGCCGCTTTCCCCATTAAGAACTGTACGTGCGACTTTCACCGCATACAGCTCCGATAATTCTAAATTTAATTCTCATAAAATTAAATCGGCTCATAATCATCTT
>NZ_JABSOE010000160.1 GCF_013618865.1 Phocaeicola faecicola
AATGAAGTGATTTAAACTTTTCTTTTCCTTGCACATTTTCTCAATAGCATAACGGAAAAAGCGATGTAGTTCCATGATTCCCAGTTTCTGAGCGTTGTATCAAATCGATTCAAAATAGTTCTGAAACTGTCCATCCACGCGTTTGTCCGTTCTATGGAGTATCGTTCCCTATACAACAATTCATCAAGGACTATACTGTCGTTTGTCGTTCCATTTCTTTTGTTGATACAGATGTTTGACACAATTCCATAACTTTTGAGCACGGAGCGGAGGGCTGCACAATCAAATCCGGCATCCGCATTCAGGAAAAGCCCGTCCGTTCTGATGTTGGCTTTTGCCATGTCTTCCATCATGTTCTGCATTACAGCAACAATATTGTGCGTGTCATGATGTTCCCCGCTTTTCGGAACGGACATGGCGAGAGGAAGCCCTTTCCTGTCTGTAAGATAAAGGGCATTGGTCGTCTTGCGTTTTTTCCTTCCCTGATAGCCGACTTCTTCCCCGCCGCGTATAGCCGGAGTGTGGCTTCCGTCAAGATCCACACTTGACATGTCAAGTTCCGAACGGTGCTTGTCCAAAAGTTGCAGCCAAAGCGACTTCCATTCACCTTTCTTGCTCCACTTATTGTAATGGTGAAATACAGCACCGTATTTCAGGACCTTGCCGCTGAACAGTTCTTTCACGGGAAGATATTCCCATTGGCATCCGGTCTTTAACTTATAGAGAATGGCATTGATGACTTCAATCAGACTACTTTTTGATTGAAAACCGCGTTTTGCCACAGAAAGATGAGGAAGTATTTCGTTTTTTATCGTATCTTTGTCCAATACAGCGTACATAGGTTGTTTATTATGAATGAGTTTGGTCACCCATAATATAATGAATAATTCTATTTGTACGCTGTTTGACAACATTTTAATTGATATACATAAGTTTAAATCACTTCAA
>NZ_JABSOE010000161.1 GCF_013618865.1 Phocaeicola faecicola
GGGGGTACCTGAAGTGCGTAACCGCAAGGAGCGTCCTAGGGTAAAACCGGTAATTGGGGCTAAGTCGTAACAAGGTAGCCGTACCGGAAGGTGCGGCTGGAACACCTCCTTTCTGGAGTGAAACCGAGAAGGTTTTTTCACTTGTACTGCAGAAGGTTTGTTTAACAATATAGAGAAAGATGAAGCCGAGTCTATGCAACGGACAAGGTTGAACTGAATCAGAAAGCTAGTCCTATAGCTCAGTTGGTTAGAGCGCTACACTGATAATGTAGAGGTCGGCAGTTCAACTCTGCCTGGGACTACCCGGAAAAACATCGGCGCAAGCCAATGTGCTTCAGGTAGCAACTCGATTGCTACTCGAAAAAAAAGGAAGAAAAAAACTTCCTTAAAAATTTGCCTCTTCGGAATAAAGGTTGTACTTTTGCAGCCGCAAAACGAAAAAAGGATAATCGGGGGATTAGCTCAGCTGGCTAGAGCACCTGCTTTGCACGCAGGGGGTCAACGGTTCGAATCCGTTATTCTCCACGAATAGGATGGGCGAGCGCAAGCGAGCCAATCTGCAAAAATTCTCCACGAGAATTTTTGAAAAACAAGGTCTATGACATGATGTAACAAGCAAGTAAATTTTGGTAACGAAAAAGAGCTGAAAGTATATATCATCCCGCTGCCTAATTGGCAGTGTGACGTGATAAGGAAAGTAAGCAAGGGCGCATGGCGGATGCCTTGGCTCTCGGAGGCGATGAAGGACGTGATAAGCTGCGAAAAGTCACGGGGAGGTGCAAATAACCCTTGATCCGTGAATCTCCGAATGGGACAACCCGGCGTGTTGAAGACACGTCATCCATCATTGATGGAAGCTAACGCAGGGAACTGAAACATCTTAGTACCTGCAGGAAAAGAAAATAACAATGATTCCCCCAGT
>NZ_JABSOE010000162.1 GCF_013618865.1 Phocaeicola faecicola
TGAATCATTCAATGCTAAAATCAAACTCTTTAGAGCGAATCTCAGGGGAGTTGTTGACAAGAAGTTTTTCTTATTCCGCATTGCGAACTTATATGCATATCCCCACTAAAAAGCTACTGACCCGAAATATGTGTCTTAATAAGATGAAAATGACACAACCTAATGGTGATTATACACTATATGAATTTTTGGATAAAGAATTTAATAAACAAATTAAACAGTTTGATAAACGATGAATTGGGAAAATAACTTCTACAGAATCAAACATGTTGTTGAAGGAGAGAATGGATTTAAGTGTACTGTTGAATTAATGGAGAAACACCCTATATATGAGGGGCATTTTCCGTTTGAACCCATCGTTCCTGGAGTCTGTACTTTGGCTATTATAAGAAGCTGCTTAAGTGTTTATTCTGATAAGAATATATCTTTCAGTAAAATAAAGGAGTGCAAGTTTATATCAGTTATTAAACCAAAAGCAGGGCTTTTAATATCAACAGACATTACATTTTTAAAAGAAGATACAATATCAGCTATAGTATATAATAACAACAATACAGTCTTAAAACTAAAGGCAACAATCAAATAATATAAATATGGAATATACTGTATATAAGGACCGGTTAAAGCAGTTAAAGTGTGCTGTTATAATACCTACTTATAATAATGAGAAGACTATAAAGAAAGTTGTTGACAGTGTTAGGGATTACTGTGATGATGTTATTGTTGTCAATGATGGTTCTACAGATCATACATCTGCAATACTCGGTGAGTATTCCGGAATACAGTAGAGTTTATATCGAATAATTGATTAAAGCGTTCTTTGACTTATCTTTGTGGTCTAAAAAGTTCAATTGATGTATTATGACAAGATTCGCCACCGTCATAGCCAAGTGCTTGCAGCGACAGGATTAA
>NZ_JABSOE010000163.1 GCF_013618865.1 Phocaeicola faecicola
TGACCCGGCTGGCTTTAGGGAATGCCGTACGCACGATCTTGCGCATGGAGTCCGACAAGTCAAGCGTGACTTCCTCGACAGCATTGCGATGCTCCTCGTCAATCCGTTGCAGGACGGCGATTACGTCCTCCGCTTTTGTACCTGCAACGACGGCAACCAAGGATTGCTCCCGCGTGCGGACCTCACGGTTGGTTACAAACGTGTACAGCTCACCATTGGATAGCGAGGATTCGTCGATAGCCAGACAAGGGCCGATATTCTCCGGGAACAGCAGCCATTTATCTGCATGTTCCAACTGCTCCCACTGCCGGAAACCGCTCAGCACTTCCTTGTATTGCTTCTCAAACGTATGCCCGTCGATGTGGTAGAACTCCTCAAGCGTATGGCAGGTCACGGGGGACGTCTCCATACGTTTCTTTTAAAAAAGCTCCAAATTCCTTGGAGTAACGAGTCCCTTTGGCTACAATGTCAAGGTCTATCGGGATGCTGAAACTCTTGCCCGTGCGCGTGTCTGTCCACCGCCTGCGACGGATCTTCAGAATCACTTTGTGGTCACGTATCGGGAAATCCGTCACGCTTACCGCTTCCATAAAACCTTTGGATTCAAAGTGTACGTCCTTGCTTAGCTCCGGATGCATCTTCTCGTCCAGACTGATGTGGATTTCCGTAGAAGTCTGCGATATACCGACTATGGAGAAGTAATCCAATATCTGTGTGGGCAGTACAATACTGGCCAACATGCTCAAATAATCGTTTTCCATGCTGTAAAGTAAAGAACTATTCGATTAGATTACAAATTTATCCCCACTAAATTTCTACTGAGCC
>NZ_JABSOE010000164.1 GCF_013618865.1 Phocaeicola faecicola
CGCTTCATGTGGCTTACCGGCAACGTTACTCCTGACCATAATACCATCAACCGTTTCCGCAGCAGCCGGCTGAAGGATGTACTCAAGACAATATTTGCCACCATCGTGAAGTTCCTCGTGTCGGAAGGTTTTGTAAGTCTGGATGTGGCCTGTACCGACGGAACGAAGATAGAGGCGAACGCCAACCGTTATACGTTCGTCTGGGGTAAGTCCATACATACGCGCATATCCAGAATCGCGGAACAGCTTGAAGAGATATGGCAGTACGCCGAGTCCGTCACCAAGCAGGAACTGCGTGATTCCGCTCCCATCACATATCAAGATATCACTCCGGAGAAAGTTGAAAAGGCGCTCTGCCAGATAGATGATGCTCTGAACGGAGTGGATGCTGACAGGAAAATGAAAGCGAAAATAAGACGTGTAAGGAAGTCATGGCCTGAACAGCTCAGGAAATATGAAGCACAGGGAAAGAAACTTGACGGACGCAACAGCTACTCAAAGACAGACAATGACGCCACTTTCATGCGCATGAAAGAGGATCATATGAGGAACGGACAGCTCAAGCCCGGATATAATCCTCAGATAAGTACCAATAAACAGTTTATCCTGAACTATACCATCCATCAGTGCGCGGGTGATACCTCCACCTATCCCCTGCATATGGATGACTTCCACTCCCTTTACGGCAGATACCCTGACGTATCTGTCTGTGATGCCGGATACGGAAGCGAGGAGAACTATCTGTACGCTTTCAGACATGGCATTGAAACCTTTATAAAGTACAACTATTTTCATAAGGAACAGAAAAGGA
>NZ_JABSOE010000165.1 GCF_013618865.1 Phocaeicola faecicola
AATCCAATATCTGTGTGGGCAGTACAATACTGGCCAACATGCTCAAATAATCGTTTTCCATGCTGTAAAGTAAAGAACTATTCGATTAGATTACAAATTTATCCCCACTAAATTTCTACTGAGCCATTGTCTGCTCTTCGCAAGTCCTTAAATACAAAAACAGTAAGTTCCCGATATTTATAGCTTAGAACTTTCTTTAGTAACTTGTAAGAGGATATTCGAGAACAATTTGGGAACATTAATATAAAAAGGAAAGAGGCTGTCTCAAAATACTTTGAGATGGCCTTTTTTGTGTCTGCAAAAAAAATCGGGCAAGCCCTAACTTCACTAAGTCAGAACTTGCCCGTTTCCCTAATTTTTTGTATCTTAGGGAATCAAGTCAATATATCCCAAAGATAATGTTTAAAAGTTACACATCCAACGATAATCTGCTTTTACCTCCATGTTTAGGCGATTTTATTCCCCAGAACGATCCGGTCCGGGTTGTTCACCGTATCATTGAACAGATAAACCTCGAAGAACTTTATCGCAGGTATTCTCCTAAAGGCTGTTCTGCATACCACCCGCGCATGATGCTTCAGATTCTGGTCTATGCTTATCTGCGTAATATCTATTCCAGCCGTCGCATCGAAGAGTTCTGTCGTAATGATATACGCTTCATGTGGCTTACCGGCAACGTTACTCCTGACCATAATACCATCAACCGTTTCCGCA
>NZ_JABSOE010000166.1 GCF_013618865.1 Phocaeicola faecicola
CGGTGGAAGACGTAAAACGAAATCGCCAGAACCGCAAAATGATAGAGGACTTGCCCGTATTGGAGACCGATACAATAGAACCGAAAGGCGTAGACTTGTCTTTATACCGTAGAATAGGCGAAGAGATAACAAAAGTCGTCAAGCACAAGCCGGGAATGCTTTACGTCAAGGTGATCATCCGTCCCAAATATGCTCTCAAGGACAGTACCCTGCTTCCTCCGGCCGGACAGAAAGGCGTAGAGATAGCTCCCATGCCGCTAATGCCGGTCGACAAGTGCATCGCTGACACCAGCCTGCTTGCCGAAATATTGCTTCAGAAGTATGAATATCATGTCCCGTTCTACCGTCAGATACAGCAATACCGCCATCTTGGAATGAAAGGTCTGACCGAAAGTACACTGGACGGCTGGTTCAAGAAAACCGTAGAATTGCTTAAGCCTCTGTATGAAGAACTCAAACGTGAAGTCTTCTCCTGTGATTATGTACAGGTGGACGAGACTACAGTTCCGGTCATCAACAGGGAAAAGCACAAGGCCGACAAGGAATATCTCTGGATGGTAAGATCAGTCATGGAGAGACTGGTCATCTTTCATTACGACGGAGGCTCACGGGCCGGAGCGGTCATCGAATCCCTGGCAAATCAATATAACTTCAAGGGATATCTTCAATGTGACGGTTTTGCAGGTTATGAAACAGCCTTCAAG
>NZ_JABSOE010000167.1 GCF_013618865.1 Phocaeicola faecicola
ATCAGAAAGCTAGTCCTATAGCTCAGTTGGTTAGAGCGCTACACTGATAATGTAGAGGTCGGCAGTTCAACTCTGCCTGGGACTACCCGGAAAAACATCGGCGCAAGCCAATGTGCTTCAGGTAGCACTCGATTGCTACTCGAAAAAAAAAGGAAGAAAAAACTTCCTTAAAAATTTGCCTCTTCGGAATAAAGGTTGTACTTTTGCAGCCGCAAAACGAAAAGGGACAAATCGGGGGATTAGCTCAGCTGGCTAGAGCACCTGCTTTGCACGCAGGGGGTCAACGGTTCGAATCCGTTATTCTCCACGAATGGGATGGGCGAGCGCAAGCGAGCCAATCTGCAAAAATTCTCCACGAGAATTTTTGAAAAACAAGGTCTATGACATGATGTAACAAGCAAGTAAATTTTGGTAACGAAAAAGAGCTAAAAGTATATATCATCCCGCTGCCTTTTAGGTAGTGTGACGTGATAAGGAAAGTAAGCAAGGGCGCATGGCGGATGCCTTGGCTCTCGGAGGCGATGAAGGACGTGATAAGCTGCGAAAAGTCACGGGGAGGTGCAAATAACCCTTGATCCGTGAATCTCCGAATGGGACAACCCGGCGTGTTGAAGACACGTCATCCATCATTGATGGAAGCTAACGCAGGGAACTGAAACATCTTAGTACCTGCAGGAAAAGAAAATAACAATGATTCCCCCAGT
>NZ_JABSOE010000168.1 GCF_013618865.1 Phocaeicola faecicola
AGGTACAAATAAAATTCGAAAAACTCACACCTTTTGGAGGAATTTTTTCAATCATGGAGAAATTTGACTCCATGCTTTCACCCGTTATCGACTCAACACTGGGTCAGAGATGCAGCAGTATCTTCGGATATCAGTTCAGCGAGATAGTCCGTTCGCTGATGAGCGTTTATTTCTGTGGCGGCTCATGCGTGGAAGATGTAACGTCACAACTGATGCGCCATCTCTCGTATCATCCTACCCTTCGTACATGCAGCTCTGATACCATCCTCAGAGCCATCAAGGAACTGACACAGGAAAACATCTCCTATACTTCCGACCAAGGCAAGACCTATGATTTCAATACTGCAGACAAACTCAACACATTGCTTATAAACGCTTTGGTTTCTACAGGCGAGTTGAAGGAAATTGAGGAATACGATGTTGACTTTGACCATCAGTTCCTTGAAACGGAGAAGTATGATGCAAAACCGACCTACAAAAAGTTCCTCGGCTACAGGCCTGGCGTATATGTTATCGGTGACAAGATAGTCTATATCGAGAACAGCGATGGTAACACGAATGTGCGTTTTCATCAGGCAGACACCCATAAGAGATTCTTCGCTCTTCTGGAATCCCAGAACATCCGTGTAAATCGCTTCAGGGCAGACTGCGGTTCCTGCTCGAAGGAAATCGTCAGTGAGATAGAGAAGCATTGCAAAC
>NZ_JABSOE010000169.1 GCF_013618865.1 Phocaeicola faecicola
CATATTAGGATCATATACGCGAAGTTTCTCCGATTTACGACCAAAGAGCTGACGGTTCAGCCATGCGACCTGAGCCGTCAACTCCTTGATACGTTCCTGCAGATTTTTTATCTGTTCGGATTGATTCTTATTAGTAGTAGACAATGAGGCTATAGAGGCATTCAGCCCTTCTATCGTCTTGAGTAAAATTTCTTTTTCTTCCATTGTCTATACTTCTTTTAATGATGTAAATATACTAATTAACAGTGAATTATGCAACAATATCCAAAGTTTACTCACACAAAAAACATATTATACATGGTATTCCTTACGTTCGGCTCTTAACCGCCGGAGCCTCTGTTCCGGGTTTTCCTGTATTCCTTCAACCATCATCACCAGATCGCGCCACTCCATGGGATAGCTGTTTGATTTGGGATCATACTCCGGCAGCTTGAAGCGACCGGCCTCCAGACGTTTTACATACATTACCATACCTCCGTCTTCGGCATGAAGGAGTTTCATTAGCCTGCGGCTGGAACCGATGAAGATGAAGACATCACCGTTCCTCACTTCACTGTTCATTTTCTCATGTACCACTCCGCATAGCGAACTGATACCCTTGCGCATATCTGTCCTGCCAGGACACAGGAAGTAGCGCATCGTGTCGTTCAGGTTAAACATGACCGT
>NZ_JABSOE010000017.1 GCF_013618865.1 Phocaeicola faecicola
GGAAAGTTAAACTGAATGATAAGGTGGAGAGCCGTGTACGGGGAGACCTGTATGCACGGTTCGGAGGCGAGTGCTTGGAAACCTACCATTGTAACAAATGGCAAGGCGCTGGGTGCTTAGCCTATGGCCAGATAGCTTCCGCGAAAATTCCGCTTACCAGAATGATTTCTCCACAGCTGTACTGGGTCATGACAGGCAATGATTTTTCTCTGGATATCAATAATCCGAAAGAGCCTAAAATCCTTTGTGTGGGCAATAATCCGGACCGCCAGAACATCTATTCCGCTGCGCTCGGACTGTATAATTCCAGAATCGTCAAACTGATAAACAAGAAAGGGCAACTTAAAAGCACGGTCATTATAGATGAGCTTCCAACCATCTATTTCCGAGGACTGGACAACCTGATTGCAACGGCACGTTCCAACAAGGTGGCGGTCTGTTTGGGATTTCAGGACTTCAGCCAGCTTAATCGTGACTACGGTGAAAAGGAGAGCAAGGTGATTCAAAATACAGTCGGCAACATATTCAGTGGACAGGTGGTCGGTGAAACGGCCAAGACACTTTCCGAACGCTTCGGTAAGATTCTACAAAAACGGCAGTCCATATCCATCAACCGTCAGGATGTTTCCACATCAATCAATACCCAGCTGGACTCCCTGATTCCTGCATCCAAGATTTCCAATCTTTCACAGGGTACGTTTGTCGGTTCCGTGTCGGACAATTTCGGTGAGAAAATCGACCAAAAGATTTTCCATGCGGAAATTATCGTGGACCATGCCAAAGTAAGTGCGGAAGAAAAGGCTTATAAAAAAATCCCGGTTATCAACACGTTCAAGGACAGTGAAGGGAATGACATCATGCTCCAGCAGATACAGCGTAATTATGACCAGATAAAGGCGGATGCCCAGGCTATCATTAACGATGAGATGGAACGTATAAAGAACGACCCGGAACTATGTGAACGGCTGGGAATAGAAAGTGCAGAAGAGGATAAAAGAAAAACTGAATAGATACAGAATGACAAATAAATCTTGAATCAGTTTGATTTTCAGCAAACATTCTTTATCTTTGGATTTCAAATAGAACATAACGACGGATTACGGGATGTTTTCCATCGATTATATACATAAGTCGCAAGATGTCTCGAACAGGAATCTGACAAATTCAAAAACACGGAGGCTATTGCGTGAGGCTTATGCTATACCCTATAGCGTGAGCCCATGCGAGTTTCTGTGTTGGGCTTTGTCAGAGCCTCTGTTCGAAATAAGCATGGGTTTCATGCTTTTATTTTTAATAGCAGAGGTATGGCAAAAGTACAGATTATTATGCCCGTCACATTGGACGGTTTTCTGCCGGACAAAAATGAGATACTGATGGAATGGCTCAGGACAGACCGGAACGGCTTCCCTTATTGGGAAGAGCGGGCTACATTCAACATGTATCCGCATTACGGCATGCTTGATTTGATGGATGCAAAAGAGAGACGAGACAATAACTGTACCTTTTTTATGAAAGTACAGGACGAAAAAAGTGCCGAATATGCTGGTGGAGTATTTCTCTTCCGACTCGCAGATGAACTGGTCATTTACCTGCTTCCAATATCATACAAAAGCGGGAAAAACATAACCGGAAAAATTCAATTCGGACAATGGACTTTGCGTGAGTCCAAAACATTCCGAAACAATATATGCAGACTAGTATACCGTCTTAAAGAATAAAGATTACTTCAGACCAAGTTTCTTCATTTTCTTGTATAGGGCTGTACGACTGCAACCGAGTTCCGCTGCTGTCTTGCTGACATTACCATGATTTTTATCAAGCAGATTTCGTATCCTTTCCTTTTCCTGAATGATACGAATATCCGGATTATCATTACAATCTACATTTTCCAGTCCCAAATCACAGACATCCAATAATGCATTATCTGCAACAATTACTGCACGTTTGATTTTTGCGTTTAATTCCCGTACATTACCCGGCCAGTCATACCCCAACATACATGCTTTCGCTTCTTCGGTAAATCCCTCATTCTTGATACGTATTCTACCGGAATGTTCTTTTCTGAAGAACTCGGCAAGCGGGAGAATATCGTCTTTACATTCTTTAAGTGCTGGCTGCAAAATTTCCAATTCAGCAAGACGATAATACAAGTCCTCGCGAAAGCGACCTTCCTCTACCGCTTTTTTCATATCCTCATTGGTAGCAGAAATAATACGTACATCCGTACGTTTCACCTTATCACTTCCTACCGGGTTAAACTCTTTCTCCTGAAGAACACGCAGAAGAAGAATCTGCATGGAATACGGCATATTACCGATTTCATCCAGAAATAAGGTTCCTCCATTAGCGGTTTCAAAATGCCCTTTCCTATCAGCAACAGCTCCTGTAAAAGCTCCTTTGACTGCACCAAAAAATTCTGAAGCCTGCAAATCGTTAGGTATGCTTCCACAATTGACGGCAACAAAAGCTTTGTCACGTCTGTCACTATAACGGTGTATCATCTGGGCTATCACTTCCTTACCGCTGCCACTCGGACCGAGTATCATAACAGAAAGATCCGAAGGTGCCACTCGACGGGCAAGTGAAGCGGCTTTTCTGGCAGCTTCACTGGTACGTTCAACAAAAGAACGCTCTTTACGTACAATAACAGGCTGCTTAAGCATACTATGTACTAATTCTATCATTAGCTCTTGATGAACAGGCTTTTGCAAATAATCCTTAGCGCCGAGTTTGATAGCACGGACTGCATCCTTGATACAGGCATAATCTGTCATGACAATAAATGGAACTTCCATCTTAGAACGCATCATCCATTCCAAAAGGCTGATACCGTCACCTTCCGGCAGGCGTACGTCTCCCAATACAAGATTGATTTCGTTTTTCTTCAGAATATTACGTGCACCTGGTTCATCTATAGCTGCCAATACTTCGTAACCGGCCTTCTGCAGCCATTTTTCAATCATGCCGCAAAGTATTATATTGTCTTCAACTATCAGAATTTTCATATTTTTTCAGCTCATTTTTTGTTTCTTTTATTAATTTTTTAAGCCACTCCATAGTCTGTATTGCATGTTCATGAACAGTTTCATTTTGAATATCACTATCATGCAGTATCCTTTGAAAATCACGTAAGATATTGTCTTTCCCGAGCATTTCCCATACCGGCATCATCCGATGTATTATTTTCCTCATGGTCTCACGGTCGGTTATCCTGTCAGCTGATTCCATCTCCTTCAATTCTTTTTCAGATTCCATAACGACTAGAGAAAGCATGTGACAATAATCATCCGTATTCTCTAATAAACTGGAAAACTCAAAATTTCCGGAAACTGAAGCTTGTCTCTGAGATATGACTGTAGATAAAAAAGCAAGCAATCCGTGGATATTGAAAGGCTTATAAATACAGCCTGCAAATCCTTCTTTTTCATAGATTCCGGAATTGCCGTCACCACGGGCAGTCATGACTGCAACAGGAATAGTTCTTGAATTGCCGATATCCGAATTGCGGAGCAGTCTTAACAAACTGAATCCGTCTGTATCAGGCATTTGTACATCCGTCAAGACCAAATCATATTCAAAATTTTCAAGAGCGGTTACTACTTCACTTACATTCATACAGGTTTTACAGGATATACCTCTACGCCCTAGCATATCTTCCGCTATTTTCAGTTGTATAGGATCATCGTCCACTACAAGAACATTCTTAGGCAATATGGTTGTTGCATTATGATCTGGGGTGTCTTCATCAACTAATTCATCCGTTTCAGGCAAAGGAAGTTCTAGTCTGAACACACTTCCTTTACCGAGTGCACTTTCCACATCCATTTTTCCTTCCAAAACTTTAATTAATCCTTTGGTAAGGAAAAGCCCTAAACCAAAACCTTCAGAATTGACATTCTGTGCGGCACGCTCAAATGGAGCAAATATTATTTTCAATGTTTCCTTATCCATACCGATACCGGTATCCCTGATTTCAATGTGCAGTTTTCCTTCTGAATATTCTGAATGGAAATTGATGTTTCCTCTGGAAGTAAACTTGATAGCATTTGTAAGCAAATTCGCCAGTACCTGTTCGAGTTTATCTGCATCACCCTTTACAGTTACATTTGAGCCATTATGTTCCGAATATAAAATCAGACCTTTTGAGGCTGCTTTACGAGAAAACTCATCTGAAATTCGTTTTAAAAAACGGTTGAGATAAAAAGGGGTATCATTACGCAAGTCGCCGGCTTCATTAATCCGATAAGCATCCATCAGGTCGTTGACCAAATGAAGGATGTGCTGACAGGAATGACGAATATCATCCAAATATATCTCACGTTTTTTCTTTTGGCGTGTTTCGGTAGCCAAATCGGCACAGTTATGGATATTACCAAGCGGACCTCGAATATCATGTGAAACGGTAAGAATGATTTTCTTACGCATCTCAAGTAAATTCTCATTTTCACTTATCACCTGCCGTAATTTCAATTTTATCTTATCTTCATTACGTAAATCAGAACGAATAATTAAAAAAAAATAATAAGTATAACTACAGCAATAGAAACTACAGCAATAAACTGATAAAAAGAACTTTGCCAAGCTTCAGAAAGTGTAATGTTACGTTCGGTAAAGGATTTTTGAATTTGACAATCCCAAAAAGAGACAAAGTCATATAATTTATTATTTAATAACTTGTTCTGTAAACGCAAACTATCCATGTATGTTTCCACTTGAGCATTTTGTTTATCAATCTCAAATATTAGCTTGTCATTAAATGTACGTAATTCATTTGTATAATATGGAATCTGAACAATCTCTTTTTTCCCAAACAAGCCAGCAATTCCTTTCTTTTTCTGACTTATTGTTTTCATCCGGACTGTCTCTTTTGCTATAACAGGCAGTTTATTAGCAAAAATGCTGTCTGACTTTTCCCTACTTTTTACAGTGTTCATTATATACCCTAAGTTTATTTCTTTTTTATACAACAAATCACATAAAGAATCTATCTGATGAGGAAGGACAAATCCGCTACATTTAACCTTCATATCCTGTAAAAGACTATCTACAGAAAGACGATATTGATGATAAATATTAAAATCAGAATTATCCCATGAAATGACTGATTCTCCTTTAGTACAAAGACGTATTATCGCAAAATGAACATCATCAATACTTCTTCTGACTGTATTGATCGATTTTAATATCCTCTCTGATTCACGGACTTTAGCTCTCTCTACAAATATAATTGAAACAAGTCCACAAGTTAAAATGAGAAGACATAAATAGCTTAATAATATTTTCTTATGCAAAGACAAACTAATCTTTCTAAAAGTAAAGAAACCTTTATCTGTTTTCATATTTATCTTCTAAGTACAACATTCTCTATCATCACAATATTCATTGGGAAGTTCACACTCAATAGTACAATGACTTATACCATTGTTGGCAAATAATATTTTCAAATTCTGTTTAACATCATGCATTACATTCATACTATTAATTACAATGTGAAGCGTTGCCGCATTTTCTGTTGTACTTATAGGCCATATATGTAAATGATGCCACTCCAAAATATAATCCATATTATTTATTTCGCTCTTTATATGTTCTATATTCACATTCTCTGGGATTGCATCCATTGACATGAACAGACTTTCTTTTAATAAACTGATTGTTGAGAACATAATAACACTGGCTATCAATATGCTGATGACAGGATCTATCCACATCCAGCCTTTAATACTGATTATAATACCTGAAATAACAACTCCGACTGATACTACCGTATCTGCCAACATGTGCAAGAAAGCTCCACGCATATTCAAGTCATGCTTTCTCTGTCTCATAAGCAATATCGTCGTCAATCCATTAATGATAATTCCAGCTGCGGCAGTCCAACTTACAGCGATTCCTGATACCGGAACTGAATTCTTAAATCTGTATATACTTTCTATAACTATAGCTCCTACAGCTACTAACAGAATGACACTATTCAATAAGGATATAAGAACTGTCGCTTTTTTGTAACCATAAGTAAAATGGGCATTACCATGTATTTTAACAATACGTACAGCAAGTAATGCAAGAAGAAGGCTGAACACATCACTCATGTTATGTCCGGCATCCGATAAGAGGCCTACAGAATTATATACAACCCCCATAATAGCCTCAAATATGACAAAAACAAGATTCAAGACTACACAAAACAATATAATATTGTTGATTGTAGCTGGGACATGGTTATGATGACCATGTCCCGAACAATGTATATGATGATAAATTTCCATAATTATTCTTTTTTCATTTGTAACTCTATCATGCGTTTAAAATATCCTTCTTTTCGGATAAGCTCATCAGGAGTGCCTATATCTGTTACCATACCGTCTTTCAATACCACAATTCTATCCGCATTGGCAATAGTTCTCATACGATGGGCAATAATGAGGACCGTCTTGTCACGCACAAGTTCTGAAATCGCCGTTTGTATTTTAGTTTCGTTTTCAACATCAAGTGATGCCGTAGCTTCATCCAATAGAACGATAGGAGCATCCTTAAGTAAAGCACGGGCTATAGAAATACGCTGACGTTCACCTCCGGAAAGTGTATTTCCATTTTCTCCGATAATAGTACGGTATCCGTCAGGCATCCTGGTTACGAATTCATCACATTGTGCCAAATGTGCCACACGCAAGACTTCTTCATCCGTTGCATCACGGCGACCGATACGAATATTATCCATAACAGATGCATTGAATAAAACCACATCCTGAAAGACAACAGAGAAATAACGTAGTAGAGTTTCCGGCTCTATCTTGCTGATGTCAATTCCACCAAGAGTGATTGCCCCCTGTCCTATGTCCCAAAAACGCGCGGAAAGTTTAGCGGCTGTACTTTTACCGCTCCCAGAAGGACCTACCAATGCTGTAATTTCACCCTGACGAGCAATAAAACTCACGTCATGCAATACTTGCTTGCCCGTTTCGTAAGCAAAATCTACATGATTGAACACTATGTCAAAATTTTCAGGCGTGAACTCTGTTGTTCCATGCTGAACAGGCATGTCCTGCATCTCGCGCATACGTCGAATACGTACATCAAGATAAGAAAGGGCAGCAAGGTTGTTCATCACCTCATCTATAGGAGCGTAAACCCGGGAACCAAGGACAAGAAAGATAAGATAAACAAAAAGATCAAGCCTGCCTGTTGAAAGCATATCAGCTCCAACTATGATAACAGAAGCTATGCCTAACTTAAGCAAACTTTGAGCTCCATGCACCAATACGCCAAGCAACAGTTCATTACGGGTCAGTGCCTGTTCGTAGGAGTCAATCTTGTTGGTAAGGGTCTGGCGGTAGTTTGTCTCTTGATTATATGCTTTTATTTCTTGTATATTGTCCAATCCTTCCTGAATAGCTTCACTTACTGCCCGTTTGTTCTGATAATTCTCACGATTACCCATTCTCATTTTTCGTTGAGAAAATATAAGTAACGCCATTGCTACCGGAACTACCCAGAAAAGAGCCAAGGCTAACTGCCAGTTATAGAAAAACATGCCGATTGAAATTAACAAGATCGCAATTAGAGAAGCAAATAGCTGTGGAACAGCATGTGAAAAAGTATGTTCCATGTCCGTACAGTCATCCATAATGGTAGCTGTAAGGTCTGAAAGATTCTTCTCTCCGAAAAAAGCCAATGGCAATATACGTAACTTCTCTGCCAATGACACTCGGCGTATTGCACTTTCGTCATAGACCGAAGTAAAAGTACTGTTATACTGGAAAAAGCCTATCACATACATTACTCCCATAAAACCTATACCAAGCAATCCATAGTAAAATAACCCATGAACAGGTGACGTTTCGGAAACAAGCAAAGGTTTCAGCCAATCATCCAAAAACAGGAAAACATAAACAGCTGGCAGCATCAGTGCCAGATCCAACAGTGTAGTAAACAGTACACCTCTCAGAAAATCTTTAGCTCCCTGGTATGACAGGGCAAAGCGTCGTTGTATGGTTTTAATCATGATTATTATCCTCCTTTCTGCTAATAGTCCAGCTTGCGGAACGGTTATATTCATTCCACATTGCCGCATAAATTCCCTTCTTTACCAAGAGCTCCTGATGAGTTCCTTCTTCTACTATTTTCCCATTATCTACTACAAGAATACGGTCAGCATCAACTACAGTTGACAAGCGGTGAGCAATCTTCAGAACAGTTTTTCCACGAGTCAATTCTTTCAGAGCATGTTTAATAAGTACCTCATTCTCCGGATCGGCAAAAGCCGTAGCTTCATCAAGTACCACAATAGGCGCATTTTTAAGAATGGCACGTGCCAGTACAATACGCTGCTGTTCACCACCAGACAAGTAAGTACCTTCAGCCCCAATTTTTGTTTGCAATCCATCCGGCAAACGGTCTATAATTTCCCTGCACTGTGCCGCATCAATCGCACGGTTTACTTTTTCTTTTGTAGCATTTGATTTGCCGTAAATGAGATTTTCCCATAAGGTCGTTTTAAAAAGATGAGCCTGCTGGAAAACAAAGGCAATACTGTCCATTAATGACTCTTTAGAAATATCCCGTACATCTACACCGCCTATACTAATCCGACCTTCCTGCACATCCCAGAAGCGTGGAAGCAGACGGGCTATTGTCGTTTTTCCACTGCCGGAAGCCCCCACAAGAGCATAAGTCTGACCTTGGGGAAGTTTAAAACTGATGTTGTCTATGACCTTTTGTCCGGTACCCGGATAAGAAAAAGAAACATGTTCGAACATTATATCAAACCGTTTGGGCTTTTGTGAATTAACCGCTTCTTTCAGCACTTCATAATTCAGTAAATCTTCCAACCTGTTTATCGCTTCTCCTGCTTGCCCCGTAGCTTGTTGGAGATACATGCTTTTCATAATACTTTGTGAAAAAAGAGGTGTAAGCAGAATAAAGAGGAAGAAATCTACTAGTACTGATACAGGCTCATCTCCACGCCCTATCATCAGTATGGAAACAGGAGCCAGAAAGAAGGCAAAGCCATTGATAATTACCGTATAGAATGTCATAGGATGACACCACATACGTGTGTATGCAGTTACCATTCTATTATAATTCATAATACTGAGATGAAAATTCTTAAAAGAATAAATGGTCTGTTGAAATACTTTTACTACAGGAATACCACGCACATATTCTACAGCTTCCGTATTCATTTCTTCCAGCGCAGTCATGTATTTACTCATGAATTCCCGTCCATTTCCGTTCATCATGTAAGTCATTAAGCCCATCGCTACCAGTACGGGGACAAGACAGGCCAATCCCAACTGCCAGTCAAAAGCAAAAATAAGTACCGTAGTCAACAGAGGCATCAATACCGTAGCCGCCAGATCAGGCAACTGGTGGGCCAGGAAAGTATGTGTAATACTGGCATTGTCATCAATAATCTTACGGATACGTCCGGATGTATTTTGATCAAAAAAACCGAGCGGCATAGCTACTACACGTTTCATCGCATCACGCCGGATATTGCTTTCCACACGAAAAGCAGCCAGATGTGAAGCCATCAATGCAGCAAAATAAAGTAAAACACCTCCCACGGCCAAACCAGCTGCCCACCAGGCATAAACCATCATATCCGTATTGCAAGTAGTTTCCGGTACAAGTAATTCTTTTACAATAAGCCATATCAATATGTACGGCACCAATCCTGCCAACGCACTAAGAGCCGACAGAATGAGGGACAAAGGAAAAAGAATCCGTCGCTGTCCCATATAACCCTGTAATTTTTTTAAAGTTCCCATTATTATATTATTTTCTCGCAACTATACATATATTCTCTTTCTTTTTATCTGCTTTTACTTCATTAAATCCAACAGACAATAAACAAGACTCCATTTCTTCAATGGTATGTATATTCATCCCATCAATAAGATCTGTCCACATGGTATTTGTCGGGTCAGCCATTTCATTGCATATCATGAAAAGTCCACCAGGTTTCAATACCCGGATTACTTCTCTGAAAGCAACGGATAAATCCCCCCAAAAATAAACAGTCTCAAATGCTGTAACAAGATCGAACGTCATGTCTGAATAAGGAAGTAAATCAGCCCGTCCCTCATCTATAAAACAATGCCTTCCTAACATCCTACGGTTTTTATTCCGTGCAAAAACAACACTTTCATTAGAAGCATCCAATCCATAAACTATACCATCAGGACAGCGACGAAGTATTTCAGTAATGTTAGCTCCGCCCCCACAACCGATATCAAGCACTACCCAGTTTGCCTGCCATTCAAGATGTGACATTCCCCATTCAGCCAGCCGTGCATGACCACAGTTCATACCGAACAACATCATTTTACCTAAAAAACCTTGTGGATTCTGGGTGTTTTGCAATAATTTGTTAACTAAAAATTTATTTTTCATAAACCGATTGATTTATTTATATTATTTTATATCCCAACATTGAACTAAATTTAAAACATAACCAAGGTATCCGCCCCAATACATAACCAAAGAATAATCCCCAGCGTGAACGGAAAAACTTCATATAGTTGGCTTGCTCAATAAGTTGCAATTCAGGTATCCATTTCTCAATAACATGTCCGTTATTTAGGCCAAAACGAACCTGAGCCTTATGTTCACGGAGTGAATCTGGTTTTACTCCATGACGGCTCATCATAGTACCGCATACGTCAAACCACAGTTCACCTCCCCCGAAACGTCTTGCCACGTGATGCAGGAAGGCTTTTACCTGCTTCTCATAAAAATACATCAGAACTCCTTCCACAATAAAAATAAATTCCGAACGGGGATGCTTCCGAAGCAAGTCGTCCATCCAGTCGGTTTCCAGCAAGGATGCCGCTATATAGACATTGCCCGGTTGTTCGTGTATCAATTCTCGGCGTAACGAAATGACTTCTGGCAAATCCATATCATAAAAAATAGCTTTTCCGTTTCCGATACGCTGAAAACGGGTATCCAGCCCACAGCCAACATTCACCACGACCGGATTTGGATGAGTCTTGATAAACTGCTGTACAGCATGATCAAAATACCATCCTCGCACCACGCATCCCACTTCACTCAGTTTCGCCCCATCAAATTTGGAATAATCATATTCCAAATTATCAGCCAGCCGTTCCGCAGTCTTGTCATTCAAAATGGGATTGTCTCGATGGCTTTCTTTTGCCCGCATGTATAACGGAATAAGTAGTGTTTCCGCTACGATGCTCTTAAACTCATGTTTCTGTTTCATATCTTTAAGTATTTAATAGTGAACAATATTCAGATTTGTTCATAAAAAAAGGAGGAAATCTCTGTAAAGATTTCCTCCTTTCCAGCCGTCCTAATACAGCTGTCTTTTCATATTTACGTTGTCTGTATCTCATATCTTAATGATTGCCCTCCAACCTTGAATTTCAAACAAAATATAATCATGTAAAATAGCCTCCATTTCCTGTCGGGGTACAGAGTGCATCAACAGTTCCTCGAACATTGTAAACATCCATACCGTATGCAAATGGATGATAAAATCGGACACAGCAGTATTGATTTCGGGATGCTTCTGCTGCATAGACGCGAACCAGATTTTGACCAATTCGGTAGAACGGTCGGTATAATTTTCGCGAAAGCACTCCAACGAAGAACCTTGCGCATGAAACAACAAAATCTTCATTAATGCACTATGTTTGTCAATTAGCGAAACATATTCGTCTATACAGGATTTCAGGTATTCTTCCGATCTCATCATCATAATATCCTCTCCCCGTATGCCGTGATGCTCTTGCAACATGGCTTCCAAAGCGTACAATACCGGACGCACTACCTCACGAAACAAATCATCTTTGTTCGTGAAGTAGTTATAGATATTCCCGACACCAACTCCTGCCGATTCGGCTATTTCACGCATGGAAGTCTTGGAATAACCTTTCTGTTCAAATTGCTGTCTGGCTACTTTCAATATACAATCCCGTATGTTTTCTTTTAAAATTTGCATATAAAGAACATTGTTCCTATTTGATGGTACAAATCTACAGGTTTTACTTTACCTTGGCAATACCTATTTTTAGGTATTTTCAGAAGAATTAAGGAAAGAAAAACAACATGCATATAAGATATTTTTGTAGTTATCCCCTCCATCAAAGATAAATCCCAATCCTGATTTGCCAGCCGCATTTATTCCTTTTTTCAGGAGAATTTTCTTTATGGCTTACGCCATGAAAATTCACCTGAAAAAGAATGCGGCGGCAAACGGATTAGAATTAAAGGAAAGATTACAGGGATTAACTGCGACCGACGTGACGCATAGCCGTAAATCAAAGGCGGCTATCCTTATATTCCATATATGACCTCACAAATACTGTGAAAATCCACCTTCCCAAATAACAAAACATAGCCTGCCTATCAACTCCCGAAATAATACAGGGATTTCAGCTCCCTCCGATCTGCATAGTCCGGTGGCTTAGCTATGCTTTTACTTATACTCTTCCTACTTCCTTTCATTCTTTTTTCCAACTGTTTTTGCATTCTTTCCTATCCTTCGTATGACATTTGATGACACCTGATGACATCTAACGCCATCCGTTTGTAAATCAAATGTTTACTCAATTTATCATCTTACATTTGGACTGTGAAACAAATCAAGTAGTCACTCAAAACAAAAGATTATGGCACAAGAAAACAGTCCAGGCAAGGGAAAAAGGCAAGGCCGGACAAAGAAACCGGAAAAGCCTTATGTGGAACAAATTGACGAGCTTCTGCTGGTACATAACAAGAATGACCCCAAGGAGGGTTTGGGAGTGGTCAGCAAGGCAGACGAGAAAGGCAATTATCAGACGGTTACACCGGAAGAGAAGAATGAAAACTCATTCCTGAAATTCGACAAGAATTCGAGTATTCTCGAAAATTTTATCAAGAACTTCTGGAGCCAGCTGAAGGAACCTACGCATTTCAGGCTTATCCGCATGACCTTCAATGATTACAAGCAGAACAAACAGGCCCTCAAGGACCTGGCCGAAGGCAAGAAGACAGACGCGGTAAAGGAGTTTCTGAAACGCTATGAAATCGTACCGAAAGTAAACAATCAGAAAAACAGTCAAACAAAAGAGGAGGAAACAACAATGGCAAAGAAGCAGGAACAGACAACGCAGGCTCAGCCTGAACAGGTATCACAGGTGGAAGCTGCCGCACAGGGGCGCGAACAACAGGAACCGCAACGCCAGCAGACACCCACGTACCGCTACAACGAGAACATGATTAACTGGGAGGAGTTGGGTAAGTTCGGCATATCCAAGGAAATGCTGGAGCAGTCCGGACAGCTGGACAGCATGCTGAAAGGATACAAGACCAACAGAACCATGCCGCTGACACTCAACATTCCTGGGGTACTGACCGCAAAGCTCGATGCACGCCTTTCGTTCATATCCAACGGCGGGCAGGTCATGCTGGGCATCCACGGTATCAGAAAAGAACCGGAACTGGACCGTCCTTATTTCGGACATATCTTCACGGAAGAGGACAAGAAGAACCTGCGTGAGAGCGGGAACATGGGACGCGTGGCTGACCTTAACCTGCGTGGCAACACGACAGAGCCGTGTCTGATTTCCATCGACAAGAATACCAACGAACTGGTAGCCGTACGACAGGAGCATGTCTATATCCCGAATGAAATCAAAGGTGTGACTCTGACTCCGGATGAAATTCAGAAACTGAAAAACGGTGAACAGATATTCGTGGATGGCATGAAATCCAATCAAGGCAAGGAATTCAATGCCAATCTGCAATACAATGCGGAAAGAAGAGGCATCGAATTTATTTTCCCGAAAGACCAGGCTTTCAACCAGCAGACGCTTGGCGGTGTACCGCTTTCCCCCATGCAGCTCAAAGCGTTAAACGAAGGCCACACCATCCTTGTAGAGGATATGAAACGAAAAAACGGCGAACTGTTTTCCTCCTTCGTTACCATGGATAAGGTAACAGGCGGTCTCCAATATACACGCCACAATCCGGAAACGGGAGAAATCTACATACCGAAGGAAATCTGTTCGGTACAACTCACACCGGAAGACAAGGAAGCGTTACGCAAAGGACAGCCCATCTATCTTGAGAACATGATCAACCGTAAAGGTGAGGAATTCTCGTCATTCGTCAAGCTGGACCTGGCAAGCGGAAGACCACAGTATTCCAGAACTCCGGACGGTTTCAACGAACGCCAGGCACCTACCATCCCGGCTGAGGTTTACGGACACCTGCTCTCGGCACAGGAAAGAGCAAATCTTCAGGACGGAAAGGCTATCCTCGTAACAGGTATGAAAGGCCCAAACGGCAAACCGTTCGATTCCTACCTGAAAGTAAACGCAAACACCGGACAGCTGCAATATTTCCAGGAAAATCCGGATGTACGCCGCAATACCTCACAGCGTGCCTCACAGACTGACAATACCCAGCAACAGGAGCAGAAAAAAGGTGCAAAACAAGCTGTCTGACCAGAACGGGATTCAAATCATTCAAATCATCAACTACTAAAAAAGGAAAGAACATGAACAAGAACAATCATCATATCTACAAGGCTGAACAAATCGATTGGGAGAAACTGGAATCGATAGGTATCAGCAGATCGCAAATTGAAAAGGACGGAAACATGGACCTGCTCCTTCAGGGAGAGGAAACCAATGTCATGTCCATAAAAATCAAGACTCCTGTATTTTCACTGACCATGGACGCCACACTCAGTCTGATTGAAGACGAGAATGGAAATCCGGTCATCAGCGTAAACGGTATCAACCCTTCAGGTGAATAAATAAGAATCCATAATGTATCATCTCTCTTTCCATACGGTAAGTCCGTATGGAAAGATATAAAAACAGAATTTATCATGATTGCCATATTAACAGACAAACCAAGTGTAGGAAAAGAAATCGGAAGAATCATCGGTGCAACCAAAGTAAGAAACGGATATGTGGAAGGAAACGGCTACATGGTTACATGGACTTTCGGGAACATGCTGTCACTGGCCATGCCGAAGGACTACGGAACCCAGAAGCTGGAACGGAATGACTTTCCTTTCATCCCGTCCGAATTTGAACTGATGGTACGGCATACACGCACCGAGAACGGATGGATACCGGACATTGATGCCGTGCTCCAGTTTAAAGTAATCGAGAGAGTGTTTCAGGCATGCGATACCATCATTGCGGCTACCGATGCCAGCCGTGACGGGGAAATGACATTCCGCTATGTCTATCAATACCTGAACTGTACACAGCCTTGCTTCCGTCTGTGGATTTCCTCTCTTACCGACGAGTCTGTGCGTAAAGGCATGGAAAACCTGAAGCCGGACAGTTGCTACGACAGCCTGTTCCTTTCTGCCGACAGCCGCAACAAGGCGGACTGGATTCTCGGAATCAACGCCAGCTATGCCATGTGCAAGGCGACTGGCCTTGGCAACAATTCCCTCGGACGGGTGCAGACACCGGTACTGGCTGCCATCAGCAGACGCTACCGTGAAAGGGAGAACCATATTTCATCGGACAGCTGGCCCATCTACATCAGCCTGCAAAAGGACGGCATTCTCTTCAAGATGCGCCGCACACAGGATCTTCCCGACAAAGAATCCGCAACAATGTTTTTTCAGGACTGCAAGCTGGCACATCAGGCACAGATCACAGGTATCAGTCACAGCGTAAAGGAAATACTTCCACCGGATCTGCTTGACCTGACACAGCTTCAGAAGGAAGCGAACATCCGCTATGGTTTTACCGCATCAGAGGTGTATGACATCGCCCAGTCTCTTTATGAAAAGAAACTGATTTCCTATCCGCGGACTTCCAGCCGTTATCTGACGGAGGATGTGTTTGACTCGCTTCCACCAATCATGGCGTGTCTGCTATCATGGGAGCTGTTCCCTGCAGCTAAAGGAACTGGAGGTATTGACATATCCAATTTGTCCCGCCACGTAATAAGCGCAGAAAAAGCCAATGTACATCATGCCATCATCATTACAGGTATCCGTCCCGGAAATCTGTCCGAAAAGGAAATGCAGGTTTACAGACTTGTAGCCGGAAGGATGCTTGAAACATTCATGGCTCCATGCCGCATAGAAACGACAAATGTTGAAGCGGTTTGTGCCGCACAGCATTTCAAGGCCGAACAAACAAGAATCATTGAAGCCGGCTGGCATGACGTGTTCATGCGTTACGACATGATCCCGACATCGGGATATTCCGTCAAAGAACTCCCCGAAGTGGAGAAAGGTGATACTCTGAATGTATGCGGATGCAACATGGTACACAAAAAAGAGCTGCCGGTAGATCCGTTCACGGATGCAGAACTGGTGGAATACATGGAGCTGAACGGACTGGGCACGGTATCCTCACGTACCAATATCATCCGTACACTGGTTAACCGTAAGTATATCCGTTATTCAGGGAAATATATCGTTCCGACCCCGAAAGGCATGTTCACCTACGAAACCATCCGTGGAAAGAAAATTGCGGATACTTCACTCACCGCAGACTGGGAAAAACAGCTGGCCGGACTTGAAAGCGGAATGATAACCGGACAGGACTTCCTGAACAGGATCAGGACTCTCGCCAAGGAAATGACTGATGACATTTTCAATACCTATTCCACAAAAGAAGAATAACATCCATATCAATATAACCATAAGAATGCAGGCCGGAAGGTCTGCATTTTTTTGTATCCGTACAGAAAAGAATCTGTTTTTCCGCTTTTAAGCGGCAAAGGTCTTGGATTGCCTGCCTTTTGCCGCAAGGCTGCCCTCAAGGGCTTGGCTGGACAGAAAAAAATCATCCTCGCTACGCTCCGGTATTTTTTCCTGCCAGGCCTTGCGCAAAAAGGCAATCCAAGAGGCCGGAGGCCTATAAAATCGGGAAAACACATCCCGATGGGATTATTCATTCATAAAATTAAGGATTATGAAACTACAGATTATCGAAAGTATCAGCAAGCATGCGGTAACCCTGGTACTGGTTATCGGAATACTTATGCTGACAGACAAAGGTATCATGCCTACAGGTATGATTGCAATGCTCCTGCTCACCGGAGGAATCATAGGATTTCTTTTCAGAGCTCTTCTACTGATTGTAAGGATAGCATTTATCTTTTTCATTGTCGGACTCCTGTTTTTCTAACCAATAAAACCAACAGATATGAAAACAAGTACATGTATATCTTCTGCTCCTGTCATGCCGGCTGTATGGCCACAGAGTGAACATATCAGACCAGTCAAAAGACGTCTGCCCAATACAGTTGATGAGCCTAAAAACATCGGCTATTATCTGGAATCTCTGCGTGATATTTCCAGCAATCCTGACAGAGAGAATGTCCTGAAAGAATTCTTCAAGGAAACTTATGTATAACCATAAAATTTTTCAATTATGTTTTTTCAATCAATTTATCAGATGATTACAGCAGGTACGGATCTGAATATCAATATCCGTAAAGTGGACAACAACCTGAGTGTGGCAGTCATGCCAAGGCGGAACAGCCTGAAAGAAGATACGCGGCAAAACATGGTGCCACTGGTCGTAAACGGAACACCGGCAGAATTGGATATGGGCTTCCTGCAGACCATACTCCAACCGATACAGAAGGTACAGGGACTGCTTGTCAATGCGGAAAATTTCGAGAAACAGGCAGAAAAGGCTACATCACAGGCCAAATCATCCAAGGCTCCAACAATACCGGCCGAATCAAAGGAAGCCAGGGAAAAACGGGAAAAGATGGAAAAACTCCTCAAGAAGGCTGATGAAGCAACTGCCGCAAAAAGGTTCTCCGAAGCAATGACATGGCTGAAACAGGCACGGGTGCTGGCTCCTTCAGAAAAACAGAAGGAGATTGACGAAAAGATGCAGGAAGTACAGAAACAGGCCAGCGAAGGAAGTCTGTTCGGTATGGCAGAGGAATCGGCGCCGGTAATTCCCCAACCACAAGGCAGCATGAACGGTCAGCCACAGCCCGGTATGCAAACAAGCATATTCCCGGAGCAACAGACCCATACTATGAATCCTGAACCTGTCATGCAGCCTGCTCCACAACAGATTCCACAGGAAATGCCTCAACCGGTATATGGAACGAACGGAGCATATATCCAACCTGCTCCAAACCGTCCCGTAATGCAAGGAACAGGTATGCCGCAAGGAGCTACAATGCAGCCATATCCGCAGCAGCAGGTACGGCAGCCGACAAACGGTCATATACCGAACGGAACGGTACAAGTACAGAACGGAAACGGACGGGAATACCAGACTACACCGGCAGCCCATGATACATTCTGCTTCGATCCGGAAGACGAAAATGACAGGGAGCTTCTAAGAGAAGACCCGTATGCGGAATATCCGGATTTTCCGGCTGAGTACCGAATGAAGGACGAGGCACAGGTAGAAATGATATACTGCTGATATATAAAAATAAATGACTTGTAAAACCAATAAACTATAAACAATATGGCACTGGAAATTAAAGGAATGAAAAGAGTCTTCAAAATGAGGAAGAACAGTCAGGAAACCGTACTGGACGATCCGAACGTAAACATGTCTCCGACTGAAGTGATGGACTTCTATTCAATGAACTATCCGGAACTGACCACCGCGACCGTACACGGACCGGAAATCGAAGACGACCGGGCAGTATATGAATTCAAGACCACTATCGGAGTAAAAGGGTAAGAACATGAAAAAAGAACAACGTAAAGACAAGAAACCATGTACACAACTTACGGAACGGGCTTTGAAAAATTTAGCCAGACTTATCATATCGGAACTCGAAAATACGGACATAAGCCGGGGCATCAGGAACAGAAAGAAAAGAAGACTCCCTCCTGCAGAAAGCCTCATGGTTTTCTGAACACGAGAATACCTTCCATCGCTCCCGATTTGTATGTTGAGAATGACAGGGATGTAACGGTAAATGTCACCACCAAAGAGAATCTTGATTTCCTGTACCGTTCAGCCATAAAGTATGCGCAGCTCCTGGATGTGGAGCTGCCATACCATCCTGTAGGCAGGACTTCCATAAGAGAAAAAATATGCCTGCTATATAATGCATTGGATTCCATAGTATCTCATCATGTGAATCTGGAACTTGTCGGTGACAGGCTCCAGTTCTGTATCTATCATTTCCATGAATGGCCTGATTACACCCTGTTCCTGATACCGATAGATTTTACGGAAAGACTGAAAGGTGAAATCAAAAGGATCACACTGGAGTTCATCAGACGGTTCATCAAGTATCACAGGATGATGGATATAACCGATACCCCTTATTTTGAGATGTCGGAAGTCTGTATCGATTATGTGGACTTTGAACAGCTTGATGAGGATGAGAAAAAGGATTTGTACAGAAAGGAAAAGCTCTTCAGGTCATATGAGAAAGGGAGAATCCATAGGAAGCTGTGCCGGATGCACTCCAGGGCTTTCTGCAGGAATCTTGAAGAACATATCCACAACTACAATCCTTCCAGCAATAAGGAAAAAAGACTTTTGGAACTGATTACTGAAGGGATGTCCCTGATTGCAAAGGACAGCCCTTATATCTTGAATTATGACTATGATTATGCAAGCGAAAAGGAAAGGGATTTCGAACCGCCACCGCTCGAATATCAGATTCTGCTTACATATTCCATCACGGATACGGTTACCAAAGACATGGAAAGCTGTTTCAGTACTGACTGTCAGGAAACATATAATCAGACGCCCGTATCATTTACCTTCATCACACCGGAAACTGAAAAACTGTTCAGACCAGAGAATTATCCGGAACGGTTCTCAAAATGGTTTGAGAAATTTGTAGAACATGTTACCTATAATTTATAAACATCATGAATGAACTGACCCAAAATATTCAAAAAATGATGGTGCCGAAGGCGGCTATCATAGCCTACAAGTATGAAGACAGAAGAAATTCTGATACCAAGTACTTCATAGAATTGCGTCCCATCGGAAAAAGCGGACAGATGGGGGCAGGTATCCCCGTCACATACGAATTCATGAATACCCTGCTGGAATCCTATACGGAAGAAATGAGTGGGATACCGGCAGGCAGAGTCCCTGAAAACATGCTGGCCTGCAATCCGAAAAAAGGACAGGAGGAATATATCTGGTACAATCCGCCCGGAAAGAGACAGATGTTCTTTCACAAGGATCTCAATATACAGGACGGCATGTTCAATCTGCCGGGGATTGTCTACCATGTAAAAAACGGAAGCATGGACGTGTTCGCCTTCAAGGGAAAACGTCCGGTGGAGACGACTCCGCTGTTCCGTGCCCCGTTCTTCAACGTGACCGGTTCAAGTGTCTGCCTTGGCAGCAGTTCTTTGGAAAAGCCACAGAATCCGACTTTCCTTTCCCTGCTGGAATACTGGGAAAAACGGTTCTGGCTGACTGAATTCTCCCATCTGGGAGGAAATGTCAATCCTACCGTTTCAAATCTTGTCATCGTCACCGAGAACATAAGAAACAATCCGTTCGACATGAACGAACTCAAGCCCATGAATAAAAAACTTAAAGACATACTTCCATGAAAAAGATACATTTTACCGACCGCTACCTGCTCAATCCGCGTCATCCGGTAACGGTATTTGTCATCGGAGCCGGAGGTACCGGCTCACAAGTGATAACCAATCTGGCACGCATGAGCATGGCACTTCAGGCATTGGGCCATCCCGGACTGCATGTCACCGTATTCGATCCCGATACGGTAAGCCAGGCCAATATAGGACGCCAGCTTTTCAGTGAGACGGAACTGGGACTGAACAAGGCCGTATCACTTGTCACACGCATCAACCGTTTCTTCGGATACGCATGGACTACCGAACCGCAATGTTTTCCTACCAGGAATTTTTCTGAAGACAGCACAGCAAATATCATCATTACCTGTACGGATAATATTCGTTCACGTCTTACGCTTTGGAAGTTCCTGAAGAAAGTCCGCAAAGAAAACTTCAGTGACCATTCGGCTCCCATATACTGGATGGATTTCGGGAACAGCCAGACAAAAGGACAAGTCATCATCGGGACGGTACGTGAGAAAGTTCTCCAACCTTCTTCACAGGAATATATTCCCATGCCTAAAATGAATGTCATCACCGAAGAAGTGGACTATGCGAAAATCAAAGAAAAAGAATCGGGACCAAGCTGTTCTCTGGCGGAAGCCCTGGAAAAACAGGATTTGTTCATTAACTCCACACTGGCACATATCGGATGTGACATATTATGGAAAATGTTCAAGGAAGGAAAAACACTATATCGCGGTGCCTATGTAAATCTGGAAACATTGAAAGTGACCGCAATCCCGGTATAATGCATAAGTGACCGTATGTATCATCTTTCCATCAGAATACGGTCACTTATTCTATTTGCTACTTATTATTTACTATGTTCTTACCTCGCTGGAGAAGGAAACTCTGTATCTCTGAGGCGAGATAGAATGATTTCCCGTTCTTTTCCACCGAGTAATATTTAATCTTGCCCTCTTGCCTGTAACGTGCCAAAGTTCTTTGTGACACACCAAGGAGTTCTGCCAAATCCACATTATCAAGCAGTCTGTCTCCGTTCATACATTCTTTCAGACGGTTCATCTGGTCCAGTTTCTTTTCAATGCGAGTAAATCCCTCTACCATGGTTCCTATCAGTCTTTCGAGTATCTCATTATCTATATATGACATAATTCCAATATTATAAGTGAATAAATCGATACTCTTTTCGTGCGCACTCAAGAGTATATACTCATAATAGTGAGAATAACATGCCAAACAGATAAAGAAGATAAAAACATTTTGTATACATCTGTTAATCAGATATATAAATTTACATCTTGATTTTTCTGCTGTAAACCGAAAGTGTAAACCATTTAAAGCATAGCTATTACCAAGTTTACATTTCTATAACGACTACTTATTATACTTTGAACTGAGCTTTTAAGAGAGGTTTACTAATAGCTTTATAACGACTCAAGGTACAGAATTTAATGCCATACAGAATGTGGTAAACTATAAAACGGGAAGAATATTTGCAGTCATAACAAAGAAAAAACTCTTAGTATGACTGCAAACATACTAAAAATAGCTACTGCAATTATTAAGTTAAATAATAAAATACACTTACTTAATCCCTATTTTTCATAAGATACTTTTATGCTTCCTGTTACTTTACCTTAATCAATAAAATTTGCGAAAACAAGTTGAACCATTTGAAACGAACTGGGATGATGGAAGGATATTGTGGACAAACAAATACTTTTAATTCGATTGGTCAATTAGAGTGGATATTAGAAGCCTCTTATTACTATACTTAAAATACAATATCACTCTTTCTTTCCTCTGTGGATTCCTCCTCCAAGCCACTTGGCTGTAACAAGCCAATTTTCATAATAGTAAAACCATTCTGAAATCCAGGGAATAATTTCTGTTATTTTGTGCGAAGCATTCCATTCTTCTGATGGACGATGGTAGATACAGAGATGCTGCTTATCAGTATTATAAACATGTGGCAATCCTTTTTCTCCTTCACACAGAGATAACTTATCTAGAGCAAACACATCCACATGCTTTCCTTCTTTGTAGCAAATCTTGAATTGATAAGTTCCACTTAAAGAAGATGGTTGCACGGAATACTTCCAGCAGAAACTCGTTGGAGTTTCTGCATAGAAGTGTCCGTTGGGATATGCTTGTTGCAAAAAAGCCTTCTGCTGTATTTTTGTAAATTTCTTTTCTCTTTGCATTTATTCGTCTCCATGGAATGTATGAGCTTTCACAACCGTACCAATAGTTCCTAAAGCACCTGTTATCGTAGCTCTTAATACGTTATTATCTCTGTTTTTACGTTGATTGTCGGCAATTGCACTAAAAGTCCGCTGCACTACATCTCTACCGAAAGGTTTGTTCATAGACTCAGCAATTAATTGCAAACCACCTCTTTTTTCAATGATTTGCTCCACATCTTGCTTTACTTGTTTTAACCATGCAAAGAAGTTTAACTGTTTCTGCGGTGTTTCTACCCATTTGTCGGCAAAGTTCTCATCAGGATTTACGGGATTACGCACAATACACAGACCGGTATTTGGTTCACGTTCGATATATCTCTCCATACTGTTGACTACGTTTACCAACGCATCAAGAACGTCTGTTTCCTTGTTGTAAGCACGTGCTGCTAGTGTTGTGATAATAATAGAGATTGGCTTGTTTTCATCGCCGTTAAACATTAAGTCACGGTGACGTTTAAGTATCTGTACAACACGTTGCAAAGGACTTTTCTTCTCTTTATATGCTGGCACATTGCCAACTTTAGCTTCGGAAAACAAAACTGTTCTACGAGTCAATACACTGCACCTATCCTCAAACCATTTGGCATAACCAAACGGATTGCTCTTAAGCCATTTACTACTATCTGTCTCATATTTATAGTTAGAGAGTTCCCTGTCAGTAATACGGAGAGCAAGCTTGTCAACCTGCCCTACTGACACACTGAAATATTGCTCCCGAAGGCGTGTCTTCTCGTTGTTTACACATGGAAGGATGTCCAAGTGATATTTATCGCTTGCGTTTTCTGAATTTTTACGATATAAAAGTGTCCAACATCGACGCCCCTCTTCATCCAATAACTTCTTGTATCGTTCTGAAACCTTCAGTCTTTCGCCAACTTTTGCTTTTAAGTTTTCCGCAGTCCAGTCAGGATGCTTTTCCATCAACTCACACACTAAGTCAATATCAAGATCATCGTTCTCATTGACTGGAGTAATCATCGTTCCTAGTAGAAACGAACCTTGTGGTTGAATCTCAGGCTTATATGGAGCTAGCGGGGAAGATTCGTCTCCAAGGAATTTGCCTACAGCCTGATAGCTGCTTACCAGCTCGTCATATCTTGATTCAGGCACATCCAAAGACGCACCTAAATTCTCAAAAATTTCGTTGAATTGTTTATGTTCTTCTGTTGTTAATTCTCTCATATCTTATTCAATTATAATTGCTCTATTTTCGGTATTATTATAATAGTCGTGCAGTATTAGTTTCATGTCAGCTTTGGGCATCCAAACGTGACCGAGCATAAACGCACACGCTACAGGCATGGCCATGTGAACCAAAATCTCATTATAGGCTGATGATGCTTTTATTTTGTCAAGCACCTCTCTAGTGAAACTTGCAAATTCATTAAGTTTTGCTTCTGTCTTTAAAAAATCATTGTTAGGATTAGTGCATGTAACTGTCCATATTGAAACATCTTGGCTAGAATATAATGTTCTAATTCTCTCCGTGATAGCTGTAGCACTCAGCGCAAACACAAGAACAGGCTGCTTGCTCTTTTCTGCTGGTTCGATAATTCTAAACTCAATGTTCTCATCACCACTCTCCTGCCATTCCCATTTCTTGGTGTCACGATGTGGCTGATATACTTTCAATTCGCGAATGTCATTAAATAACGTCCCAAGTCTTACTAACAATGGCATATCAGCAAACGGAAATAATGAAATGTGTTTTGTTTCTGAATACTGAATACGTTGTTTTACTTCGTAGGCAAATGCAGCCTGCAGGTTGTTATCCTCTATCTCCCAAAAATTCGGATCAGATTCCTTCATGACATTTCCCTTCATACTAATCTCTATTGCAGAACTTGCCTCTGGGTAGTATACTGGGAATAAGACCGAAGAGATAGTATTGAACGAGAAGTCGGGAAGATGTTTCCCGATTTTGCTATAGTATGTAACTACATGACTCTTTTTGTCGTTCGCTATACCAGTCACGAGACGAATTCTGTCCTCATGACGCTTCTTCATCCCTTCCACAATCTCTATAGTATATTTCTCAGGGTCTGAATCTATTATTTTATGACAAGCAGGACACAACAATATTATATTATTTATATCCTGTGCCAATGATTCTGATTTTTCACCACCACGAGGACCATTTGGCGAATCTCCAATGATATGGCATAGTTCTCCAAAGTTCCCATACTCCTTCGTTATATCTCCTTCATAAAGGATTTTATTGCATCCTTCAAACTCACATCGACCTGCAGCCCTGAGCCACAACAATCGCATTACTTTTTGGGGTATATTTGTTTTTGACATTTAATCTTCGCTTTTATTGTCATTATACATACGGCTCATTGCATCTGCTGAATCTTTCATCATTTTACGCAAAGATTCAGGTGCTATAACTTCAATCTGCTCTCCAAAAGAACGAAGCAGAGAACGAAGCTCATAATTATTCTGAACTTTGAGTGTGACTTGCCAGTAACCATCTTCCATTGGGGTTGAGACAGTTGATTGGGACTCATGCAACGGTTTTGTCACAATATATCCGTAAGCTCGATTACTGACTTTAAGAATAACCTCTTCAACAGGTGCATTACTTAGTGAGACACCAACAACATCGCTAAAATACTCTTTGAAATCTATATCCTCGGCAAGTGGCTCGTAGGATTTAGATGTTTCCTTAAAACCCTCAATTCTGTCTATTGCAAAATTGGATAGGTATTCCGAATCTTTATGCTTTCCTATGAGAAACCATCTGTTATTGTACTGCTTCAGAAAGTAAGGAGTTATAACAATAGTTCTGGCATCTTTACCAAATGGATGATACACTATTTCGATAACCCTTTTATTTACAATAGAGTCAAAAATTGGTTTATAATACGTGTCCATACCTTTGAGATACGGATTATACTGAAAACTTACAACCGAATCTAAAGTTTCACCTAGTTTGCTGGTGGTGTAGAGCCTTTTCTCCAAATCATCTAACCATTCGAACTGTGGTACACCTTCAAAGCGTTTTAGGAGAATCAAGGCGTTATGTATCAAGTCAAATTCTTCTTGATTTATAGGCTGTTTTTTGATAGAAGCACCTTTTTTGTGATAACGGTAATATTTACGGTGTCCATCCTGAATAGCATCAATCAACATTGCATAACCTTCTTCACTTTCAATGAACTTCAAATCTTCTTGAACTTGACGTTTCTTAACCCCACCTCCATCTTTAGTTTCGCCATTATACAGATAAAGAGCCTCATTACATGCGTCAACAAGGTCTTCAATGTAATAACGTCTTGACCAATTGCTCAAACATTTGTCAAGCACCTGATATCTTAATTGTGCATTTTTATTTGTTGGCATAAGCTCATTGTTTTAATTTATATGGCAAAATTATGCAGAAAGAGTGCAGTCTTTCTGCACTCTTTCAAATAAAATCAATTAGAACTCTTTTTTTTAGGAATATTCTTCACAACAACCTTGGAAAAAGCATCTGCACAACTCTTAATTTCTTCATATTCTGCTAGTTCTTTTGAGGATAGCCCTTCATTGGTCCAATCCTCAATATTAGTTGCATACAAACCTTTGACAGTTTTCTCTAAATATGCAGTTGTCAGAGGAACATTCAGTGTCTCAATCTCCATATTGTCAATAATTGACTTGAAATAAGCATAATCGCCATCAATAATAAATCCCATGTCAGCAGCAATACGATAAATTGCAATCCAGTGACGTTGCTTTGTGAACGGCGACTTTTTAGGGGTGTAACCTAAAAGTTGTATTATACTCTTTCTGAGAATATCTATCCGTGTTTCTTCTGGCAGATTTCTTATATCTTCTGGTTCTGCTGCAATTTGAGTCTCATCATTCATATGATAAGGAGTAAAATCTACAATTTTACTTGTTGCTTCTACAGGAGTATCAGAACCAGAAATATCGTGTCCATTAGCTTCTAGGGCAGTTATTGACGAACCCGTTACGTAGAAATACATGGTAAGGATTATGTTGAGTGCGGTATCTACCTCCTGCTCTGAAGCTGTTGGAGAAATATGAGACTCTTCGTTGCGCCAGCCCTTCACCAATAACAACCACTTATAGAGCTGTTGCTTGGCTTCGTCTGTGCTCCAGCGCAGGTTCCACAAGCACTTGTGAGCATAGAGCGCATCCTTCCATGAAGGAGTGTCACCTTCATTACGAGCAGAAAGTTCTTTACCATTGATAAGGTAGTAAAGCTTTTTAAGATACGCCTCAAACTTTGTCACTAACTGATTGAATGCGATATGCTTATCCACTAGTGTAGACTTCTTAGCATATAGATTCTCAAATGCTCTCTGAATGAAAATGTCCACACCGTCAAGAGAGTCAATCGACTTGGTATTGATTACATAGAATACACTATTTATAATTTCCTTCTTTGAACGCATGTGGGGCAACAATGAAGGGATGCATGAAGTCAATATCTCTTCTATCTTATCTCTTACAGTTTCCAAATTGAAACCAGTCTCTACTTCGGAGTTTTTCCCTGCTGTAACAGTCACAACTTCTTCTGGTAATGTTTCAGCTTCCGATTTAACATCAACGTTTACGCCAAGATAAGCCTTCAGGATGGCTTCTCGTTTTGCTCCGTCAAGGATGAAATCGCGAAGCATCTTGTCAGCCTTTGGCCGTACCATACGAGGTGGAATTGTTGTACCTTCTATCTTTTCGAGGAAAGCGCGAGTCTTCACGCCATCAAGAGTCAGTTTAAGGTTCTCAAACTGGTTATACTCATTGATATTCTGTTCTGTCACGTCACGTCCCATGATATGGGTAAGCTGACTGAAGTTTAAGCCTGTAGCCTCTGCAAGTATCATAATCTGCTTGTGGAGCTCACGAAGCTGGTACTCTGCAATGTAATCTTGAATGGTCTTTCCTGTCTCAAGGTGAAGATCACCACTCTCTATGTCATGCAAAACCACTATTGCCGTACGCTGGTCACGCTGTGAGAGTGAGGCAAACGTCTTGTGCAATTCCTTCAAAGCCTCTTTTGTCAGTTCACTACCTGGACCATTCATATAGAGGTTCTTGACAAACTTCACAAATTTTGAGTTGATATATTCGGCATCAATAGTTCCTGTACCTGTTTCTGTGATATAGGTATCGATTGGATAGTCAAACTCTGTAGGCTCAGAGTTACCTCCTGGCTTTGACTCAAACAATTCGCGATAACGCTGTAGTAGGGTAAGATATGTTGATTCATCAATCTCCATTTTTACCTTTGTGTAGGTATCACCATGCTCAAACTCATACTCAGTCTTCTCCCAAAGGAAGCCTTGCAATTTTGCAGCTTCAAGCAAACGAGTCATCTGCACAAAGTCCTTGGCAAACATATTGCGGTCTTCGCGAGTATCAGGCAACTTTGAGAAATTCTGAATGTTATGAGACTTAAAGATATCACTTATGTGCAGGAAATAACGATTGATGCTATCAAGGTTCTGCTCCAGTTTATCCACAAACACTCCAAGAGGTCTGTCCACATATACTTCAAGAGCATCTTCTATATTCTGCTCCATTGTGTATGGAAAAGTATAGTACTTGATGATACCAAACGGTTTGTCTGGTCCAAACAAACGATTGGTACGTGAAAACGACTGAATTATGTCCACATATTTCATCACCTTGTCCACATACAAAGTGTTCACCCATTTTGAGTCATAACCAGTCAGCATCTGTGTTACAACGATAAGTAGGTCAATCTGTTGTTGATGATCATGTTCTATACCCAAGTAAGGCTTCTTATGTGCCAAACGCTTAGCTACATCCTTCTTGTACTTGCCGTAAGTTGCCAATGCAAAGGTTGTTTGATAGCGAGCGTTATAGTCGGTAAGCATCTCCAGTATAGCATCTTCCTTAGCAATACCTTCATCACTGTTATCGATATTATTGTCAAATACAGTTACGGCATTTACCGATGGGTATAGTTCCTTGAATAGTTTATAATATGCGATAGCCTCTGGAATGTTTTGTGTGGCAAGGATAGCATGGAACTTGCCATTCTTGCTTGCCTGCTCACGATGTGCCACAATATCCTGTACTACAGCTAATTGATGCACTCGTTGCTGATAAATATCTTTTGGCAGATAGTGCTCGATACCATGTGTCAACTTTCCTGTCTTTGGATCATTATATGTATCTGGCATCTGTAGTTCAGAAATAAACTTGTTATACACCTTCTTCTTTTCTTCATCCTCATCTACCTCCTCGATGGAATGAACCCCGAGTTGTGCAAAAGCTGCCTTTTCACGCAGTTCATCATCTTCGTATGTGTTTACTCGATACACATCAAATCCCAGTACGTTGCCATCAGGAATACCACTTGCTATTGTGTATTTGTGCAACATGTCACCAAAGAGTGTTTCTGTAGTTATCTCGTTATGTGCATTTTCTTCAAAGACTGGTGTCCCTGTGAAACCAAAGAGCAACGCACGTGGAAAAGCATTCTTGATACCAATAAGCATACCTCCGAATACACTACGATGGCACTCATCAATGATAAAAACCAATCGTTTACGTCCGATTGCATCTATCTCGCTCTGAGCGATGCCGTTCTGCACATTGATGTTCGACATCTTTTGTATGGATGTTACAATCAGTCGGTCATCAGGATCGATACTCCTCAACTTGCTGACTAGTATAGCTGTATTCTGAGTATCCTGTATGCTATCATCATCGCCAGCAAAGCCACGGTATTCATCCAAAGACTGTATTGAGAGTTCGATGCGGTCAAGCAGGAATACCACCTTGTCTGCATCACCAGAATTTGCTATGAGCTGAGCACTCTTAAATGAAGTCATGGTTTTACCTGATCCTGTAGTGTGCCAGATATAACCACCACGATGCTGGTGAGTATCCCAGTTTGTGCGGTGAGTCACATCGCTTATCTTGCTAGCTGCATAATACTGATATGAGCGTAGCACCTTTAGCATCTTGTCCTTTTCGTCTGCTATAGTATAGTAACCCACAAGCTGATGTGCCATAGGGATTGACAATAATTGACTAGCAATAATACGCCAATCAGTTATTTCCATATTATTGAAGTCAGCCCAATGGAATTGGAACTCAGGTTTGAAGTTATCTTCTGCTCCTGGATTAGCAAAGTACAAAGTCTTTTCGGGTGTCATGGCCACGAAAATTTGTACTAATTTGAAGATACCACTAGAAAAAACACCTTCGTGAGTGTAACGCTTAATCTGGAAGACTGCTTGTGTCACATCCACTCCGCTACGTTTCAATTCCACATGGATTACAGGCATACCGTTGATAAGTAGCATTATATCGCCTCGACGTTCGCCTCCCAATGGATGAGAAGCCTTGAAACGAGGTTGACGTACAATCTGATAACGGCTCTGACCAGCACATATTTCCTGTGCATCAAAGATTTTCAAATATACCTCCTTGCCACAGTTATTTGCATCTGCTGGATTATCACGCTTTATTATAACCTGTCCACCATTGATAAGACGGTTCATCTCAAATGGTGAAGCACACATGTTCACTTGGTCAATCACTTGCTGCATCTCTGTCTTTGTCAAAGGTGCATTGCCCAATCGGTTAATGTCGCGGTTATTATCATAGAGGATATTCGCCCAGTTCTGTACAAGGTCTTCCTCTGTTGGATTCATCATGATTCCTCCATCCCATCCATGACTGGTGTGAAGAAGATTGGCAAGAGCCTGCTCAAATGCAAGTTCCTTGATGAAGAATTGAGTATTATCGTTAGCCATATTTAAATTCTGCTTATCATAAATGATTATAGTATTCTGTTTTATATCGCTCTATCGTTAGTTTCATTGTTGACACAAGTACATCAATGTCATTAACTATTGATGTTGTGTCATCTTCTGTAATGACATAGTCACCTATGCCATCACCCCAACGAATCTCGCAGTTGTGGTTAGGTATGCTTATAAGCAAACCATGAGAACCAAGAGATTTTGAGTCTTGCAATTCTACAGTTACATCTTTCATCAATTTTTTTTCTTCTTCATTATAAAATACATCAGTAGCAAGTGTCTTGATATATATAAGTATTGGGTCTAAACAATGGCTATCTGTTGACTGTAATTGAGCAAAAATTATATGTCCTTTATCTTCATAGAATCTCTTTCTTCGAGATTCCCAAATAATATGAGGACGTTGTTTGAAATACTTTACCCATCCTATGTTGCTGGTTGACTCAACTATGTGTTTGCAGAAGTCCTCAAATGTTGCTTGATCATTCCAATCTATCCATGTTTTTATGAACACACGAACAGATTCACCAAATTCTGGTTCCTCTCGCAAATAACGCTTCATACTGTTGTCTCGGTCTCTATTAAACTCATAGAGTCGATTCTTCGATTTCCAGCAATCCGGCTGTAAGCATAACATAGCGTTATAATACAGTTCTTGTTTTTCCCATTGTCTATCAAGATTTATCCACTTTGTCAAGCAATTAGAATAACCAATAAATGTTTCCAGGTTACCATTTGCCCAATGTAACAGACATCGTATTTGTCCCCATAAATATGGATTTCTTTCAGCATTTCTTATTGCATCTGTCCAGGAAACATTAATAATACCTTCGTTGTCGATAAGTCGCAATTTTGCCTTATCCTCTTCTTCCTCCAAAGACTTATTGTCAATACCCTTGTATGGGTGATTAAGTTGTTTGAGAAATAACAATACTGCAGCATTGTTTTCATAAAGGTCTATACCATTATCTTCATGATAGCGCTTCATATCCGAAACCATACTGAATACAGCTCCAAATGCATCCGAAGCATCCTTCCGTTTATTGATACGGTCAGTATTGTTATCGAACTTAAATACGTTTCGAGACATACGTGTCCATTCCTCAAAGTTCAAGCACCAAGCCTCCGAGTCGGACCTATATGGGTAGAGCTTCAGGAAGCATTGCAATGAATACAATGTGGCAAGGGTATCATTACTAATGTTATCGCCAACTAAATGAGAGAAATAGGTGTAGTCATTGTTATCGAAGAACGAATCCAGAGGCAATAATGTTGTTACATCCGTATATTGCCCTTCACCTTTATCAATAATCCATAAGTTAATATCATTTATGAGCTCTCTGAAATCAATGATTGTGCAATAACTAGGCAATATATTGCTGTCGCTACTTCTCCAGTCAACGAGATAATTCTGGTATGCGATTAACAAATCATCTAGATCTGATTCATTAACATTATATGAAGACTCAAACAGGGTTTCATGCAAATTATATATACGATTCTTTCTGATTTCATATAGACGCATTGCTTCCTCGTCATCATCATCTGGTTTCTCAAAGTCATTCGACAAATCTATGCTAGGTACTTTTGCAAACAACTGCATTGCAATCATACGCAACAGAAATATCTTCAATCTTTTTTCAGTTTCCTTTGCAGCGGCAAGTCTTTCTTTTTTATTATCATCAGAAGGAATCTGCGTCATAACTGCACTTGCATACTTCTGCCAAAACAAATCTATCCACTTTCCATCCATATTCTCACGCCAAGCATGTTCTATGTATGAATCAGCAAGTTTCTTACCATCACAATTTACTTCTCCTTGCTGCAATTGAATTTCTTCCTCAAGTGTAGATTTCAACTTGTCAAAATCAGAAAGAAGCTTCCCTCTTGCATTCATCTTAATGAACAACTCATCAGACATGCCCATCTCGCCCAAGTCAAGATGATTAAAGGTGATATTGTTTAATCTAGCCTGACAAGCATCCAAATCCAACGTCCAATCCATCTGCTCACAGATAGTGTCTATCATTACAAGCATAGAGTTGATGGTAGGATCAAAACGCCATCCCCATTGGAACCAATCTCTATTTTGGATAATTTCAGATGGTGTATAGATATGTGCCTTCAGTTTTGAGGCATCACGCTGCTCTTCTGGTTTACTTCTCTCTTCATCAGTTTTTTTCTTTGACTCTTTTGTCTTTTCAGCAGCTTCATTCACAAATTGCTTTGCATTATGGTGAACCAATTCTTTACAGAACGCTTCTGAGGTATTACGAGTCTCATATATCAATATAGATTCACCTTCGGCTGTCTGCAAATCGACGCCTAACACCCAATGCAGGATAAACAAGGTAGTCAAACGCTGCTGACCATCTAGAGGTTCAAAAGCGTTTTTTCTATCACTACCATACACAAAGTCAAGTTGTGTTTCAGCCTTCTTACCTGTTACTACAAGCAAAAGGCTACGTACAAAATGGTTGCGGATTTCCTTCACCTCTTTGTTCTTACGTCCCTGTGCATAGTCACGTTGTATCTGTGGTATGCGTATCTTACCTTTCTTAATAAGATCTGCGAAACACATTTTATCTATATTATCGCTCATAAGTTTCTGTAGAATTAGAGTTAAACACATTGAAGATAACATCAACCGTGTTGTGTATCTCCCTTAGATAGCCATCAAAGTCAGGCATACTCCATCGCATTGCATCTATGAAGGATGATTCTGTATTAGAGTTCGAATAGTATTTCAAGAATACATTTCGTGTACCTATTGGCATAAAGCGTTTTCCGGCCTTATCTTCGCGGATAATGCAGTGGCGCTTATATGGAAATGGTGCATCTTGATACTCTCTATTAGTCTTATAATCAAGCAATGTCAGATTGCCTATGCTATCCTTATTCTTTATTGCACCATCACCAGCAGAAAAGTATTCAAGTACCTCTTTACAGAAGTCGGTGTATTGTTTGTCAATGCCAGTTCCCCTAAGATTAGCTTCATACTTTGGAATAAAATCCATGCATTTATTGTAAAGTGGCTTTGCTGTTGCCTTTCTTTCATTCAGTTTTGATTCTATTCCAAGAATATAAGCCACATTATTCAACCAGCGCAAACGGTCTTCGTGTTCAACCAATGATGCGTTGTTCTGAGAGTCAATATGTTCAATGTCCCATTTTTCTTTCTTGAATGAGTCAAATGCAAAGCGCTGTCCCTTCTGGCGGCTTGTCTCTACATTGAACAAAAGCAATAGACGGAACACATACTTTGAGCCGTATTCAAAACCGTCAATGCTGGCTGCGTTGAGATAGTTACCTTTGTCTTTGAAACTATCCATAATTAGTTTATGGAACTCTTTCTCGGTATCATCATTTGTCCACTCTCTTCCAGAAAACTGTTGCTTGGCGTTTTCTAGCTTGTTATAGATATCAAGAGGTTGATTGCCAACACTTACCAGATAACCAACATAGTGATAGTATAAGTTGTTTTCGTACCAGGCAATCAACCTGTCATTAGTTTTTATGACATACTCCCAAGCAGCACGCATGTTGTCAATACCGTGTTTCTTCCATAGTTGTTTAAGTTCTACAGAATCATCTTTACGTTCTTGCGCTCTGCAATAGTCATATAGGTTCTGGAATAGACGATACGAATAATCTTTATCCGCGTGGTCAGTTGGTTTCTCTGTTACAAAGTCAAACAATACATCTATTCTCGTCTGATGACTATCATTGTTGTTGCTAATAAAGTACCAGAACTTATCATCCTGAAACTGACGCTCCATGATGTTCCAATCCAATGCCAGTTTGTCAGCTTCGACCCGATCGTTATTAGATAGGATATTTCTATCCATGATAAACAATGCCTTGATAAGTTCTGAACTTGTAAGACTGATTTTTCCTTTGTTAAGTCTGTTAAAAACCTGTATGCTTTCAATGGCTTGCTTCTCTTCTGAAACCACATACCAAATGAACTTTACTTGCTTGCTATTATTAGGAAGAAGTAAACAGTCTTTGATTGAATTCATTACCCCGTCATAGATGTGATTCGTAAACCATTTCTCAATCACATTCTTGGCAACAGCCAGATAGTAACTGTCTATGTTGTCTTGAGGTTTGGGGTTTTCAAAATCCAACTGAGGGCGATTAGTATAGGTCAGATTGTAAATCTTATCGGGTGTGAATATCTTCTTTTCCAAAGGCATCAAACCATATTCAAATATGAACATCAATATCAATCTAAGGGTGGTTAAACGTTGCTGCCCATCCAAAACTTCCCAGGCATCAATCTGTACGCCATCAGTATCTGTCCACTTGCAAGGTTTTACGACGAGTGGCTGCAGGTAATAACTATCTTCTTTATCCTGTTTAGCAAACTCACAAATGTCTTCCAATAGGTCAATAACCTGTTTTTCCTCCCAACGATAACCACGCTGGTAGGAAGGGATGACAAAGTGATACTTTGTCGTGATTAACTCTGCAACAGGTTTTGGGCAGAAGTTAGAGTTTGATGTGTATTGAGTGTTACTCATAGCTATTCTTTGTTTCTATAGAGTTGATTTAATGTTTTAGCTTTCTTCTTATCAATATTGCTTATCCAAGCTGACCAACCGTTCGAAGAACGACCGAGACAGAATACTGCAGCTCCACTTGGTGATGGAAATGACTTAGCACGCTTTACGATGTAGAAATCGTCTTCCAGTTCACAACGGCATTCTTTGAGCATTTTTGCTCTCTGTTCTGGGTGTCTGAACTTAGCACTTTCTTTCACACATATCTTGCTTCCTTCCAATACTGTCATGCCTCCATCATTATAGATACCCTTGGCAAGAATTCCATTCTCTACGATGTAGAACATAGGCGACTTGTCTGTTACTTCAGCCTTCTCGAAGATGTTATAACCCATGAACGACACGATGAAGCGGATGTCTTCAAAGTATTCGTCATCGGTACTTCTTTGCGACTCTGTCAAAGTAGGATTTTTGGGATTCTGCTTGTTCTCATCCAGCGTATACTGATTGACTTTCAGTGCAAGCTCCACAGATCTCTTTTCAAGATACTGCACGTCAGCCTTTGTCTTGTCATGGGCAAGCGAGACAAATACCAAAGCTCTTTGCCAGAAATCCTTCTTATTGATATGGTCACGGACTCTCTTATCAAAGTTTTCGGTCTCACCGATATAAGCTTTCGGATTTCCGCTCTCTTCTTCACCTATTAGTATATACAAAGCCGGCGTACGCAATTCTTTACGTTCATCTTCTCGCAAAATGTCTATGCGTGTACGGGGTATATTATAAGCAATCATTGTGCGGTTGCTTATCACGACGGTTTGCACTCCCTTTGGCGTTCCGTCAATCAAGTATGTTGTTATAGTCTTGCCCATGTTGAATATTTTGATTAAACAAACATCTTATCAAGACACGATGATTTGATGCGTTTTAGTGATTCTAGTTTCTGTTCTTCGAGAGATATTTGTTTGTCGATGGTACGGAAGAAAATAGAGATCTGTTTCTGCTCTTCATAAGAAGGGAAAACAAAGTCCATTTCCATAAACTCCTTAAAACTGATTGAACGACCATCTCGAATACCATAAGTAATCAGTTTCAAGCGATCAATGAAAGCTTTAGACATAAAGATGTACTTCCAATAATAGTCATCGTGTTTGTCATCTTCCTTGAAACCGAATACTGTATATGCCGGAGAACAAATATCTTCAACGGACGAGTGTGCAAAGCCACCTTGAAATGAACGAAGATGGATGACGAACTGACCTGGCAACACACGCTTGTATGTCACCTCGTTTGATTTATCATGGAAAATATCATATCCACTTTCACTTCGAGGAGCCATTCCTCTAATATCCTGACATGCTGATAGTACAGGAAGCTCTGGATGGTTCCTTTCGTCGAAGGTCTTGAACAATTCGTTGGCTGTCATTGAAGAATATTCATCTTCAAATCCTTTGAATCTAACTCTAGGCCTTGTCTCACCTTTTTGTGGGAACATTGCATGAAGAGAAGCAGTCTTCATTTGTCGGAGAGATGCTATTTTTTTTGATGATATTTGGATTTGCTTGTCTAGCAATTCAAAGCACTCAACAATTTTATGTTGTTCAGGAAAATTTGGCAAATACACCTTCAATTCTTTGAGGTCGGAATAAGCCAATGTCTGGCGCATACCATCACCCATTTTATAATAGACTTTGGTTATATCATCATAATAGTGAAGCAGTGTGTAGAGATAATGCGGATCTACAACTCTAGTATCACACTCCACACAGACATAAGCAGGTGTAATGATGCCTTCTTCTTCGGATATGCCAACTCGAAGACTTTTCTTGTCATTTTGAAGATCGGTCACTCGAAAAACGATAATATCTTTCTTTATTATCTGATAAGTATCGAATGAAGCAGGTAAAAGTCCTTTTTTAGATTCTATATCCTTGCGCACTATCTTGCCATAGCTCAATGACAAAAGATTCTGATGATGAACATTCTTGTTAGACTCCCTATATTGACGAGTTATTTCACCTAAGGTTGTTACCTTCCAAGAATACTTAAACTCATCGAATCTCATTGATGGTATTATGTTTGTCATTTCTTCCATATGTGATTATAACAAAGATTGTAATTCCTTCAAACCCTTAATGTCATATTCTGAACCCATTAATTGGTCAATCATCGAAGATATTATATTGCCATTGATAGAAATGTGGGAATTGATGTCTCTATAACTTGTTTCGTATCTGCCACAGAGATATACTAAAGATTTGCTCAAAGTATATATTTCGGATTCAAGAGTTTGCTTTATTGCATCATAAATAGGTGTAACCCACTTCAAATGCAAAAATTCGTCCACCTCTACATCTGTCAAATTCTGTATGGTATCAATTGTTTTAGACTCTAAATCAGCCTTTGCCACCTTGATAGCCTTGTTTGTCTTGCTTTGCTTGTCCCAAAGAGCAACAATCTCCTTGAGTTTTGCCTTTGTCTCAGGTTCAATAGAATCTCCCTTGGTTTTGGCATCACTTGTAATCTTCTTCTTGTTCAACTTTGGACTGTCGCCATCCTCAAGATATACCGTAGTTTCCTCTTCAGTGAAATTGTTAGGTGCATCCTCAAGATTTGAGACACATTCGTCCACTTCTGCTTGCATCTGAGCAATAGCATCAAGTTCTGACTGGAATTTCACACTCTGCACTAATTCGAATGGCAAAATACGCCCTTTAAGTCCGTCTGGAACCTCGACTTCGTCATCACCATCCTTCTTTATCTTATAAGCCTGCTCAACGGCACGAACCGCCTCCATACCATCGGTTTGGATTGTCTCAATGTCATTGACAATTGTCTGCCAGTTGTCTGCCAATGCTTGATATGCGGTATATTTATCAACAAGTGCGATTGATTGTAGGCGGCGGAAGATTTCTTCTGCAATGGCATCCTGCTCCTTCATTTCGTTTACAGACATGACATTGGTGATAAGGTGATCATGAAGCATATCCTCGAAGCCTGCAAAGGCATCAACAAACGACTGTTTCAATGCTTTTACGTCTGCATTTTCGTTGATAGCATCAGCTATGCTCTCCACCTTCACGCTTGCGTATGGACTGTCATCTTCATTTCTTTGGAATAGTTCGCCACGCAATGATGGTAATGCCTGCCAATAGTTTTCGAGCGAATCAATCTCACTCTCTGGAATGCCTCCAAACATAGTAGCGTAGATGTCATACTGCACAGCAGTTTCGCTTGAATCTACATAACGGGGGATGTTAAGGTTGTAACCATTCTGACGGATTTCGTCACGAGATACTGCACGAGAGAAACCGGGGATTGACTTTCTATCACGAACGGTATCGGCAATGCGCTTAATGTCGCAAGCACGCAGTTTGTTCTGCTTGCCATCCTTTACAAATCCCTTTGAAGCATCAACGATTAGTACATCATCATTATCACGATGCTGCTTCAGCACCATAATGAGTGTAGGAATACCAGTGCCAAAGAAGATATTGGCAGGCAAACCAATGATAGCGTCGATGTTGTTCTTCTCTATGAGGTTCTTACGAATCTTCCCCTCGCCATCAACATCTTTTTCTGGATCACCTCGAAAAAGTACGCCATGAGGCAGAACGATAGTGAGAATGCCGTCAGGCTTGATGTGGTGGAGTTCATGGAGCAGAAACGCATAATCAGCCTTGCTCTTTGGAGCCACACCGTAATCCTTGAAACGAGAGTCCATTTCTGCATCAGTAGGATTCCAATGCTGAGAATATGGAGGATTGCTGACCACAGCATCTACATAAAGAGGCTTGCTCATATCGCCTGCCTGTACAGGCCAATCTTCATCAAGCGAGTCTGCACAGCGAGCATTGATGTTGTTTGGCTTGATACCACGCATCACAAGATTCATTCGAGTGAGGTTATAGGTATTCTCTTTCAGCTCCTGTGCATAGTACTTAACTTTATTCTTGTCCTCGATATGCCTACCAACCGACTTGCCAATAGTGATAAGCAACGAACCAGAACCAGATGTTGGGTCGTAAATCTCGATAGTTTCCTTTGCCTTATGGTGTTCTGCCACAATCTCCGACATAAGTATAGCTACTTCGTGTGGTGTATAGAACTCACCAGCCTTTTTGCCTGCATTGGCGGCGAAGTTACCAATCAAATATTCATAAACATAGCCAAGCACGTCATAGTCTTGACTGCCATCGGTAGGAATATCCTTAATGAGTTTTATGAGGTCTTTTAGTGCGCGAGTTTGCGAAGCTGGATTCTCTCCAAGTTTACTAAGACCGGCTTGCAAAGTCAAAAAGATCTTTTCATAGACAGAGCGATAGTTCGCACTTACCAAACGGTCAAAATTGTTAAGTGCAGCACTCAGGTCTGCCACATTAAACATAGAATCAGGCTTCAACCATGTACTGAACAGATACTTATACTCGATAAAGTATCCGATATTGTTCTTACAGTACTCAATAGTATCCTTTGCATTAGCATCTTCATAGTCTTCAACAAGAAAAGGCATATCCTCGTCAGTCCATCCATCCTTACGAAGATATTGCTCCTCGTTGTCACAGAGAAACTTATAGAAAATAAGACCAAGGATATAATCCTTGTATTCGTTGGCATCGATCTTCGAACGCATCTTGTTCGCCGATGCCCATATTTTATTTGCAAGTTGCTGCTTATTCATATATTTACTTTTTACTTACTAATTAATTTATTCTAGTGATTTTATACAAGTTTTGACCATTTATTTGACCTTCAGTCAATTTAGTTATTAACTCGCTATACCATCTTACAACATCCATTACTTGATAAAGGCAAGACCTAAACATGAAAGGAGACTGGGCTTCAGTTACATATTCTGAAATTTGTAAATTTAAATCAACTCTTTTGTGTGAACCATCTTGCGTAACATCTATCAGATTCCCTATGGTGTGAGATATTGCTTTAGGCATGATAGACTCGTTCGGCTTATAGACCAAATTGTTGTTCTTATAACCATATTGGCTCCAATAAAATTTAAAAGCATTTAATGTGCTTACTTCTATAGGGATAATATTATTGTCTTTACACAAATCCATAATTTGCTCCAGAATACCTCGTAAATCATTAAACATGGATATACTCCTATTATACTCAACATCGCGTGCTTCATTCAATAAAAATTGATATAGATTTTCACTACAATCATCATTTACCCTTTTGGCCATATTCAGCAATGCTTTATATTTCTTCTTGACCATAAATTCAATGGAATGAATGTGGTCAACTGTTGAAACTATCTTTTCTGCCAACAATTCTATATCGCCTTTTTGAATCAAACGTTTGGTTGTCGTAAAATAATCTAGCTCTCTGTTCTTGCAGATATCCTGCAATAGAATCTTTCTTGCTGTATATAGAAAAAAAGGTATATCCCTTTTCGTATTATAGAGTTCCAAAAAAGATACAGTGTGTATCAATCCACTTATATCATCAGACTCTAAATAATCAACATCCTCTTTACTAAAGTTTCCATCTACAACTACAGCATCAACTTCATCTTTATAGGTTTCTAAAGCATTTCGCAATGCTGTGGATGTAGGGACATACTCAAGTACTTCAATGCGTTTTTCATTGAATACCTTGCGAATAAGTTCATCCTGCTTTAGGGTTGCGCATTCATCATCTGCCCATATTACATTATATATATTCACCTCCATATTCAATAAATTTTGTATCATCAGATGTTAAATAAATAGGTAGCAATACATTGAATGAAAGCCACTCTGATTCACTAACAATGGATATCTTTCCACCAAAATGATGTGCTATTTCCATGACATGATTACCTCCAAGACCGTCTTGGGATGAGTTTAAACCCACATTACCTCTTTCAACAAAATCTTTAATACTATAGCCATCTGTCAAAGGATTTCCATTATTTGAGATTCCAATCATAACATATTTATTGTTATCAGCATATACCCCCTGAAGGTCTATGATTACCTTGTTATGAGAATTATACCTTTTATTAAAACCATGTTGGTGGGCATTAATAAAGATACAGTCAAGCATGGTAAAAAATAGATCTTTATCAATTTCTACCATGGTATCCTCAGAGACGTTCAGTTTAATTGGGGCCACATCAAAAGATTTGTACCCAAAGTTTTTCCAAGCCATAATATAATTAGATACTGTTTTGTACAGATTAACTTTTTCTAACTCCGGCTTTACGTGGCTAAAGTCTGTACCAGTACAATTAATCTGACGTAATGCAAACTGAATGTTATCATTCAATACATTTACTGGGGAATCAATTTGAGTAGAAGTCGCATTTTCTTTTCTAAGCACAGCTATAGCTGCACTCATTTTTGTGAATGTGATGCCTAAGTTATGAATTAGATCAGAAGATTTGCCACTCAAAACTTGAAGCTTTTCAAGTTTCTTTTTAAGCTCATTTTGCTCCTGACGATATATTCTCTCAACAATCAGTCTTTGACTTCTTAGATTCGTGTAAATAGGGAGATACAACTCATTGTAATTAACACGACTGATAATCCCTTGAGAATAAGTTTCTCTAATTCGCTTGTTATCTAATAGGACATGTATCAAATACTCTGGTAAACAGATATTTTCATTAACTTCAAAACAAGAGAAATTTGGACTTACAAACAATGGATCATTATCATTCTTGTAATAGAACTTATCTGCCGTCATATTAAGTATCACACACTTGTTGCTCACTTTAACATATCGGTCTGGATTTACCAATTCGATTGAGTTAATATCAATACTTCTAGTGTGGAATTCAGTAATGCTTGCACAAAGATGCTCTGAAAGTAAAACTCTTCCAGTCACATCATCAAATCTCCTTTCTCCACGTATTTGAGTTGTCATGTCTCTGAATTTAACCAGTGTTTGACCGGATTGCACCTCAATCATATTATGCAGATAATACACTGGATCAAGCGAAAAATCATGCGAATATGTTTCTTCCACTCTAACAACTCCAATTTGATTGCCTTCTGTTTTTTCTAATCTTTCAATAACAGCCTGATAGTTCAACTTTTTATTTCTTCCATCAGAAATAATGCAATCATCAGCATATACGAATTTGATATCTTTTGTATATCGGTGTTTTTTCAATACAAGAATAACAGAATCAACTCCTGTATATGAAAGAACCCCTCTTGGCAACTTTATAACAGCATCCACATAGTTTTTTTCACACAAGGTCTTTCTGATATGTTTATTGTTTCCACGAATGCAAGTTGAAGCTGATACTAATAGAACTGCTGAAGAAAGACTCTCTGATTCGATGAATTTACCAATTACGAAATCCTCTAATAACAAAGGACGACGTTCATCCAAACTCCTATCATTCAGACGAAGGCCAAATGGCAATTCTGATGCAAGGCAATCACAATTTGAATTTCCACGCCAATTAAAAGTACAATCTTCCTGATTAATTTCAAGTTGCTTGCCAGCTGCATTCAATCGAATATCTGCAATTACTTTTGTACGATTGCTCAATTCAGAACAAACAAACTCTATTTTGCTCAACTCTGGGAGAATAGCAAAAGAGCAAAGGCCAGCACATGGATCATATACTCTTCTTGGAGCACAATCAGTAATAAAATAACCCATTAATTGGGCTATTTCTTGAGTAGTAACACTTACGCCAGAATATTTTCCAGCATTTGACGTGTAAACAGAAATAATGTGTTCTATTATATCCTGATAGAATTCATTTATGTATTCATTACACATTGAATAAAACTGGAACACAGCTTCCGCTGATTGACCTTCAAAGAAGCTTGGATTAACAGAATTCCTTATCTCTTTCAAAAGAGGAGACTCATATCCATCTACAATTTCGATTGGCTGAATGTGCATTTTACCATGGAACAATGACTTTCCTTCGCCTACAATTGAAACAAGATGACCCTCATGATGTGCGCATAAAACATAAAACAAGGGCATTAATGAATCTACATCATATCGAATTAGAGAACTGAGACATTTATCCAATTCAACCATCAAATTATTACGAATAGCTTCTTTCACATTCATCATTTCTGAATCTATTTTAAGTACAACAATCAGTTAACAATTGCAAAGGTGTGAACAAAGAATGCAGACATTCTGCATAGTTCCCGAAAAACTATATAAGTTTTTGTTTTAGCAAATTGTATCTGTTGTTATTCATCTTGTTCACGAATCAAATCTTTGACTTCAACCTCTAATACTTTGGCTACTTGCAGCAACATTTCTAAACTGGGTTGTGCTGCATTAGTACACCATTTAGAGATGGTTGCAGGATCTTTTCCTACTTGTACTGCAAGCCATTTGTTAGTTCTCCCTTTTTCAGCAAGCATTACCTTGATTCTATTAATTTTTTTATTAGCCATATCTTTATGTGTTTACAACTAGGCAAAATAATGAAAAAAAATTCAATCTAATAAATAATAATACAATAAAGTACATGTATGACAAATAAAATTGTGTATAGTTCATTATTAATTCAAAAACTATATCCTTTTATCTCCTCTTGAACTAGCATTCTTTTCTAGGTTTACAATCTGCCTACAGAAAAACATCTGAAGTATATAGTCATGGTTATCGCCAAAAAAGAATTGAGTACAACAATTCGACTGAATTTTACTATTAGGCATAAATGGCTTCCACCCAAGTTCAGAAAGTCTTTTCTGCAATCTGACATTAAGAAACTTCGAATGATATCCCAACGGATATATTTTTCCATCATGGCCTATTTCAAAATTAAACTTCATCCTAATTTTGTCATAATGGTTAGTAGAATCCTCATTTTACCTATCTTTGCTCCCTTCCAACTTCTTTCATTTTATTCACTAACTTTTTTAATCGCCTTATAAATCTCACTATAAGAATCTCTACCTTTATATTTTTCGGCTAGTTCACATGCTCTATCCATTTTTGAATCAGCAAGCATTTCTTTAACCCATTTATCCTTCTCAAGGTATTTTCGAGTTTTATCGTATGTTGGCAGATATTGCTTTAATGCTCTTTCTGTAGCTGCTGAATCTTGAAAATGTCGACACGTATCTTCAAAATGTAGTAAAAACCAATATTCTATTGACTGTAAGCTATCACAGAGAATCACATTGGGATTATTTTCATATTTCTTTTTGAGCGACACCATTTTTTTATTTTCCGCATCAGAACGCCTGCTAACATCTGCATCAAAAACACATATTACAAAGACATCTTCATCTAGAAGTTCCTTTATCTTCTTATCTATTTTTTCAATACTATTGTTTTCAAATAAACGAGGAGAAATAGAATATCTATAACCAAGTATTTTTTTCAAATGACTGAAATAGAATAATTCAGTCAAGCCCTCACCAACGATATGAATAACCTGTCTGGTCGCTGTATTTTTTCTTGCTTTTCTCATAAAAGTACATGATTATAGATTAGGAACTGCACCGAATTTACCAAATTTATATGCCTTTTGGAGAGAACTAATCCTATTCAATCCTTTGAAATCTGTTAGAGGATACAGCACACTTGATCCGTCCGGATTCTTTTCAGTAAACCAAACATTATCTTTCCTAAGCAAATCTTCTTCTCCTAATAGTCCATCATAATGTGTAGTGAGCAACAACTGGGCTTGCTCTGATTCTTTTAGAAAACGTTCAATGATGTATTCTATCAATTTCGGATGAAGAGAGGATTCAATCTCGTCAACTGCAAGAAAAGCATCTCTTTCAAGAATCTTTTGCACTTGAGCGGCCAAGCCAAACGTACGGATAGTACCGTCCGATTCAAACAGTTCCGGGAACTCATAATAATCATTGTTACCATCATCAGATGAAACTTTATGCTGATACATAGTATAATTGATCGAACCCTTATGTGTTTCCTGTTCTTTGGAAGTAATATTTGAAATATTGAAATCAGCTTCCTGTAGATATCTCAAAATATAATCTTTTGCAGACTCATTCTTGATTGATTCTTCGGCATAACGACTTAAAGATGATGCAGGCACAATTGCCGGCATAACCTGATTGGTTAGATACTGAAGAACTGCCTCTAATTCTACAATATGTGTATTTACCTGCATATAAGCAGCAAAAACTGACATGTTATGCAAACACTTCAATGTTATTTCCTCTTTGACAGATTGCGACATTTTGATCTTCTGTCCAAATTTAATAACCGATACGTTATTCTCAGTATTTCTTTCAAATATAGTAGCAGGCTGTTGACTTGGATAATAGATTAGACTTTCCTTTGCTACGTGCCATCTGTCTAAAGCTACAGAATAGACATAACGAACTGCTTTTTCCTCATTCTTCAAGTAGAACGAAATCGAATATTCAGATAACTGCCTCGAACTTGTTTTATTCAGGAGAAACGGGACTATTTGAATTTGTTCTGCCTTATTAAGTGGGGTATAAGTAATGAATGACTTGATAAAATCACAAACTTTAATAATATTACTTTTACCCGAAGCATTTGCTCCATAAATGACAGCCACTTTCAATAGTCTCACATCACCCCCCAATTCGACAACATGATATGACTCCATATCCTTACTTCTATCAGCTTCAAAACTTAATATAGCCTCGTCTCTGAATGAGAACATATTCTTAAATCTAATTTCTGCTATCATATAATTGTTTTTCTACAAATATATAACTAAATATCTATATTTGCAAATTAGATTTCAATATTTACATCATTTATGCAAAAATCAAAAACTAATACTCTTTTATCGAATTTATTGCACCCGTAGTCAATATAATCATTAAATCAGAACATCAGTCCACCCATTAATATAAAAAATCGATACAAGCTAACATCAGTCTTCGTATTATCTCACTTAACAAAGATTTATATACAACCCGAAAATACGTTTTCTATTTGCATAATATTGCACGCCATTGATAAAAATGCCATATCACTAAAAAAGGGTAAAAAATACCTCGTTCTTGTAACTTATTTGCTGGAAAACTTTGAAATTCAACAAAATACAATTATCTTTGTCTTACAAAAAGAATGTGGCAGTGTGCAACTTGTTGATAATCAATGAGTTACAATGACTAAAAATGACAAGAAATTAGACTTCTGTACCTTTTAGAGCTCCAAACATTTGATACTCAGAAACTTGCAATTACTGCATCGGCAAGTAATGGCTTGTAAACAGCCATAACCAACTATAACCATTTAGAATAAGAGGCTGTCTCAAAATGAGACAGCCTCAATGATATATAATCTTTTCATACATCCATCGATCTCAAACGATTAGGAAGCACTGGCATTGCCCCATGTTGCGTACAGACATAAGCAGAAACGGCTACGGCCAACTTATGTGCTTGGACAACGGACGTACCGTTCAGCAAGGCAGCTACAAATGCAGCCGTAAAAGAATCCCCCGCCCCAACCGTATCTGCGACCTCCACTTTGGGAGTTGGGATAAACGAAGGATGGCCTTCAGCAAACACATAACTTCCATTAGTGCCACAAGTCAGAATCAATATTTTCAAGCCATACGTTTCCTGTAATTTCCGACAGGTTGCTTCTGCATCTGTATCGGAATATCCGAATAATTTCTTAATCACCTCCAGTTCCTCATCATTAATTTTCAGAATATTGCATTTCATCATTGATTTGTTGAGAAGTTCAGGAGTATAGAAATGCTGACGCAGGTTGATATCGAATATTTTATAGATTCCCTCTTCATCCGGAATCGCATCCAAAAAGCGGTTAATCGTATCATGCGATACTCCATTCCGCTGCGCCAGTGAACCGAAACAGACCGCACGGACACTCTGTGCCAACCGTTCAAACTCCTCAGTAAAAGGAATGTTGTCCCACGCTACATTTTCCTTGATTTCATATACAGGTATCCCTTCAGCATTAAAGAATACCTGTACGGTTCCGGTAGGAAACGGAACGACTGGCAATATATATTCCAACTTTTTTTCATCAAGATTGGCCTGCAATTCCTTTCCTAGAACGTCATTTCCCAATGCACTTACAGCCACGCTTCTCAATCCAAACTGTGATACGATATAAGCAAAATTTGCAGGAGCTCCTCCGATTTTCTTTCCCTCGGGTAAGACATCCCATAGTGCCTCACCAATACCGATTATTGTATTTCTCATGATCATGGTATGTATGTTTCAGAAAATTATTATCCTATCTTGACAACTGATTTCACGATATTTGCCTTATCGCTTATGCTTTTATCCATGGCATTCTGTATATCATGAAAATCGAAGACGTTAGAAACGATTCCCTTCAGGTTGACTTTGCCTGACGCTACTGCCTCAATAGCCATCGGATAGATATGCCGGTAACGGAAAACAGTCTTGAACGTCAGTTCCTTGTCGAGAGCCAGACTCAGCGGCAATGTCATTTCACCAGTTTTCGAATACCCCACAAGTACAATCGCAGCTCCTTTCTTGGCAATATGTATCGCCTGACGAGTAGTAATCTCCATACCAGCTGTTTCAATAATTAAGTCAGCTCCCTTACCTTCCGTCAGTCGGGCTATTTCTGCCATAACATCCGTATCCATTGAATTAATTACTTCTGTAGCTCCAAGTTCCATGGCTTTGTCCAGACGTTTCTGCATGATGTCTACCACATATACCTTCGAAACTCCTTCTGCCTTCAGTGCCATCATCGAAACCAGACCGATACAGCCCGCTCCGAATACTACAGCCGTCTGTCCGGCATGAGCCCCTCCCTGGTTGGCTGCATGAAAGCCAACAGCAAGCGGTTCAATAAGGGCACCTTCCATCGTATCGACATTGTCGGGCAACTTGAAACACAAGGCAGCCTCGTGTGCTACGTATTCCTGAAATACTCCATCCACCGGAGGAGTAGCAAAGAATACGACATCCGGACAAAGGTTGTATTTACCTTCTTTACAAAACTCGCAGTGTCCACAAGTCTTTCCAGGCTCCAATGCCACCCGGTCCCCTACCTTAAGATGCTTTACGTCCTTACCGACTTCCACGACCACACCGCCCGGTTCGTGGCCCAGGACAAAAGGAGGCTCCACTACATAGTCGCCGATACGACCTGTTTCATAGTAATGCATATCCGATCCACATATTCCTACATATTCCAGTTTCACCAGCACTTCGTTATCAGCAGGCTGAGGCACTTCACGTTCTACGAATCCCATTTTACCAATACCGTTCATCACGGCAACTTTCATCATCTTTTTCATACTCTTTGTTATTTAACTGTTTATACTCAATTCTACTATTCAAGGTTATTTCTGTTTCTTCTTCAATATCCGGTATTTCACTATCCTTACAATACGGTTATAAATTTTCTTGTTCAGCTTATAGAAAATCAATACTACGGCCGTAAGTATCCACAAGGCTCCTGGAATGGTACTGAAAGAGTGGCGCATGATAGAGATTACCTCTTCATTCTGTACCGCATTCGATACATATCCATTCATACCCAGCACCAAGGCCAGAAAGGAAGTTCCCAAAGCCATCCCGACTTTGTTTCCCAAGGAGATGAATGCATATTGGAATCCATCATTGCGTATTCCTGTCTTCCATTCTCCATATTCTACACAGTCGGGAATAATGGCATATATTGCTGTATTAAAACCGGAAAAGAACAACTGAGAAAGTGCAGCGAATGTATAGAACTCGACAGGAGAAGTTACTGCACTGAAGAAATACAAGGCCACCATCGTAACGCCCGTTCCGAAGGCAAATACAGAGGCAGACCATCCTTTGTTCTTTGTCAATCTGAACACATATGGGAAACTGGCTGCACCGACTATAGAAGGTATGATAATAGCCAGTGAATAGGCCGAGAAAAGTGCGGCATTACCTTCAACATAGGTAAAGTAATAAAGCATGTCCGCATTTCGTCCGTAAAGGATAAACCCAAAGAGAATCTGTCCAATGAGCGCCAGCAAATAGGGTTTATTTTTCAGGATTGCCTTGAGTTGTACTTTCAACGGGAATTTCTGTGCTACAGGAACCTCGACCACTTCTTTTGTCTTTGCAAAACAGAAAATGTGGCAGGCTGCAAAGACCACTCCGTAAAGTACGGCTACCAGCAAATAGCCGCGTTGTGCATTTCCGTCTCCCAAGGTATTGATCAGAGGTATGGTAATAATATTAATGATACCAATGGCAATCATTGCACTGACCGAACGCGAAGTATCGATTTGTGCCCTTTCGTCCATGTGCTGTGTCATCGCCCCACAGAGTGTTCCATAAGGTATGTTCACACACGTATATCCAAGCACAAGCAAGCAATAGGTGACGGCCATATACACAATCTTTGAAGTATCGTTCCACTGTGGATGTGCCCAGAAAGTGAGTATCAATATAAGGGCCGTGATGGGAGCTGCGAACAGCAGCCAAGGCCGGTATCTTCCCCATCGGGTTTTAGTCTTGTCGCACAAGCCGCCAATGATAGGGTCGTTAATGGCATCCCAAAACCGTGAGAAAAGCATCAGGGAGGCTACTGCACTCATGCCGATGCCAAATACATCTGTGTAGAAAATCATCAGGAAATTTCCTACGAACATCCAACTAAAGTTACATCCAACATCGCCCATTCCGTAAGCTATCTTGCTGATAAACGGAACCTGAAACGAATCTGATTTTTTGTTCATGCTTGTCATAAGTATTCGATTTTTTGTTTTTCTGACTCAAAAGTAAGGCTTCCGCACAGGCAAAAAGAGGGAAAATGAAATTAAAAATTCCGCAACCGTTCCCGCAACCGTTCCCATTTTCCGCAACCGTTCCCATTCTGTATGACAGTTCGTCAAAAAAACGTATATTTGTACGAAAACTTATCAAGCACAAGAATGATATGATGAAATACGCTACCATATTGGATATTGCCCGTGAACTTGGAATCTCCAAGTCTACAGTTTCAAGGGCATTACGCGGCGATAGTCAGAATGTAAGCAAGGAGACACGCACGAAAATCCTCGAAATGGCCGACAAACTGGGCTATAAACGCAATGAACTGGCCGTAAACCTCAGGCAGCAAAGTACCCGTACCATTGGAATCATTGTCCCCGAGATGATCACTTCCTTCTATGTCAACTTTATCACGTTTGCCCAACAGCACCTTAATAAAGCGGGTTACCGGGTGATGCTGGCACAATCGCATGAAAACCCCGATGTAGAAAAGATGAATCTGAAAATGATGGAAGACTATCGGGTAGACGGTATACTGATCAGTGTGTGCCATGACCATATAAATCTCAGCGAGTATCAACGGATTATGGATAAAGGTACCCCCATGGTTTTCTTCGACAGAACGGTTGCTGAGCTCAAGACCTCACAGATAAAAATTGACGATTACATAAAGTCCTTTTTCATGGTAGAACATCTCATTCGCCAGGGAAGAAAACAGATTGTACATCTTGCCGGTCCTCCATATATCCAAAACACATTTGACAGAATCAGGGGATATAAAGATGCTCTTGACAAGTTTGGAATCTCTTTCGACAAGAAATTTCTGGTTGAAGGCGGAGTAGATTTTGACAGTGGATACGGAGCTGCAAAGACGTTATGGGAACATGGAGTAACCTTTGACGCAATATTCAGTTTTACGGAGATGTCTGCATTGGGAGCCAAGAATTATCTGCAATCGAAACAAATCCGGATTCCAGAAGAGGTAGCGGTCTCATGCATGTCGGGGACTGATTTGTGCAAGCTTGTCCATCCCACTATCACGGCAGTGGAGCAGCCCGTGGAACAGATGGCTGAAACAGCTTCAAGAATTATCATTGAAAAGCTGGAAAACCCATCTCTGCCCCATACGACTGTCGTACTGGATACCGAAGCGGTATATAGGGAGTCTACGAGAAACCGTTCGGAATAAAATGTATCCCCGACAGACAGGATCAAATGTATGAGGATGCATGGAGATGTATGAAATTAATGGCATAGTTGATTCCTTTTATCTACCTTTGTACCACACAAAAAAAATAATAGACATGAAAAAAACAGTAACTCCTGAAATTGTCAATCGCCTTAATTATCTATTGGACACAGTTTGCAAATATCTTGCGGAAGAAAAATACGACGAAGCCAATAAGCTTCAGGAGGAGTATTATGAAATAGAAAATGAATACGATCTCTTCGATCAAACCTATGAAGAACACGGGAAGCTGGGCATAAAGGATATCACAGGGAAGATTCTTGTTCCTGCTATTTATAGCAACTATTCGGAATTGTACAGCTACACCATTAAACGAGGTGCACCGGTAGCTGCTCAGAACGACGAAGGAAAATTCGCTCTGGTTTCTACCAACGGAAGCGGTCTGCCACTTTGTGATTTTATATACGACCTGATAGTGTGCAAACATTATACCAGCTTTTATACTTGTATCAAGGAGGTGGATGGTAAACGCCTGTTTGGCCTGCTGACTGCCAAAGGAAAGGAAATTGTGCCTTGTGAAATGGATCTGATTTATAACATTTCAAACGACATTATCGTTTTCAAGAAGGACGAGAAATTCGGACTCGTTACCAGTTGGGGACTTTACCTACCTCCTGTATACGAAGAAATTACAGCAGACGAGAACGAATTCGTCCATGTCAGTCTGAATGGCCAATGGGGGCACGTCAGCAACGAAGGAGTTTTCATTCCAGACGATAACGAAGAGACATTTGATAATACTCATTGTTTGAGTTTCGGTATCGATGATTAAATCGTAAGAGGAAGAGAAACAGGAAAAAGGCTTTTCTCTTCCTCTTACGATTTACCATTTCAAGATTTTTCATACCTTTACGTACATTAATTCAGCCGTCAGAACTATATGAAACAATGCATATCCAAGAACATCCAACTTTTACTCATTGAACAGTTTAACTGTGACATGAAATACGCAAAACGCCCCTTCAGGTTTAATACAGAAGGTCCGATCAACGACAACCAGTACCTACTGTTCAGCGATCATGTAGCCAAAACTACTGATACCATTCCTTTACACATAAACACTTGGAAAAGAGTATTTGCGAAGTTAATAAACAAGGAAACCGGACGACCCTACCAGACCTCTTCAACGACCCGTAACATCATTGCCCGTTTTTTGGGATGCGACAGTTGGGAAGAACTGGAAACTCAAAAAGATACATTAAAACCACGCCCTAAAAAAGTTGTCTCTGAAATTGTCTTCAATACGAAAAGTATGCCTATGAACATTGGAGACATCATGGAAGTGCATTACGGTCCGGACCGGGAAATCCGTATGGAATATCAAGGGAATAAGCATTTCAACTATAAGGTTTTACAAACAGTTAATACAAAATTCGAATGCGGTGATCTGGTTCATGTACCTCTTTTGAAGAAGGAGAACCATTGGTGGGATGGGACATCATGAGAAACGACAAAATCATCGGCCAATATAATTCAGCGGAAAACCATATGATTAACTTTAAGCAAATCATACGAAAGTAGAAGAAGGGCTGATGCCTAGAAAGACATTCTACCCGCACAAAAGATTCTATGATGCTACAACGCAAAAGAAAATAAAGTCAAATGCCAACCAACTCAAAAGTCGGCATTTGACTTTTTTAATATCTATACAAGCTTTGCTGTCTACCTGCATTTCCATCCATGGAGACATTGTCATCACAAACTGTCTGAGGTTCTCAACAACAAGTCTATATAAGCCTCAGACAAAGTATTTCCTACTCCATACACATGGCTTTCAGGATTGTTATCCGGAACGAGATAGAGTATATTCCGGTCAATCAGATCATCATGACCATAACGTATCAGATAAATATTCATGAAAGAGGAAACTACCTTCCAATGCCTGTCCTCTTTAGCTATTATTCTGTATAACTGTTCGTTCGCATAGATATAACCGCTGTCTTTCCAAATCAGTTCAGCCAGATTACCAGGAACCTTGTGATTCACAGCAAGGCCCTCTGACATACCTTCTGAAGCAATCACGTTTCCTCCTACAATCATATCCTCAGGTAAAGTTTTGATAGCGGTGTCAGTAATATTTAAATTTCCTTTCACAATCAATCCCTTAGGAAGTTCTTCAAGAGCAGAATCCGATAAGTTTAAATCTCCATTCACCATAAGTCCTTTCGGCAAATACTTCAATTTTTTACATCCGTTCAACAGAATATCACCCCCTACCCTGATAGTAGCCGGCAAAGTTTCTATCGGAGTATCATAAACCCACAAACGCCCCCCGATCTTGAGTTCCTCAGGGAGTGAAGTAACCGAAGTGTTTCTTAAACAGAATTCTCCATGTACAATCTCCAAATCAGGAAGAGTGGCAATATTGGGACAATTATCCAAAGTAACATCATTCATAACGGCTGTACAACCGGCAGGCAAATGCTTGATATACGGGCAGTCAATCAATACAAGGGCTGCAAAACAAGAAGATTTTTCAGGTATAGCCTCTATTTCGGAATCAAACAAATATAAATGGGCCAGTTCCAAATCCTTCGGCAGATGCTTTAAGTTAGGGCATTCCATAACAGAAAGATATTGAATAGGCAAATCATCCGGCAATTGGGTCAATAAAGGACAATCATTCAAGGAGAGCCCCAAAAAGTTCAGCCCAGCTGGCAAGGCATCCACCTCCTCACCAAACAGTTCAACAACTTTCTTATACCCGTCAAGCTGTTCCAACTCAACACCTGAAATTCTGTTAATATCTTCTTTTGTCAACATATTTTTAAATCTTAATTATATCAATAAATAGGATTTTCTAATCCATTGTAAGTAAATCACCTAAAATGTATATTCTCGATGAATTCAGGATATCATAATTAATATCCGGCAGACTTCCGTCCTCCAGACAATGTTTACATATCATAAGAATCTTACCGATATTGTTTTGTCCGGACCATTCACCAATGTCATCAATTTTATTAGTCTCGATGTTTACCAGATAATCGATTCCTTTCTTAGACAACCCTTTATATTGCTCCCGGAGTTGTTTCTCGACAACTTTCCGCTCATCTACCAGTTTCTTATTTTTACATCCCCAGCACCCGGCACTTCCCCCGTTATCAGTCGTTGTATTTTCCACTAGTATAATATCTGAGGGAAGCGAGAGCAGCAATTTCCTGAAGTCTGCATTTCCTTCACACTTCTTCCACACGCAATGCAACATCCACTGAAGTTTGAATGTTTCAAAATCGCTTCGAACCGAATTCTTGTTCGGAGTTTTATAAAAGCGTTTTGCAGCATATCCACTTTTTGCAGAAAGGATCTGTGACTGAATCTGTCTGTGCGCTTCCGTATTATGAGAAAATTCTCCACAAAGATACAGTCGCTCACTGTCTCTCCATACACGTCCTGCATATTCAAAGGGAAAACAGCCTACCATATTGCTCAACTTCAGATTGAACCCATGCACAATATCATCTACCCGCTTGAAGCTCCATACCTTTGACGAAGCCTTGTACGTTTCAAACTGTCCCAATATAATATCTTCTTTCTTCATTGTATATAACGATTATCTAAGTGATAAACCATTAAAATATCTATACAATTCATGCAATAAAATGAATCAGATATCTTGTAGTCTGTTTGATGACATCAAGAAAAACACGCTGCCGCTACTACAAAGATTTATTAAATATATAGAATCTTCTAAACAGAGTCAAGCCTTCGTAGTACTTTTGCCTGCAACTGCCGGATGGCTCATCTCTAATATCATTTACAGAACATTGAATTGTAAGGTTAATTTCCTGATTTATTGTACAAAATTAACCATTGGAAAGATAAAATGCCATTAATTTCATACACATACGTTCAACTGAATTCATAAAAATTTCCTATAAAAGGCAATATTCTAAATTAAATTGTAACTTCGTGTCGCTTATTAACAAATAGACAACTATGATAAACAATGATAATAAACTTGCCCCAACTAATCTTGACATCCAATACCTTCTCTTACAGTTGTTCAAGAACATCAATTCATACCTGTCCAATACCGAACGGAAAAAAGAAGCACTATGCTATATAATATCCCTATGGTATTTGGCATCGGAAGAGAAACTGGACAATGCCTCTATCAAGAAAGAAGAATATTATTCCAGCACAACCCTTCCTTGTATGGATGCTGTACTGTATTTTAAAACGTTAAGAAACAGATTTATCTATGACAACGAAGAGGTAACTGACAGATTGTTGGAAGATGAAAGGCACATTATTCACCTGTTGAATAGCCTGTACCAGACTGCCGGGAAAGCATACTATCAGGACTTCTGTTTATTACTCCTGCACAATGAGAAATTGTTTAACGACATATTCAAGAACGACCGGATGTGCAATAATGACCGGCTGGTACTGCTGCAATTTATTCTTAACTGGATGAAGCCTAATGGCAGCATATTTAATCCAATGTTGGGATTTCATGCTTTCCCTTCTTTCCTCCCAGAAAATTGCACCTTCGTAGGTGGAAGTAGTGATAAAATCAACTTGCATCTGTTCCAACTACTTTGGGCACACAGTGAAGCAGCACATGCTCTCTACCCGGAGGAATATCCCGAAGTTAAAAACTTCCAGTTTCTTATCTGGTGCGAAGACTTCTCCTCCAATTTTAAGAATGACGTATTAAGCTATCAGGCCATTACGGCCCGTAAAAGAACAGATTACAAGAAAGTGTTTGTTGACTTGCTGGATCTTCTGAAGAACAAAGGAAAAGCAGCCTGCATCATTTCTAACGGTTTTTGGTATTACAACGTATATAAAGAGACCAAGGAGCAACTTTTCAAAAGTGGATATGTAGACAGAGTCGTGATTCTATCAAGTAATAAATCTTTGCTATTAATAGATAAGGCAAGAAAGTGGAGCAGCATGGTCAGGCTGGTAGACATGCACGACATACCGATCAAACTCCCAGATTTACAGAAATACATACGCAACAGTTCAAGAATATACACATTCGACACAGACAAACTGAAAGAAAAAGATTATCGGCTCGACTTAGCTGAGGAATTCCGTAAAAAGTACCGCCCTTCAGCAACCAAAGGGATGAGACTCGTAAGATTAAAAGAGATCTTGACTTATCATCCGTTAGACTACACAGCCCCCAACCTTGTTTCACCACATTGGACAAGATATAATCCTTTAAAAAATCCATACATAAACAATTCCACAAGAGAAAAGGGAGAAGATATGCTGGTGGCTAATCTGAGTAATAAGCATGAATTTCAGCCATGCCTTTACAGAGTTTCAGCGAAGGAACAGCCGCATTATGAACTGGGAGAAACTTTTGACATCAACAACCTTCTGGTAGACAGTTGCTATCTGGCAAATGAGTTACATAAGGATTATTTTATCAGGCAGATTTTTCCCCTGAGCTCTTTTAATTACTTTGACTCCCCACTCGATGCCGTAAATATGTTTCTCTCGCTATATATACTGGTCCCGGACAATGAAACGACCCTTGCACGCCAGAAAATATTATACGATGAAGAGAAAAGAAAAAGAATACGCAATGAGGTCCTGTCGTATGGATATGATCCAGATTTGCTATCGCAAAGCAAAGCGACCTTTTTACCGGAGGGATGCTGGCTGAAAGAGCATACCTACCAAATAAAATCAAGTTTGTCATCAGGAGGTTTCGGAAAAACCTACAGAGCTACCTGGTATCTCCAGGACAGCCGGAAAACAATCAAGACCAAAGTAGCCGTCAAAGAATTCTTTTTAAAAAACATACAGAAACGTGATGAAAACACGTTGGATGTCATCACTCCCCTGGATCATACCGAAGAAATCAGCAAGGCTCTCCGGAAATTCATGGGTGAGGCAAACCGGATAAAGGAATTTACAGATTCCCCGCATATCGTAAATGTGTACGATGCCTTTGATGAGCATAAGACATGTTATTATGTGATGGAATACATAGAAGGATGTACACTCGAAGAGTATGTGGAACGGACCGAGTCTTGCACCTTGGACGAGAAAGAATCATTAAAAATCATATCACAGATTGCCTCGGCACTGGATATAATGCACCAAAACCACATGAATCATCTGGATGTAAAACCCTCAAACATCATGATTGACGAAGACAACGACAACCGCGCCGTATTAATTGATTTCGGTACGGCACATTTGTTTCATGAGGATGAAAAGTCGGAGACAAGCTTATTGCTGGTACGCAGTAACGGCTATACCCCTCCCGAGATACAGAGCCTGCACGACTTTTCCCCTGCCTTTGACATTTACTCCTTAGGGGCCATCCTGTATTTTATGCTGGTCGGAGATGCCCCTTCTACGACTTTTAAATTCGAAGATGAAAAATGCCCCGATGAAGTGTCAGAAACCACCTGGAATGCCATTGGCAAAGCCATAAGTTTTAATAGGGAGGAACGTCCGCAATCGATATCAGCATTTATGAAATTATTGAATCTGTGAAGACACATAAGACTCCTTCCGGAAAAGTTCAAATAGCAAAATACTTGTCGGGAAAACGTAGGTATTCCCGACAAGTATAGAATAATACCATTATATATTAACCAATTAAGACATTTACGTTCAGATTCACATTTAAAAATCCATTACCTTATCGATTTTCAATATTCTGCCACTTTCTCCATCCACCAGTTTATACTGTATCTGCCGAGTACCTCCTGTCGGATTGGCATTACTGTCTCCTTCTTTATAAATCGGGAAACGCTGACAGAAGGTGTTTTCTACAATAGCCATCTCATCATGCCCCATATATCCTTTGTTTACCTCATTATTTTCCGAGATTTCAGGCAAGTACACCTGACTTACCGATTTCCCATTATTTACAGAGTATCCGATAAGTTTTCCGTAACTTCCACTACCATCCGAAACCAAATAAACAAATACTTCCGGATAGCTGTCAACATTCAAATCTCCAATTTCAGCATTGATGACCGTATATCCGGTAATATCATGATATAAAACTTCGTTGGACACACTCAGACCGGAAGGTTGAATAATAAGACTATCCCCTTTTGTTTCTACCTTAAAGGAAATCTTGCTTCCAGGATATGTCAAATTCCTGCTGAGCCCCATCTCCTGCCTGAGAGTATCAGCCTCTTCTTTGACCGCAGTATCAGATACACCACCTTTCTCATTTTTGCTGAAAGAACAAGACATCAGCAAAGCGCACAAAACAAATGAACTTATTTTTTTCATACTTCTTTTCATTTTTTATTTATAAGATATTTCTATTCTATTTTCAATACATTGTTTACACATCAGGTTCCATTCAAATATTCATGTTTATCTTACTACATATTTGCTGAACTTCATTAATGAATCTTGACACATGAAATCCGTCACAAACGGCATGATGTACCTGAATGGAAAGAGGGATAAGATAACTGTCACCTTGCTGAAAATATTTTCCATAAGTAAAAATCGGCAACAAATAGCTCCCATCTGCAAATATATTCAGATTGAAACCTGTAAACGCAGCCCAAGGTAATGAAGATATTGGAAAAGTATTGGCAGGAGTATCCGGTTTGGCATCAATACCATAATTACAGCCAAACATCTCAATGTCCCGTTCGTAATTTGACAGAAAAGTCATCAGATCATCATCCCATTCTGTCCACAAATTTGAAAAGGTTTCATTCTCCTTATGAAAAACGGTATAGCACGGCAAAAGGGTATCCCACACTCCCAATTCCCCTTGTTCATTAATCGCAGTCCGAAACTCATCATGATTATTTACCACCTTGGTCAATACATAGATTAAAAGAGGATAAAGCTTCGTATGATTTTTATATTTAAACGCTATGATTTCAGAGATATCAATATTTACCGTAATGCTATATGTACATCTTATCTGACTGAAATAATGATCAAAATACGGTTTTCTTTTCCATGTGTCTTTATCTATAAGTTTAAACATAAGATTTTTCCCTTAAGATTCATCGCATAATTTTTATTTTACTGTCTCCACTATTTTATCAGCCAGGTAGGCAAAGCCCGTAATCACAAAAAGGAATAATGCATTAATACACAGCATTTAACTTCCTTTTTCACTTATACACTAGCCCCATGACAACAGTTTATCCGCTAAAGTACTAATAATCTTACAAAATACCTACAAAGTTCTTCAATACTTCTATTTTATCAATTCACAGTCGAACTACAAAATTTTATTCCTACAAGTTTGAATATTTAAAATAATGCTTGTATTTTAGCTGTGTATTCTATAGTATATGAATGCCTAGAATATGAAATAAACCTTAAATCCAAAAAGAATCATCCGTAATGACTAACTTGCAGTATTTATGGAAAAGACACAGTTAATAGATATCTTAGACAATTCTCCAAGTATCAAATTACTGAAGATGAGGCCTGAAAATCTGAAGTTTTTCCTCGTGTTTCTGCTTGAGATATTCGAAGAACAAACAGCGGTATCTTGGGAGTACCTCCATCAAAGATTGGTCAATCGACTAGATGAAATGGAAGAAGACGCATTGGAGGAAGAAGAACAACTTGCTACGATAGAAACGAATGAAGAAAAAGCAAAACGCTGGATACTGGACTGGGCCAACAAAGGCTTTCTCACCAACTATCAGAATGAATTAGGAGAAGTTATGTATGAACTTTCCTCTTATACAAATAAAGTATTCGACTGGATAGACAATAGTCTGAAGAAAGAAGAATATATCGGTACGGAATCTAAATTCAAATCTCTTTTTAATCAACTCAAGGAATTAGTTGAATTTACAAATGAAGACCGCAACAAACGTCTCGAATTACTGAGATATAAGAAACTGGAAATCGAGCATCAGATTCAATGTCTCGAAATGGGAGAAGATGTAAAGGTGTTCGAAGAATTTGAGATTATTCCCCGCTACAACAACCTCAACAGGATAGCCAAAGAACTACTATCCGATTTTAAAGAAGTAGACAATAATTTTAAAACCATCATCAGGCAGATCTATCAGCAACAGACAGAGAACTTGCAGAAAAAAGAAATTTTACATTATTTTTTCGATGCTTATAGTGAATTGAAAAACTCATCACAAGGAAAAAGTTTTTACGCTTTTTGGGAATTCTTACTGTCACCTCATTTACAAAAAGAATGGGACATACTGACACAAAATTTATTTGAGTCATTAAATGGCAGACAGATTAATATGGACGACTGTTTTTTAAAAGATGTCAAACTTCATTTATTCAATGCAGGACAAAGAGTATATAAGACAAATGACCGTATGGCCGAAAAACTGAGCCGTATTATCCGTCAGCATGAGCAGTCAAATGCTGAAATCACCCGACGAACAATCAACCATATCAAACAATCACTCATCAGAGTAAGCAACCAAGGAACAACTCCAAATTTAGGTTTTGAAATTGAAGAGATCGAAATCAAACTTCCGCTGGAACGACCGCTGACTCTTGAACCTAATACAGCAATAGAATATAAAGACCGACCGGTAGATGCACAGTTAAGTATAAACGATCTGAACCGATTGGAGCTACTTTATAACCCATATTATGTGGACCGTGATATACTGCGGAAATATATTGAAGAAGTATTAAGACAGAAATCTCAGACCACCCTCGGCGAAGTGATTGAACATGCTTCAGGAATCACCAAAGGACTGACGGAAGTCTTTGGATACCTTAGCGTATTAAAAGAATATTATACAGTTATAAATAAAGGAAAGACTCAAAACATTACATTCGATAAAGAGAACAGAAAACAAATTATAATACCCGAAATAATTATTATCCGAAAATGAATATATCCAATATAAAACCCTATTCAAAAACCATCGTAAAATTACTGAAAGGCATTGTAGAATACAACGATCCAGTCTGGAACAATATTCTGATATACCAGTCTGACATTCAAAATTATCTCAGCGTAATCGGCTTGAATCTTATTGTAAAGAAAGATGAGGGATTTGCATTTGTTAAACAAGCCGTTTTGGATGACGAAAAGACCCTCAATTTGGTTACACGCCGCCAGCTTGGGTTTGAAGTATCTGTCATCCTGATCATACTGAGACAAATGCTTGAAGATTTTGAAATGAACCCTACCGATTCACAAGCAGACGAAAAATATGTCACTCCCTCACAAATAAAAGATGAGGTTGAGCTTTTTTTACCTTCCAGGTTCAACCAAATAAAATTCAAGCAAGATTTAGACAACTATATTTCAAAAGTAATTGATTTAGGTTTCCTGGTAGCCTCTAAGCAAACCGACACCGGTACAGAAACACGCTATAAGATACACCGGATTATTAAAGAAAAAATAACACTGGATGCCTTGAATGATTTCAAAAACAAGCTGAATGACTATGATACAACAGATGAATCTATTTAATACGACTCCTGAAAAATCCGGGTATCGTCTCGACTACATGGAGATTTACAATTGGGGAACATTCGATAATGAAATCTATCGTATCAGCCCCCAAGGATGCAATTCACTGCTCACTGGCGCCAATGCATCGGGCAAAAGTACGCTTATAGATGCATTGCTCACTTTACTTGTACCATTGAAAAGACAACGCTTTTACAACCAGTCATCGGGTGCAGAGAAAAAAGGTGCACGTACAGAGGAGTCTTATTTCCTAGGGTATTATGGAACCCAACAGGAAGAAGGAAGTATTGGCACTACTACAATGAAGCTGCGCGACAAAAAGAGCCGTTCGGTATTATTGGCATCATTCCGTAATGCAGACCACAAGGTAATCACTTTGTTCCAAGTACGTTACTTCAGCGGTTCAGAATTAAAAGTTGTCTACGGTATTGCCAAGACAAAACTTGAAATAAAAACAGACTTTGCAGAGTTCGATACACGTGGTGATTGGCATAAGCGTTTGAATAAGTATTATAACTCAAACTCAGTAAAAAAAGTCATTGATTTTTACAATGGACCATCGGAGTATGCCTCTCAAATCCGTCTGTTATTCAATATGCGCTCCGATAACGCATTGGCCTTGTTCAATCAGATAGTAGGTGTAAAGGTACTGGATGATCTCGACAACTTTATCCGTCACCATATGCTGGATGAACAGGCTGCAGAAGCACAATATATCGAACTACACAATAACTTCCAGAATTTAATGGAAGCCAAAAACAACATCGACAAGACAAAAGAGCAAATCAACTTACTCACTTCGATTGACACGGCAGCCAGAAACCTGCAACACGTTAATCAAGAAATTCGTCAGCTGGAGCATGAGAAAGAGATAGCAGCCTATTGGTTTGCTTCACGAATTATCTTCTTGTCGGAAGAAAAAAAATCGCTCAACGAGACAACGCTTCGGATACAAAAAGAAGAACTCAACAAATTGCAAATGCAGCTGAATGCATTGAAAGAACGTTGGGCAAGAATTAAATCGGATATTGACCACGATGAAGCAGGCAGACAGATTGCAGAATTGTCTGGCCACATTAAGAATACTACAGAAGAACGAAATAGAAGAAAAGCAAAGTCGGAAGAATACAACAAACTGGCTCTCATCCTGGGTCTTCCTTCTGATCCTTTAAAAGAAGATTTCAGGCAAAACCGTGAGAAAGCTACAGTCGAAAACAGTCTGTTACAGTCGGCATTGGAAGACCTGTCCGAAAAGTTGCGTAGAGAGAAAAACACTGGTGAAGGTATTGAAAATCTTATTGAAGAGAATATCAAAAGGATTAAAGAGTTAGAAAACAACAAAAATAACATCTCAGGACGTGTATCTGAAATCCGGAACGAAATCCTGCAACATGTAGGAGCTACCCCTGAGGAAATTCCATTCATCGGTGAATTAATCCGCATTAAAAAAAGTGAGTATGAATGGGAGTCGTCTATCGAACGTATTCTTCATAATTTTGCCTTACGACTGATTGTCCCTGATAAATATTACCGGAAGGTTAATGAGTATGTCAACTCACATAATCTCAATGGCAGAATAGTGTATCAGCACTACCATGATTTCACCTCTCTCAAGGAGATGGAGGGATGGGAGAAAGATGAGAAGCGCCTGCTTCAGAAGATTGAGTTTAAGCCAGATCATCGATATACGGCCTGGATAGAGAATGAAATTTATCACAGATATAACTATGCGTGCGTAGATAGCCTGAGCGAATTCGACACCTATTCCGAAAAGGCTGTAACAAAAGAGGGGTTAATTAAATCGGTAGGGAACAAGCACGAAAAAGACGACAGGAAAGAAACACTCAGTAGAAATAACTATGTATTGGGATGGGACAATAAGGAAAAAATTACTTTCCTCCGTAACGAAGTACGACTTCTTCAGGACGAACAAAAAGAAAGCCAAGAAAAAATCAACACGATCGAAAAGCACGAAAAGAATTACAAACAACTGAAAGAATGTTGGGGTGACTTATTGAAACGTTTTGAAGATTATGAAAGCATAGACTGGATGTCTTGCGCCCAAGCAATAAGAGGATATGAGGAACAGAGAAAGGAGTTGATGGCTACAAGCAACAAAATTCAAGCACTTCAGGAACAGTTGAAAGTAGTAAATGGTGAGATAAAGAAATCTGAAGATAAAAAAGATAATACCAATATTATAATTCATGACATAGAAAAAGACCAAGAAGAACTAACTGGGAAAATATGGTCCAATCAGGAACTCATACGTCATGCAGGAGATGTAAATACAAGTCAATTAGAGCAGCAGCATCCCGAATTGCTTGGCATTCCCTTACAGCAACTGGAAAGAGAGCGTTCCGATTTCCAAAACAAACTGGAACAGTCTTTAAAAGCAAAAGATGAAATCAAGAGAAAACTGACCGAGCAAGCCCGAAAATTGACCTATGCATTAAAACACCCGGGAAAAGAATTGGCCGAGAAATACAAAGATTGGTATTCGGATGTCAGCAGTTTGCCCGATCCGGAAAATACAGAATTGATTGAAGAGTACCAGAAATTCTACGAACGACTGAAGGCAGAAGATTTGATAAGCTACGAAAAGGAATTCAATCAATACTTGCAGGAAACCATCTACAATAATGTAAACTCTTATAAAATATTCTTTGACAATTGGGAAAGAGCCATTAACAAAGCAATAGAGCATTTGAACCAATCACTTAAAGGAATTGTGTTCAATAAGGACCAAGGCACTTACATTCAACTCACAGCCATCAGAAAACCAAGTACAGAAGCTAAGGATTTCTATGACTTGCTCAGACAGGCTATTCCCAACCTGCACGAAATTGACACTACCATTGACGGGCGCCAGCATCATTTTGAGACACATATCAAGCCCTTCATGGATAAACTTGAAAACGAATTATGGCGTACCAGAGTAACCGATGTACGTTCCTGGTTTACCTATAGGGCAGAAGAATTCTATCAGACGAATGAAAAGAAATATAAGACTTACGAGAGTATGGGGCAATTGTCCGGTGGAGAAAAGGCACAGCTCACTTATACCATCCTGGGCTCAGCCATTGCCTATCAGTTTGGCTTTACCAAAAGCGGACTGGAGTCGTCTTTCCGGTTCATAGCCATTGATGAAGCTTTCAAGGCACAGGATGAGGATAAGGCCCGCTATCTGCTGGAACTCTGTAACCAATTGCACCTGCAACTTCTGGTAGTTACTCCCAGTGACAATATCCACATCGTAGAGAATTATATCTCATTTGTACATTATGTAGAGCGCCAAGGAAACAGATCCGTACTCTACAACATGCCAATTATGGAATATAAGGAAGAACATAAAAAAGCAGAACACCATGATTAACGCATCAGAAATTAAGAACAAAGCAGAGAAAAAGTATCCAAAACATTTACAGCATATTGTTGCTGGCATTCCCTTCGAAAGAATCGTAATTCCATGTGACAAAACGCCCAGCAATGATTTCTCAACCTTCCAAAAGGAAATAGCAGATCTCACCGCCGCATCAAAGGAAAAGCGGGGCTACGGATATACAATCAACTGGAAAACAGCAAAGCACAAAGTACTGGCAAAACAAGGGTTGCCTCAAGAGATTTCTTTTGACACAGAAAGTGATTTGCTGAAATTCATCAGAAAAGAGTCGGAAGTACAACAATTCAGAAAAGATATCTGTGAACTCCTGACAGCCTTTCCTATCCTGATGGAATGGGCAAAAAAATATCCTCTTAAAATAGTGGCAAACTCCCCTGAATGGCCTGATTTGCTGAAAGTCTTGGCTTATTTCAGTCAGACTCCACAGCCCAATCTGTACATTCGTGAACTGCCGATTATGGTTCACACCAAATTTGTGGAACAGCACAAGGATATACTTAAAGAATTGCTGGACATTCTTATTTCCGATTATGTGAAGAAAGATGAAAAACGTTTTGAAGCTCGTTATAATTTAAAATACGATGAAGAGTTAATCCGCATTCGTTTTTTGGATGAGGCACTCTCCCACCGTTTGGGAGCTGGTCTGAAAGACATCAGCCTCACTGCTAGTGAGTTTTGTGCCCTAAATTGGGACGTTGAATCTGTATTCATTGCGGAAAACAAGGTAAATTTTCTTACTTTTCCACCCGTTAAAAATGCTATCATCATTTGGGGGCATGGATATGGAGTAGCTAATCTGAGAAATTCGGTTTTCCTTCCACACACCCGACTATATTATTGGGGAGACCTAGATGCACAAGGATTCGAAATTCTCTCACAGTTCAGAGGTTATTTTCCGCATACACAAAGTCTGATGATGGACAGTAAGACATTTAAACTTTTCTTTGAGAATGACGAAGGGACTAAAAGCAATGTATCGATTGATTTAAACCTGACAGAGGAGGAGCAGATAACTTATCAAACAATTAAAAGCCACAACTGGAGATTGGAACAGGAAAAGATTCCACAAAGTTACGTAATAAAATCTGTACAAAGTTTGTGTAATACAACTTTAGAACAATAAAGTACATACTATAGAAATCCTGCATACAGTCAAGTATACTCGACTGTATGCAGGACAAGTCTGTGATCAAAGAATATACTATTGATTATCAGCTGACTGTTTATCTACAACATTTTGTTTCAATAAGTCCCTGATTTCAGATAATAAAAGCACTTCTTTACTTGGTGCCGGAGCCGGTGCAGGGGCTTCAGTGGCTTTCTTCTTTCGATTCAAGTTTGAAATAAGTCTGACAAATAAGAAAATGGAAAATGCAATAACGACGAAATCAAATGTCACTTGCAGGAAATTCCCATAGTTCAATGTTACCGCAGCTTTTTCAACGCCATCAACCACTTCGGCCGGTTTCAGCACCAATTTCAAATCTGCGAAATTCACTCCTCCTACCAACAGACCAACCACAGGCATAATTATATCCGCCACGATTGAAGAAACGATTTTTCCGAAAGCTCCACCGATGATAACACCGACAGCCATATCAATCACATTTCCTTTCATGGCAAATGCCTTAAAATCTTGCAAAAAACTACTTGCTTTCATTGGGTATATAAATTAAAACTTAATAATAAATCGAATTCAAAAATAATACAAATCAATGTGCAACGTACAGCGACAGAAAATTTTAACACAGCTATTTATTAGACATTATATAGATTAATTTGTTATATGACTCATTTTGTGGCTGATTCTGAAGTTGTGTAATCCACAAGCAATAAGAATCACCATATCTTCGAAACCGAATTTATGGCATCTGAATCGTTCT
>NZ_JABSOE010000170.1 GCF_013618865.1 Phocaeicola faecicola
CGTGAATCTCCGAATGGGACAACCCGGCGTGTTGAAGACACGTCATCCATCATTGATGGAAGCTAACGCAGGGAACTGAAACATCTTAGTACCTGCAGGAAAAGAAAATAACAATGATTCCCCCAGTAGTGGCGAGCGAACGGGGAAGAGCCCAAACCGTTCATGTTACGGCATGGCCGGGGTTGTAGGACCACGACGTTGCACGAAATCTTGTGAGGAGAATGATCTGGAAAGTTCAGCCGCAGACGGTGACAGCCCTGTATCCGAAGCAAGACGAAGCATAGTGGTATCCTGAGTAGCGCGGGACACGAGGAATCCTGTGTGAATCTGCCGGGACCATCCGGCAAGGCTAAATACTCCCGAGAGACCGATAGCGAACCAGTACCGTGAGGGAAAGGTGAAAAGCACTTCGAACAGAAGAGTGAAATAGTACCTGAAACCGTGCGCCTACAAGCGGTCGGAGCCCGCAAGGGTGACGGCGTGCCTTTTGCATAATGAACCTACGAGTTACCGTATCTGGCAAGGTTAAGGGACACGAGTCCTGCAGCCGAAGCGAAAGCGAGTCTGAACAGGGCGTCGAGTCAGATGCGGTAGACGCGAAACCAAGTGAT
>NZ_JABSOE010000171.1 GCF_013618865.1 Phocaeicola faecicola
ATTCAACAACAATAGACTTATGCCTGTCATTGTATGATTGGGCCCGATTCAGGAGTACAAAGTCTGGCATCAAAGTCCATACCCAGTTGGATATTAGAACTGAAATTTCCACTTCATTCACGATTACAGATGCAGTAGTGCATGATGTAAATGCCATGGATAGTATAGCATATGAACCGTTTGCCTGTTACATATTCGACAGAGGATATTTTGATTTGCGCCGTCTTTATCACATTAACGAAGTAAGTTCATTCTTTGTGATAAGAGAAAAACGCAGACCTAAATATGAGATCACAGCAGGTGAAGATGTGCTTGAAGGCACTGATAATGTCTTGCAAGATCAAACTATAAGATTCACAGGAAAACGAAACTGTACGAATTATCCTTCTGAAATAAGACGTATAGTTTACTACTCTCCTGAAATGAACAGAACCTTTACCTACTATACAAACAATTTCTATTTGAAGGCTTCTGACATAGCTTTACTTTATAGAAACAGATGGAAAGTGGAGCTGTTCTTCAAATTTTTAAAGCAGCATCTTCGAGTAAAATCCTTTTGGGGGAACTCTGAGAATGCAGTCAGAATTCAAATATATGTGGCTATC
>NZ_JABSOE010000172.1 GCF_013618865.1 Phocaeicola faecicola
CGACCGCTTCCATATCCAGAAACTGGCTTGTGATGCCGTACAGGAGCTGCGCATCAAACACCGTTGGGATGCCATGCAGCAGGCTAACGATGAGATGGAGGAAGCCAGACAAAACGGTAAGGAGTATATCCCGTACCGCTATCCCAATGGAGACACCCGCAAGGAACTGCTTATACGCTCGCGTTATCTCCTGTTCAAGTCTGCCGACAAATGGACCGACAGGCAAAAGCAAAGGGCTGCGATACTGTTTGAAGAATACCCGGACATCAAAACGGCATACGGACTGTGCCATTCCCTGCGGATGATCTTTGCCAAAAACACAATCAAGGATGCCGCACGCCTGTCCATGGCACGCTGGTACAACAAAGTCGAAGAAGCGGGATTCCGCTCCTTTAATGTCATCGCAGCCACCTTCTATGAGCATTATGATGAGATACTCAACTTCTACAACAACCGTTCCTCAAATGCACTTGCTGAATCATTCAATGCTAAAATCAAACTCTTTAGAGCGAATCTCAGGGGAGTTGTTGACAAGAAGTTTTTCTTATTCCGCATTGCGAACTTATATGCATATCCCCACTAAAAAGCTACTGACCC
>NZ_JABSOE010000173.1 GCF_013618865.1 Phocaeicola faecicola
TCTCCAGAATGGTATGGAGATTCGAGAAATCCACGGATAACAATACCATAGGCTACCAGTATTTGGAGGTGTCATTGCCATAGAGCTTCAGGACACGGTCAAGGTCATTCTTCTTGCGGGCACGCAGAAAACTCACGGCTATATTCCTGTTCGTATAGTAATTCACGAGATTGCGGTAACGGCGCATACTGGCATAACAGTCATCCACCACGTCCATACGGTCCTTGTCGGTCATGGAAAGGGTGCTGACGTTGATTACCTGCTTGAGGTCCTGCAACACCCCGTTGCTCTCTTCCAGAAGTTTGGTATAACCGAAAGCGATGGCATCCAGCTCTTCGGGAGAAAAGTTCTCGTCACCCAGCATCTTTTGGAAATTGGTCACGTAGATTTCCGACACGTCACCGACCATCAGGATAATCTCACTGACCTTACGGGCATCCTTCACCAGATTGTTGACAGACTTCAGGGGTAGGCTAAGCATCCAACGCCCTGCCGTATTACTACGGTGGGTTTTCGGAAGCTCGCCCCCAAACCGGACGTACACGTCTCCGCGTATCCGGCTTTCTACTAATAATATCAATCTAT
>NZ_JABSOE010000174.1 GCF_013618865.1 Phocaeicola faecicola
ATCCCAGAACATCCGTGTAAATCGCTTCAGGGCAGACTGCGGTTCCTGCTCGAAGGAAATCGTCAGTGAGATAGAGAAGCATTGCAAACATTTCTACATCCGTGCCAACCGATGCAGTTCGCTCTACGATGACTTGTTTTCACTGAGGGGATGGAAGACGGAGGAAATCAACGGCATCCAGTTTGAACTCAATTCCATTCTTGTTGAGAAACGGGAAGGCAAGTGCTATCGTCTTGTCATTCAGAGACAAAAGCGCATGGATGGAGAGCTTGACTTGTGGGAAGGTGAATACACCTACAGATCCATTCTTACCAACGATTATGACTCATCAACAAGAGACATCGTCGAATTTTACAACAAGCGTGGGGGCAAAGAGCGTATATTCGATGATATGAACAACGGATTCGGCTGGAACAGGCTCCCCAAGTCGTTCATGTCAGAGAACACTGTATTCCTTCTGCTTACGGCATTGATACACAATTTCTATAAGACCATCATTAGCAAGCTTGACACCAAGGCTTTCGGGCTCAAGGAAACGAGTCGCATAAAGGCTTTTGTCTTCAGCTTCATCTCCG
>NZ_JABSOE010000175.1 GCF_013618865.1 Phocaeicola faecicola
ACGATTTAAATTATTGTAATTTTACGCTCGTCGGGACGGGTGGTCCCGCCCCTTGGCGCTGGCCGTTCCCCGACCGATGAGTTTTATAGAGAAAAATAATGCGTGACACAGTTTATTTTACACTACCCGCGACGGAGTGGATGTTTCGCTCTGGTTTGCCTTTCAAGGTGACAGTATCTTTTCCTCCTGGGGGTATGTGGCCGGACTTCCTTCTCTGGTTTCCATTGAAGCTATGAGCGACAGTCGTGTCTATCGTATTTCTAAAAGCAAGCTGGAGACTTTTTTCTCTTCTTCCGTCTTGTTTGCCAACATCGGAAGAATCATCTTTGAACGCCAGTTTCTGGACATGGAAAACTGGATGATAAACGGAGGTGCTGCACAAGCCAAACAGCGGTACCTGACACTCCTAGAGCAAAATCCTGAATTGTTGCAGCACGTACCGCTGAAGCAGTAAGCTTCCAAAATTGGCGTATTGACTAGCATGTTTCTTTCCCATACCTTCGTGCTAAACTTAAAACTTGAAAGATTATGTTTAGCGAAAAAGATTTTGAAAGACTGTGGTTCCTCTACAAGAC
>NZ_JABSOE010000176.1 GCF_013618865.1 Phocaeicola faecicola
AGTCTTCGGACTTCTGTGAAGGTGCTGCATGGTTGTCGTCAGCTCGTGCCGTGAGGTGTCGGCTTAAGTGCCATAACGAGCGCAACCCTTGTGGTCAGTTACTAACAGGTAATGCTGAGGACTCTGGCCAGACTGCCATCGTAAGATGTGAGGAAGGCGGGGATGACGTCAAATCAGCACGGCCCTTACGTCCGGGGCTACACACGTGTTACAATGGGAGGTACAGAAGGCTGCGACCCGGCGACGGGCAGCTAATCCCAAAAGCCTCTCTCAGTTCGGACTGGAGTCTGCAACCCGACTCCACGAAGCTGGATTCGCTAGTAATCGCGCATCAGCCACGGCGCGGTGAATACGTTCCCGGGCCTTGTACACACCGCCCGTCAAGCCATGAAAGCCGGGGGTACCTGAAGTGCGTAACCGCAAGGAGCGTCCTAGGGTAAAACCGGTAATTGGGGCTAAGTCGTAACAAGGTAGCCGTACCGGAAGGTGCGGCTGGAACACCTCCTTTCTGGAGTGAAACCGA
>NZ_JABSOE010000177.1 GCF_013618865.1 Phocaeicola faecicola
AAGAGGTTCTTCATCACAAATCTTCTTATCATGGACATGACCTTCGTATGTAGAACTCAGCCATACAATCCTAAGATTGTTGGTACACAACAGGTTATTCTTTATGCTATGAGTTTTTTTTACCACTATAGCATGCAGACTGCCTGTCTTCATCCAAAGGGCGTTGAATAGGTCGCTCGGTTCCGTCCAGCAAGACTTCTTCGCATCCTTGAAGGATGTGTATCAGACGTTTGGAGTTACGGTCGGGTAATTCACCAAGCGTTTTCAATGTACGACGGAGAATCTCAGAAAGAAGGTGAATCCACCTGTTGGCCTGGGGCTGGGTCATCTCAAACTGAATGGCATGGAGTTCCTGAAGGGGATTGGTCTTCAGATATACCAATATGAAGAACATTTTGTCCTGAATCAGAGGCAACACACTGGTCTTCCTGTTGTAAGATATACGTTGACGCACTTTGCCTTCCAAAGTGAAATGGCTGTAATATTCATCCCAATGGTACTTGAAAG
>NZ_JABSOE010000178.1 GCF_013618865.1 Phocaeicola faecicola
ACAATGAAGAGTTTGATCCTGGCTCAGGATGAACGCTAGCTACAGGCTTAACACATGCAAGTCGAGGGGCAGCGGGATTGAAGCTTGCTTCAATTGCCGGCGACCGGCGCACGGGTGAGTAACACGTATCCAACCTTCCGTTTACTCGGGGATAGCCTTTCGAAAGAAAGATTAATACCCGATAGTATGGTGAGATTGCATGATAGCACCATTAAAGATTCATCGGTAAACGATGGGGATGCGTTCCATTAGGTAGTAGGCGGGGTAACGGCCCACCTAGCCTGCGATGGATAGGGGTTCTGAGAGGAAGGTCCCCCACATTGGAACTGAGACACGGTCCAAACTCCTACGGGAGGCAGCAGTGAGGAATATTGGTCAATGGGCGAGAGCCTGAACCAGCCAAGTAGCGTGAAGGATGAAGGTCCTACGGATTGTAAACTTCTTTTATAAGGGAATAAAACGCTCCACGTGTGGAGCCTTGTATGTACCTTATGAATAAGCATCGGCTAACTCCGTGCCAGCAGCCGCGGTAATACGGAGGATGCGAGCGTTATCCGGATTTATTGGGTTTAAAGGGAGCGCAGACGGGATGTTAAGTCAGCTGTGAAAGTTTGCGGCTCAACCGTAAAATTGCAGTTGATACTGGCGTTCTTGAGTGCAGTTGAGGTGTGCGGAATTCGTGGTGTAGCGGTGAAATGCTTAGATATCACGAAGAACTCCGATTGCGAAGGCAGCTCACTAAACTGTAACTGACGTTCATGCTCGAAAGTGTGGGTATCAAACAGGATTAGATACCCTGGTAGTCCACACGGTAAACGATGGATACTCGCTGTTGGCGATATACGGTCAGCGGCCAAGCGAAAGCGTTAAGTATCCCACCTGGGGAGTACGCCGGCAACGGTGAAACTCAAAGGAATTGACGGGGGCCCGCACAAGCGGAGGAACATGTGGTTTAATTCGATGATACGCGAGGAACCTTACCCGGGCTTAAATTGCAGAGGAATGATCTGGAAACAGGTCAGTCTTCGGACTTCTGTGAAGGTGCTGCATGGTTGTCGTCAGCTCGTGCCGTGAGGTGTCGGCTTAAGTGCCATAACGAGCGCAACCCTTGTGGTCAGTTACTAACAGGTAATGCTGAGGACTCTGGCCAGACTGCCATCGTAAGATGTGAGGAAGGCGGGGATGACGTCAAATCAGCACGGCCCTTACGTCCGGGGCTACACACGTGTTACAATGGGAGGTACAGAAGGCTGCGACCCGGCGACGGGCAGCTAATCCCAAAAGCCTCTCTCAGTTCGGACTGGAGTCTGCAACCCGACTCCACGAAGCTGGATTCGCTAGTAATCGCGCATCAGCCACGGCGCGGTGAATACGTTCCCGGGCCTTGTACACACCGCCCGTCAAGCCATGAAAGCCGGGGGTACCTGAAGTGCGTAACCGCAAGGAGCGTCCTAGGGTAAAACCGGTAATTGGGGCTAAGTCGTAACAAGGTAGCCGTACCGGAAGGTGCGGCTGGAACACCTCCTTT
>NZ_JABSOE010000018.1 GCF_013618865.1 Phocaeicola faecicola
ATGTCCAACTGATAGGATTATATGAAAAAACACAGAAAAAGGGCAATAGCAATGGCATATAAAGTGATTATACTCTATCGACTTTATATGCCACCTTACTTTTTAGGGACATTTACTGAATATCCCTATGGGAATTCTTTTTTATGAAAACTGTTCTATCTTTGTGATAGAAATAATTTATCTATATCTTCATTTTAAGAAGGTTAGTGCGGAGGAAGGTGTACATGGCTTAATGAATCATCCCTTGTCTGTCTTTATTCGATTCGTAACGTGGCCTTCCTCTTAAAAAGATTTGCTTTGGGCATTTCTGTTTTTAGGCGTAAATTCAGAAATTGCACCAAAGCAAATTATTTTTTATGCCCCGAACGGGAACCATATATGGATGAAGGTTCCTTTTCCTTCGGTCGATTCGATTTCGTAATGTCCCTGAAGCTTGCTGGTACGTTCTTTGACGCTTCTTAATCCCAGTCCTTCGTGCGAACTGTATGTTCCGTTGCCGGGGAACCCTTTTCCGTCGTCTTCAATGATGATATCGATATTCTCCTGTACGATGCTGACGGTGACATACGCGTTCTGGGCATGGGCATGCTTGAGGATGTTTGAGATACATTCCTGGATGATTCTGTAAATGTTCAGGACTTTGTCGGAAGAGATTTTCAGTTTACTGATATCCTCCTCTATATAGGCATGGATTTTCAGGTTTTCCTGGTGTTTCAGCCGGTCCATGTAGATGGAAAGTATCTGGTGCAGACTGATGTGGTCGAATACCGGGGTAGACAACTGGTGTGACAGGGTTCTGAGGCTTTCCCGTATGGACTGGATCTGTCCGGTCAGTGCTTCGGTGCTGGTCTGGTTGACACTCATCTGCATGGACAGCAGTTCGTTGCAGATGCCGTCATGCAATTCCCTGGAAATCCGGTTGTTGCTGTCCTCCAGCCCGTTGAGGTACTGGTCGGTCATCTTTTTGTTCATCTCACTGACCAGCAGCTGGCTTTGCATTTCCTTTTCCTTGATCTGTTTTTCCAGTTCCATCTGCTTGAACCGGAAGGCAATCCTTCTTTTCCGCATGCTGATGACCAGGATGATGATCAGCAGAACCGTGGCAGTCAGTACTCCGACAGCGGTATAGATTTTGGTCTGATACGCATTCTTCTGTTCGGCCTGTATGTTCTTGAGATGTACAATCTGAAGGTCTTTCTCTTTGGTCTTCAGTTCGGCCTCGAATCCCGACAAACGGTTGTGGAAACTTCGGGTCTGGAGGTTCTTTTCGGCTTCATGCGCCTCGAGTGCCAGTGCATATACCTTGGCCGGATGATTGAGTCTCATTTCCGCTTCCGAAAGTGCGAACAACGACTCCACCAGCAGGCGGTTCGGATTTTCCCGGTAAAAGTTCACGGCCTTAGTGAGGTACTGATGGGCCTTGGTAAGCGAATCGGTATCATGAAGCAGCATATATCCATAAAGATAATCAAGGTTGGCCTTGTTGTATTCATTCGAAGTCCGGTCCTTGTATTTCATGGCTTTCTGGTAGTACTGTATTGCCTGCCGGGTTTCTCCCAGTTCCCTGAATGCCCGTGCGTAATTGGTATAGACATACAGCTTGAGTCCGTCGGGCATGTTTTCCTGTATCTCCTGACTGGCCACCTGAAGACTGTCGAATGCATTCTGGACCCGGTTGTGGTTAATGAGCAGAATGGCATGGTTGCACAACTGCGAAATGTGAACGATACGCGAGTCGATGGAAGTCGTATCTACCGGATAGGAAAAGATACGGCGGGAAAACTGTATCGCTTTTTCAAATTCTTCCAGTTCGTTGTACAGTACCGAAATATTCGACAGGATAATGGCCGACAAGGGATAGTTGTGCTGGCTTTCCGTAATGTTCAATGCCTGTTTATACGAAGAAATGGACTTGTCCAGCATGAAAGACTTCCGGTTGATGGCCCCCGACAGGTTGTAAGATTCTGCCATATAGGTGGAATCGTTGAGCGCTTCAAAAATCGTGATTCCTTCCTGAACGTAATTCCTTGCCGAATCCAGCTGGTTGCTTTGCCAGTATCCGAAGGCTCTTTCGTAATTGGCAATGCCTTCCGAAACCGTTACGGAATGCCGTTCTGCCGGTTTGAGTGATTGGGCCTTGAGCTGTTCAGTCTTCTTCAGGGCTTTGCTGAATACGGTCTGTGCCTGAGAATAATCACCTTTGGCATTGAGATAAGTACCGTAGGTGATGTCAATGTCCAGTGCCAGGAACAGGTCGTTGCGGTAATCGGGGTGACGGACTGCCAGCTGGTATACAGAATCCATCCGGGCATATTCTCCATTGTCTCCGAAAGTCTCAATCAGCTGACTGAAACTGGTTTTCTCGGCCCGGCAGACAAGACTTCCGAGCAGGCATATCAGTAATAAGGTAATTTTTTTCACTTTTTTATCCATCCTTTTATAAAAGCTATACGCATGAGGTGCGAAACATTGGTGGCTCCGCTTTTTAATAATATGTTTTTTCGGATCGTATCAATCGTATTCTTGCTGAGGTTCAGTTTCTGTGCTATTTCGTCGGAAGTAAGTCCGCACGAGAGCATATCGATTACTTCATTTTCTCTCGGACTGGGCACATACGTGATGGAGTCGGATACAGACTGGTCTCCCATGATGGACAGTATGATGTTCAGGGCAGTATGGGAATAATACTTGTTCTGACTGACGAGTATGGATTCTACCGCTTTGGTGATTTCATCTGTCTTGTCATTCTTTATCACGATTCCGCTGACTTCCGCCTTGATCAGCAGCTTGATGATCCAGAATTCGGTGTGCATGGTATAAACCACGACGGGTATATGAATTGATTTTCTTTTTAAATAATTGAGGATGTCCAGTGCCGTCTGATTATCCAGTTCGTAGTCGACTATCAGCAGGTCGCAAGGCTGACTGTTCAGATAGTTGTATAGTTCAGGCGGACGGTTCCCGGTACATATCTGATATTTGTTTTCCTGTTCAAGCAGATGTTTTAATCCTTCTGCTATGATGGGATGATTATCAAGAATGTAGATTGAGCTTCTCATGATTTTGTGTAAAGAATGTCTGTTTTTCCGATGGCAAAGATGCAACATAAAATTGTGTTGTGCAAATAATGCGGGCAGTAATGTGTCCGGCCATTCCCTTGCGCCGGAATGAGCCAATGTAAAAGAAGAATCTTTGTTTTTGATAATGAGGTTTGAAAATAAGAAGAAAGTAGTAAATCCTTACACTAAAATTACTAAACGGGCTTTTTATTGGCTTATTTGGGAAAAAACTTGTGTCGAATAATTAGGATAATTACAATGAATGGCTTACTTTTGTGTATTGCTAAATACTTAAATCACGGAAAACATTAACAACATAAATTTGAAAAATCATGGAAAATGAAGAATTGATTAAACTGTGTTCTGACAAGGCTCAGAAATGGTTGACTCCGGCTTACGATGCCGAAACTCAGGCAGAAGTGAAACGCATGCTTGAAAATCCAGATAAGACTGATTTGATCGAGGCTTTTTATAAGGACCTGGAATTCGGAACAGGTGGTTTGCGTGGTATCATGGGTGTAGGTTCTAACCGTATGAATATCTATACCGTAGGTGCTGCCACTCAGGGATTGTCAAATTACTTGAATAAATGCTTTGCAGGCAAGAAAGATATCAGTGTAGTAGTAGGACATGACTGCCGTAACAACAGCCGTCTGTTTGCTGAAATCTCTGCCAACATCTTCTCTGCAAACGGTATCAAGGTATATTTGTTCGAAGACATGCGTCCGACTCCGGAAATGTCATTTGCCATCCGTCACCTGGGATGCCAGAGCGGTATTATTCTGACTGCTTCTCACAACCCGAAGGAATACAACGGATACAAGGCTTACTGGGACGACGGTGCTCAGGTATTGGCTCCTCACGATAAGGGTATCATTGACGAAGTAAATAAGATTGCTTCTGCTTCTGACATCAAGTTTGAAGGCAACAAGGAACTGATCCAGATCATCGGCAAGGAAGTGGATGATGAATACCTGCGCATGGTTCACACCATTTCTATCGATCCGGAAGTCATCAAGCGTCAGAAAGACCTGAAGATTGTCTATACTCCTATCCACGGAACAGGTATGATGCTGATTCCGCAGTCTCTGAAATTGTGGGGCTTCGAAAATGTTCACTGTGTAGAAGAACAGATGGTGAAGAGCGGTGACTTCCCGACAGTAGTATCTCCGAATCCGGAAAATGCGGAAGCACTGACCATGGCTATCAACCTGGCCAAGAAAATCGATGCCGACATTGTGATGGCTTCTGACCCGGATGCCGACCGTGTGGGTATGGCTTGCAAGGACAGCAAGGGCGAATGGGTACTGATCAACGGTAACCAGACTTGCTTGATCTTCCTGTACTACATCATCAAGAACCGCATCGCAATGGGTAAGATGAAAGGTAATGAATTCATCGTGAAGACCATTGTGACTACTGAACTGATCAAGGCTGTTGCCGACAAGAATCATATTGAAATGTACGACTGCTATACCGGTTTCAAATGGATTGCACGTCAGATCCGTCTGAACGAAGGTGTAAAACAGTACATCGGTGGTGGTGAAGAAAGCTACGGCTTCCTGGCTGAAGATTTCGTACGCGACAAAGACGCCGTTTCTGCTTGTTCTTTGCTGGCTGAAATCTGTGCCTGGGCTAAGGATCAGGGCAAGACACTGTATGATGTATTGATGGAAATCTATGTAGAGTATGGTTTCTCTAAAGAAGTGACTGTCAATGTAGTTAAACCGGGTAAGAGCGGTGCCGATGAAATCAAGGCCATGATGGAAAACTTCCGTGCATGTCCTCCTAAGTCATTGGGTGGTTCTAAGGTAGCCTTGATGAAGGATTACAAGACATTGAAGGCAACCGACGGAGAAGGTAATGTAACTGCACTGGATATGCCGGAACCTTCTAACGTACTGCAGTTCTTCACAGAAGACGGTACCAAGGTTTCTGTACGTCCTTCAGGAACAGAACCGAAAATCAAGTTCTATATGGAAATCAAGGGTGAAATGGGATGTCCGAAGTGCTATGCCAGCGCTGACGCGGCTGCTATGGAAAAAGTGGAAGCCGTTAAGAAAGACCTGGGTATCTAATTTGACTGAAGGCTTATCATAACTCATCACAGACCGGCTTTTCCGAGGGTGGAAAAGCCGGTTTTTTTATGTCCCTATCTAGATTTTTCCTTCCAGCCAGGCATCGATCAGTTTTCGTGCGATACTGAGTTTCTTGGGGATTTCCGGAAGATTGTCTTTCCGGTAGAAGTTGCCTGCGCTCAGCTCTTCATCCTGCAGTTTGATGGTTCCGCTTTCATACTCGGCACTGTATCCGATCATGATACCGCTGGGATAGGGCCAGGGCTGACTGCCGAAATATTTCAGGTTCTTGATCCGGAGCCCGGTTTCTTCCATGACTTCCCGGTGTACGCATTCCTCCAGTGTTTCTCCCGGTTCCAGGAATCCGGCTACCAGTCCTTTGAAGGTTCCCCTGAAATTACGGGCATGTACCAATAATATACTGTCTTCTTTCTTGATCAGTACAATCACCGCCGGTGAGATGCGGGGATAGAATTCCTGCCGGCATTCCGGACAGCGCTTGGCTATGGGGGAGACCTGTGTGGTCGGTACTCCGCACATCGGGCAATAGCGGCTGTTCTTGTCCCAGTTCAGTATCTGCGAAGCCTTTCCGGCCTTGTTGTACTCCTCTAAAGGCAATACGTCGTAAGAAGCCCTCAGGTCTTTCATCATCCGCGGACTGTCTTCGTTGCCGGGTACCGGGTGGTATATCGCATAGGTTTTGGCCAGGTATTCGTTCAGGTAACCGATGGTGTGTATGGTGCTTCCTACGGGAACTTCAGTCGGGGGAAGGGAAGAACAGGGAATGTGGTATCCGTCTGCTTTTTTTTCAATCAACACTTGTCCGTTGTTGAAGACAAACCAGGCACAGACGGGAGCCTCTTGTGTTACATCGTCTTTTTTCATATCTGTAGATGAATTATGTCACGCAAAAATATAACTTTTTGCAGTTTTTCCCAAATTCCGGAAAAAGTGCCGGAAAGAAAGGATTTTCATTGTAAAACTGAGAAATTCTTTCCTGTAACGGGAGGAAATACACAGGTTGTAATAAATACAATTTTTGTTAATTGAAAATTTGAATACATTAATGAAAACTTATATATTTGCATCCAGAAACTAACAAAACTATAATGAGACGGGCTGAAACTATATTTTTCACAGGATATCTGGCGGTAGCTGCCTTGCTTCAGGTAGCGGTGGGGAATCTACCTTTCCGCTTTTTCGCCTATCCGGTCAATTTACTTGTAGCGGCATTATGGCTTTTTGCTTTGTGGATGTGGTATAAGGATTACCGCGAAGGACGGGCCATCCGCTTTTTACTGTCTCCTTCCATGACGGTATTTACCCTGGTGTCGTTTATCGCCGGTTGCATGGTGATCGGTCTGTTCCCTCAGCTGTCGGCTGAAGAAGCGGCTGCGAAAACCGGTTTGTGGGGAAGCCTGGGCTGTTACGACTTCATGACCTCGTGGATATTTGTCTCAATATTGTTCTTGCTGCTTACCCATTTGGCACTGGTGACCTATCGTGGAGCATTCAGAGCCCGGAAGTTCCGCTGGCGCTTTGTGGCCAATCATGCGGGACTCTGGCTGGCCTTGTTTGCCGGATTTTTCGGTTCGGCCGACTGTCAGAACCTGCGTATCCCGGTACTGAAGGGAGAGGCTTCCAGCCGGGCATATTCGATGGACGGTAAGGTGGTTTACCTGGATTATGAGCTGGAACTGCTGAGTTTTGATGCGGATTATTATGAGAACGGCATGCCCCGTCATTATGAAGCGGAGGTACGTGCCGGAAAGGATACGGCCCGTCTAGAGGTCAATCATCCCTATTCCTATCGCTGGGGAGAGGACATTTATCTGACAGGCTATGAGCGTAAAAGCGGACAGACTGCCTATTGTGTGCTGCAGATTGTCCGCCAACCCTGGAAGTACGTGCAGCTGGCAGGTATCTTGCTGACGCTGATTGGAGGCGTACTGCTGTTTGTTGAAGGACCGGTGAATAAAAAGAAGTTGCAGAAATGATTACATGGGATAATTTTATTTGGTTTGTGATACCGGCTGCTGTCTGCTGGCTGGCCGGAGCGTTGGTTTCCCTGCGTACCGATTCGCGCAGTAAGGCGGCCTTGTGGCTTACCCTCTGCGGTACGCTGGTATTCTCGTGTTTTATTGCCGGTCTGTGGATTTCCCTGCAGCGTCCTCCGTTGCGCACCATGGGTGAGACCCGTCTGTGGTATTCTTTCTTCATGGGTATTTCGGGAATGCTGACTTACTGGAGATGGGGATACCGGTGGATCTTGTCGTTTTCCACGGTGGTAGCAGTGGTCTTCTGCGTCATCAACCTGCTGAAGCCGGAGATTCACGACCAGTCGCTGATGCCGGCGCTGCAGAGTGTGTGGTTTATTCCGCATGTGACGGTATATATGTTTTCGTATTCCGTACTGGGCTGTGCCTTCATGCTTTCGTGTGTGGGACTTTTCCGCCACGAGGAGAGCTACCTTTCCATGGCCGACGAACTTATCTATACCGGAACGGCCTTTCTGACGGTAGGAATGCTGACCGGAGCCATCTGGGCAAAGGATGCCTGGGGAAATTACTGGAGCTGGGATCCCAAGGAGACCTGGGCAGCGATTACCTGGGCGGGGTATCTGACGTATATACACCTGCGGCTTTGGGGAAAGTCAAGGCCCCGTACGCTGTATCTCATTCTCATCGGAAGTTTCCTGACACTCCAGATGTGCTGGTACGGGGTGAATTACCTGCCGGCGGCACAGCAGAGTGTGCATTTATATAATCGGACAGCAACTAATTGATTTTTTGATCATAAAAACAAAGAAACATGAAAAAGCAGATCTTTTTGGCCGCTTTGGTGATTGTCGCTGGCGGTGCAGTAACTTATCGTTTGGTGAATCAGCCGCCTTCGGCGGATTTGCCGGCCGACAAACAGATGTTGGAATTGTTGACAAATTCGGGATGTATGGAATGTCACGTGGCAAATCCGAAACTTCCTTTTTATGCTTCTCTGCCTTTGGCGGGTGATTTGGTGAGAGAGGATATCCGTCTGGGATACCGTTCGTTCGATATTGCACCGATGGTGGCTGCCATTGAGGCTGGAGGAAAGGTTTCGGAAGTGGATTTGGCAAAGGTGGAAAAGGTAATCCAGGACGGTACCATGCCTATGGCCAAGTATTACCTGGTGCACTGGGGATCTTCGTTGATTGATTCGGAAAAGACTCTGGCGCTCGACTGGATCCGTAACACACGTGCACAGGCTTATCCGAACCGCCTGGCTGCTGCCGATTTTGCCAACGAGACGGTTCGTCCGGTGGAAGATTCAGTGGCAGTAGACATGCGTAAGGTGGTACTGGGTGACTTGCTGTTCCACGATGTACGTCTGTCGGTCGACAATACGGTGTCTTGTGCAACCTGCCACGCGCTGAATACCGGTGGTGTCGACAACAAGCAGTTCTCGGAAGGTGTAGGCGGACAGAAAGGTGGAGTGAATGCGCCGACTGTCTTCAACGCACACTATAACTTTGTACAGTTCTGGGACGGACGTGCGGCTACCCTGGCTGCTCAGGCCGGAGGACCTCCTTTGAACCCGGTTGAAATGGCACATAAGTCGTTCGATGATATCTGTGCCCGCCTGAACGAGGATGAAGGTTTCAAAAAGGCCTTTACCGAGGTATATCCCGACGGTATTACCGAGGCGAACATTACCGATGCCATCCAGGAGTTCGAACGTACGCTGCTGACTCCGAATTCACGTTTCGACAAGTACCTGAAAGGGGATATGGCTGCACTTTCTGCTGAGGAAATTGCCGGATACGAATTGTTCAAGAAGTACAACTGTGCAACTTGTCACGTGGGTGAGAACCTGGGTGGACAGTCGTACGAACTGATGGGTATCAAGGCGGATTATTTTGCCGACCGGAATACGGAAATCACTTTCGAAGACCACGGACGCAACAAGGAGACGAAGACGGAACGCGATATGCACCGCTTCAAGGTGCCCGGACTCCGCAACATCGCACTGACGGCTCCTTATTTCCACGACGGTACCAAGCAGACTTTGGAAGAAGCCGTGCGTGACATGGCCAAGTACGAGGTGGGCGTGAACCTGAGCGAAGAGGAAACGGCTCGTCTGGTAGCCTTCCTGCACACACTGACCGGTGAGTATAAAGGAAAGTTGCTGACGAATGACAACCTGAAATAATTTTTTGTTGCAATAGTTTTAAAATAGGAAATCCCGGACTTGCTGACTGCAAAATCAGTAATGTCCGGGATTGTTTTTTTGTGGTCTGTCCTTCCGGCGGGAAGGTGACAGACCGTTTTCTTCCGTTGGTTATTTGCTCAATCCTTTCATGGTCAGCTGGATGCGCTTCCGTTCGTGGTCGATGCTCAGTACTTTTACGCGTACGTGCTGATGGATGCTTACTACGCTGGTCGGGTCACTGACAAACTTGTCTGCCAGTTGTGAGATGTGCACCAGACCGTTTTCCTTGATGCCGATATCGACAAAGCAGCCGAAATTGGTGATGTTGGTCACGATACCCGGCAGTTCCATACCTTCCTGCAGGTCGTCGAGCGTACGTACGTGCTGGTCGAACTGAAAGACCTCAATCTGCTGGCGCGGGTCGCGTCCCGGTTTGTCGAGTTCCTGCAGGATATCGGTCAGTGTAGGCAGTCCGACCGTATCGCTGACGTAATCTTCTATCCGTATCCGGCTGCGCAATTCCTTGTCGGCTATCAGGTCTTTCACCTTACACTTCAGGTCTTTGGCCATCCGTTCCACAATGGCATAACTTTCCGGATGCACGGCCGAATTGTCCAGCGGGTTTTCGGCTCCCGGTATGCGGAGGAAACCCGCACATTGTTCAAAGGCCTTCGCTCCCATGCGGGGTACCTTCAGCAGTTCCTTGCGGGAGTGGAAGGCTCCGTTTTCCGTACGGTAATCCACGATGTTCTGTGCCAGGGTAGGGCCCAGGCCGGACACATAGGTCAGCAGGTGCTTGCTCGCAGTGTTTACGTTGACACCTACCAGATTTACGCAACTTTCTACGGTCTGGTCGAGCGATGCCTTCAGCTTGCTCTGGTCGACATCGTGCTGATATTGTCCCACTCCGATGGATTTCGCATCAATTTTGACCAGTTCGGCCAGCGGGTCCATCAGTCTTCGTCCGATGGATACGGCTCCTCTGACGGTTACGTCGTAGTCGGGAAATTCTTCACGGGCGGTTTTGGAGGCCGAGTAGATGGAGGCCCCGTCTTCGCTGACCACGAATACCTGGATTTCCCTGTCGTAACGTTGTGCGGTTACAAACTGTTCCGTTTCCCGGCTGGCTGTTCCGTTACCGATGGCTATGGCTTCAATCTTGTACTGTTCCACCAGCTTGACCAGCTTGCGGGCGGCCAGTGCGGTTTCCGATTTGGGGGGATGCGGATAAATGGCTTCGTTGTGCAGCAATGCTCCCTGTGCATCCAGGCAGACCACCTTGCATCCGGTGCGGAATCCCGGGTCGATTCCCATGACACGCTTCTGTCCCAGAGGAGCTGCCAGCAGGAGCTGACGGAGGTTTTCGGCAAAGACACGGATGGCTTCTTCATCGGCCTTTTCCTTGCTCAATGCGGCAAACTCCGTTTCGATGGCAGGCTTGAGCAGTCGTTTGTAGGCGTCGCATACGGCCTCTTCCACCTGTGCCGCACAGTCCCCGGTACCGCGTACATACTGGCGTTTCAGGCGGTCGGTGCATTCCTCTTCATCGGCAGGGGTGATGCCGACCTTCAGGATGCCGTCGGCCTCACCGCGGCGCAGTGCCAGCAAGCGGTGAGAGGTACAGCGCTTCAGCGGTTCGCTGAAATCGAAGTAATCCCGGTATTTCAGTGCCGCTTCTTCTTTTTCCTTTCCCTTCACCACCTTGGCCGAGATCACTGCCTGACGTGAAAACTGGTTGCGCATCAGGTTGCGTGCGCGTTCGTCCTCATTCACCTGTTCGGCGATGATGTCTCTGGCTCCTTTCAGGGCTTCCTCTTCGTCTTTCACTTCGCCTTTGACAAAGCTCCGGACCTTGGCCGGGAGGTTCTGTTCGCGCTGCATCATCAGCAGTACGGCCAACGGTTCCAGACCTTTCTGTCGGGCTGCTTCCGCGCGTGTCTTGCGCTTGGGCTTGAACGGCAGGTAGATGTCTTCCAGAGCCGTGCTGTCCCAGCATTCGGCAATGCGCCGGCGAAGTTCATCCGTCAGTTTTCCCTGTTCTTCGATGGTCGACAGAATGGTTTCTTTCCGCTTGGCCAGTTCGCAGAACTTCTCATAGCGGGTATTGATCTCGCCAATCTGCACCTCATCCAGTCCGCCGGTAGCCTCTTTACGGTAGCGGCTGATGAACGGGATGGTAGCTCCTCCCTGAAGCAGTTTCAAGGTATTCTCAACACGATGTGCCGGCAGTTTCAGGGCAGCGGCAATCATCGGAATAAATTCTTCCATACTGAAATCTGAATAATTGATTTTTTAATGAATATAAATTTGACAATCTGTTGTTTACTGTGCTTTCTCCGGCAGACAGGGCAGTTTCCTTCCGGAATTCCGGTAGCCTTTCCTGCGGTTTTCCGTGCCTTTGTCCGTGCGGGGAGAATCAAAAGTTCAAAGATAGCATAATTTTTGATATGCGACGGTCGGGGAAGGGGCAAAATCCGGTTTTTATTATTTCGCTTTTTTGTGTATCTTTGCCCCTTGGGTTTATAATTTAGTCAAACATTTTATTTTTCTATGAACAAAACTTGGTTAATCGCCGGACTGTCACTGGCTCTCTGTGCCTGTGGCGGTTCACAGAAGAAAGAGGTACAGGAAAACCCTTTCTTTACGACGTACACCACTCCGTTTGGAGTGCCTCCTTTTGAAGACATTCAGCTGGAACATTACAAGGAAGCCTTTCTGAAGGGAATGGAAGAACAGAAAAAGGAAGTGGAAGCCATTATCAATCAGCGCTCCATGCCCGATTTCGACAATACCATTGCCGCACTTGACGAAAGCGGAAGTCTGCTGAATAAGGTCAGCTATGTATTCTTCGGACAGAACAGTGCCAATACTTCCGACGAGATGCAGGCACTGAGCCGTGAGATGTCTCCGCTGCTTTCTCAGCACAGCGATGACATCAACTTGAATCCGCGTTTGTTCGAACGTGTAAAGCAGGTTTACGAACGCAGGGCAGAACTGGGCCTGAACAAGGAACAGGAGAAGTTGCTGGAAGAGACTTACAAGGGTTTTGTCAGAGGCGGTGCGAACCTGGATGCGGAGAAGCAGGCCCGCCTGCGTGCACTGAACAGCGAGATTTCGATGCTGCAGCTGACTTTCGGCCAGAACATGCTGAAGGAAACCAATGATTTCCAACTGGTGGTTTCCGACTCTAAAGATTTGTCGGGTCTGCCTCAGGCATTGATCGACAATGCGGCAGCGGCTGCCAAGGAAGCCGGAAAAGAAGGAAAGTGGGTATTTACCCTGCACAATCCGAGCGTGATGCCGTTCCTGCAGTATGCCGACAACCGGGCGTTGCGTGAACAGATTTTCAAGGCTTATATCAACCGCGGCAACAACGGCAATGCGTCTGACAATAAGGAAGTGGTGCGCAAGCTGGTTCAGAAGCGTCTGGAAAAGGCACAGCTGATGGGCTATAAGGACTATGCTTCGTTCGTGCTCGAAGACCGTATGGCGCATAATTCGGACAATGTATACCGCCTCTTGAACGAGGTATGGACTCCGGCGCTGAAGAAGGCTAAGGAAGAATTGAAGGACATTCAGGCAGAGATTGCCAAGAGTGGGGAAAGCTTCGAGGCTGAAGGCTGGGACTGGAGATATTATTTTGAAAAAGCCAAAAAGGCGAAGTTCAACCTCGATGAGAATCAGGTGCGTCCGTACCTGCAGCTGGATCAGGTGCGCGAAGGAGCTTTCTATGTAGCCAACAAACTGTATGGCATTACCTTTACCAAACTGCAGAATATGCCGTTGCCGCATCCGGATGCAGAAGCGTTCGAGTGCAAGGATAAGGACGGAACTTCTCTGGGTGTGCTTTATATGGACTATTTCCCGCGTGCAAGCAAGCGTGGCGGAGCCTGGTGTGGACAGTACCGTCCGCAGACTTATGCGGAAGGCAAGCGCCTGGGTCCGGTGGTTACCATCGTATGCAACTTTACGCAGCCGGTGGAAGGCCAGCCGGCTTTGCTGAGCCCGGATGAGGCTACCACATTGTTCCATGAGTTTGGTCACGGACTGCATAATCTCTTCCGCGACGTACATTACCTGGGTGTAGCCGGTGTACCCCGTGATTTCGTGGAGTTGCCTTCACAGATTATGGAGCACTGGGTGTTCGAACCTGAAGTGCTGAAGGTATATGCCAAGCATTATCAGACGGGTGAGGTGATTCCTGCCGAACTGATCGAAAAACTGGATAAGAGCGGCAAGTACGGACAGGGATTTGCTACGGTGGAATACCTGGCAGCTTCTTTCCTCGATATGGATTATCATGTGCTGACTCAGGTGCCCGACGACCTGGATGTGATGAAGTTTGAACAGGAAACGCTGGCTAAGCGCGGATTGCTGAAGCAGATTCCGGCACGTTACCGTACGACTTACTTCAACCATACGATGGGTGGAGGGTATACGGCCGGTTATTACAGCTACATGTGGGCTGAGGTGCTCGACGCGGATGCGTTTGCGGCATTCAAGGAATCGGGAGACCTGTTCAATCAGGACCTGGCTACGAAGTTCCGTACTTATGTACTGACTCCGGGAGGCATTGACGATGCCATGGATATGTACAAGAACTTCAGAGGAAAAGAGCCTGGAACAGAGGCACTGATCAAGAACAGAGGTTTGAATTAAGACGTGAATACGTACCGGAGGATTTTTGCTCCGGTTTGCATAAAGAAAAGCGAAGGGGCAGCTGGTCGGATATCAGCTGCCCCTTTTCATTGATCCTGCCTGATTTGATTTATCTGTCTGCCGGGGAATGCCGGCACGGAGAATCAGTAGCTCGTGCTCATGTCTTCGGGAACACAGATGTAATAATCCGCTCTTCCCAGATGTTCCTCCTCCAGCTGACTGATGTCTTCCTGCCGTACCGCACAGACCGTTTTCAGTGTAGTCCCCGGACGGTATTCCAGCAAATAGGGAATGATGCCGCCCCGACGGTCGGAATGAAAATTACCGTTGAAATGCAGGAACTTATGCCGAAGGTTACGGGCAATGAACCATGCCATGGTCGCATCCTTTACCGCCTGTGCCTGTGCCAGAAACTCCGGCTGTGCTCCTCCTTTTCCCAGGGCATGCATCATGCCGAACATTCCCTCCTGTTCCGGTTGTGCTTCAAACCGGAGAGGCAGTGGAGGAAGGTAGCGCCGGGCTTCCTCCGAGAGCGAGTCCAGGTATGCCAGGCCCTTTTCCTTGACCACATTCGCATAGCGGCGCGGCACATTCGTCGCCACGAACGGAATGCGGTGCTCCTTGGCAAAAAACACAAAGGGATAATAGTCGGTGCTGTAGTTGGGCCACAGCCTGGCTTCCTCCTCAAAGCGTTCGTACGAAATGGTACGGTGCATGTATTCGTCCATGATCAGCTGGTTGTCGGCTTCGAACATTTCCGCTCCCAGGGTCAGTGAATCGCCGTGCAGGGCATACAGCGAGCGTGTAATCTCCAGTTCCAGCCAGTGCGTAATGGCACAGTTGTGTATCTCGCCGATGAAGACCACCTCCGGTGCGGCCAGTCCTTCAATCAGTTCGTCGTATCCGATTTCCTTTCCCTGCGCATCAAACAGGGTATAGGCTTTCTTGTAACCGCTTTGGGCGCTCAGGCTGCATGCCGTGGCACACAGCAGTCCCAATATCATACTTATCTTTTTCGCAAATAAGGTCATAAACTGTTTTCTCATAAGTCACTTAATTGATGAGTTATACTTCAAATGCTTTCCCTGATAGAGCAGGATGTAGCGCTTTGGGTTCAGGTATTTCCTGAATGCCTGCTGCATCCGTTCGGGAGTAATCCTGTGCAGGCAGTCCGCATATTGCTCGAAATCGTCCAGCGACTCCCCGTTCTTCAACTGGTTGACCAGGGTGTTTCTCCATTCCGAAGGGGCATCGTCACTGAGGACCTGCCGCTTCGTCACCAGAAACGAACGTTTCATGTGTTCCAGTTCCTCCCGGCCGATGGGGTGACGCTGGAGGTCGGAAACGATTTGCAGCAACAGGGTTTCTGCCCGTTCTGTATTGGCCACCTCCACCGATGCCGACAGGTCGAAATAATAGGTCTGCTGCGGGATTCCCTGATAGAACAGCGACACATACGGCGAATACACGATGTTCTCTTCCTCGCGCAATACCTGGAGCAGTCGTGCCTGCAGGACATCTCTTACCAGTTTCAGGGTCAGCGTCTCGGTCAGCGAGGGAGTGTAGTTTCCTCCGAACACATATTCCAGCAAAGTCTGGGTCTCATTTTCGTTCGGGAAAGCCTCCACATAGGTTTTCTGTGGAAAATGGAAAGGGCGGTTATGATACTGCTGAGGCGGAACCGACACTTTCATCCGCCCGAACGTAGCCACCAGTTGCCGTTTCACAAGTTCCGGTTCGAAATTTCCCGAGATGACCAGCGTCATCCCTGCCGGACAGGTAAACAGCGAACGGTAATAAGCCGCCATTTCATCCAGATTCAGTTCCTCGATATCCTTCCGGGTGCGTGGCGGAATCTGCACGGTCTGGGCACTGCCCGTCAGCGAGTCCAGCCGCTGGCTTAACATCCGGTCGGAAGCCCTTTTCAGCATCTGTCCCAGTACGGTCTCTTTCCCGAATCCTTCCAGCTCTTCCTGACGGATTTCCTCAAAATCCCCGTACCGCAGTTCCGGAGCATGCATCTTTTCAAACATCAGGTTGAACAGTTCCTGCGAACGTTCCGCCGGAGCCATGCCCATCAGCTCATGCCAGTGGTTGCCGATGGAAAGGTTCAGGGAGATTTCCTCCTGACTCATGTAGGCCGTAAGCGTATCATAGTCTACCGCCGCAATGCCTCCCATTTCCATGTATCCTGCCGCTCCTTCCAGCCGATGATAGTCCCTGGCCGGCAGATCGGCGGTACCACCCCTTGCAAAGGCCGTGAGATACAAGGTCTTCTGTGAGTCCGTGGTCGGACGCAGCAAAATCCTCATGCCGTTTTGCAGTCTGATTTCCTGCACCTTCATGTCGGGGTAGACCTTTTCTTCCAGTACCTCCTCCGGACGGAAAGGATGAGCCTTCGACAGGCACAGGGGAGTGTCCTGCTTCGGAACCTCACACTGGTCCAGTTGGAAGACAAAGGTTGATACAGGCAACCGCTTTCCGGCTTCCCAAGCCTCTTCCACCTCCTTTTCGGTCAGTTTCTCACAGCCTTTCCCATTGTTGCGGTAGGCCACCAGCAAATGCTGTTGCTGAAATCCGAGCCATTCGTCCAGCATCTCCTGCAGGGTCTCGCTGGTGGTCTGTGCCAGCAGTTCTTTCAGGCGCTCTCTTTCTCCGGCGGAATGGATGTACCGTTCGCCCGAGAGTACATAGTCGGTAAAATCCTCACACCATTGAGACGAGGTTTGTCCGTCAGAAACCTCCGGCAGACTTTCCAGCAGGCCGGCCAGTCCGTTTTCCATTTCGTTCGGACAAAATCCTTCTTCTGTCACATAATGCAGTTCACCGCTCAGGCGGGTAAGCTGTTCCAGCAGGTCCGCTTTGTCCTTACCCGAAAGCGACAGTACAAAGTGGTTCTTGTCCGACAGGTACCAGTTGTCTGATACCGAAGCAGACATTTTTCTCAAGTCCAGCCGCTTGTTCAGCATCCTCACCAGCAGCCGTCCCTGTTCTTTCCGGCAGGTGCCGGTCAGGTCCTTTCCCACCACTCCCGGATGGGGAATGATCAGCTCCAGTTCGGAATTCCGGGGCAGACTGTCTCTGACTTCCTGTATCCGGATTCCCCCGTCGTAGGTCAGCGGATACGTACAATATCCCTTGACCGGGCGTGCTGGAAGGTCTCCGAAGAGTTTCCGGATGCTGCGTTCCGTCTGTGCAGGGTCTACACAGCCCACCACTACCAGACTGGCCAGCTGGGGCGTATACCATTGGCGGTAGAAAGCCTTCAGTTTGTTCCGGTCGATGCGGCAGATGTCTTCGGCACTTCCGAGCGGCATGCGCGAGGCAAAGCGGTTTTGTCCGATCTTGAGGGAATAGAAAGGGTCCCCAATGTCATATCCCCTCAGTTCTTCGAGAATCACTCCCCGTTCCTTCCGGGTACGTTCTTCCTCAAAACGGATGCCGCTCAGCCAGTCTTTTACAGCCAGCAGGGTACTGTCGGCGATTCTTGTGTCGGCTGGATTCATCGGAACGGTGAGCATGAAGACGGTACGGTCGTAGCCGGTCACCGCATTGATGTCCCGGCCGTATTTCATTCCCAGGCTTTCGAAATACTCAATCATGGAGCGGCCGGGGAAATGACGGGTACCGGCAAAGGCCATGTGCTCCAGAAAGTGGGCGGCACCCAACTGGTCGTCTGCCTCCTGTGCCGATCCGAGTCGCATGATGAGGCGGAATTCGGCGGTATGGGCGGGACTCCCGTTGGGCAGTATCAGGTAATGCAGTCCGTTGGAGAGCCGGCCTTCGGTTGTGTTTGCCGGAAGTGAGATGCTGTCGGCGCCTATGAACGGGGCTGCCTGCACGAACTGTGCACAAAGGATGCCAATTCCTCCCAGTATACCAGGCAGACAGCGGCGGATATGGTTTGTTCGTTTCATTGAAAGTTGACTTTTTAAGGGTTAATTCATGTGCATCAGGGCAAACAAAGAGAAAAGTATAACAGAATATATTTTTCTCCGGGCCGTCAACTGAATGATTAACGGTTGGGTTTTATCAGTTCACGGCGCTGATTATAAAATCCGCACCGGAAATCCAATTGCTTGTCCTGAAGCGTGCTTCTTTTCATCTACGCAGGATGACTTATGTCTGTAAAAAGATTACAGAATGTTTTTCCGGAATCTTTTGGCATTTGCTATTCCGAAGCCTTACTCACGGGATTTTTCCGGTTGCTGCAGCGTGTAGACTGTCCGGATCTGTGTATAGCCTCCCGAAGAAATCTGGCAGTCCCAGGGAAAAATGAAACTGAGGGTCCCTTTTTCCAGATTGTATGAGGCAGTGGGAGTCACAAAGTTTCCTTCTTCCCATCCGTCGCTGTCCAGGTTCGAATAGGTCAGGTGGAAGACCGGGTTCAACTGATAGGCTTCGGGGGCCTCTTTCAGCGGTTTTTCTACCGTCACCTCTCCTTCGCGGAAAGTATAGGTTGCCTGTTTTTCTGCCTCCTGAAGAAAGCGGTCCCACGCACTGAAGTGGTACTGGAAAGGCACCACCGTAGTCCAGGTAGGTTCAATCTCATGCTCCTCGTTTCCGGGGGAGGTCATGACCGGTTTCAGGAAGGTTACCTGCTGTTTCTGCGGAAGAAGGCGGATTTCATCCAGCACCGCCTCAAAGGTTTCCTTTTTCTCGTCGTATCCGATGGCTTTCAGGATGGCGGCAGGTTCCGGATTGTTCACCTCGTCTTTCCAGGTGGCATTGTCTACCGTACATCTCCGCATCATCTCCCACAGGAAGTCGGTCATGCCTAATGGGTTGGATACCATTTTCAGCACAGGAAGGTCGGCGGTGGCGTGTTCACTCAGGGTGATGACGGAGGTTCCTTCGTAGGTACGTGTATCCTCGTTGTCGTACAGTACCCCCAGGTCGCCCGAATTGAAAGTCACTGTCGTGCGGCAGGAAAGTCGGCCCATGAAGCGGAACAGGTCCAGTCCCCACTTTTCCTTGTATCCCGCTATCAGTTTCAGCTGGGCTTCACTCAGTTCCGGAATCTCCTTTCCCGGTTTCACGATAATAGGCAGTTCGTTCCAGGGCTGCATGCGGGCATCGGTGAAGGAGCGCACGCGCAAGGTTACGGTGTGCGGTTGCTGAAGTACTCCCTTGCCGTTGGAGCAGACGGCTATTTCAGCCGTTTTCTCACCGGCTTTCAGGACAATCTCCGGTTGCTCCAGCCGGAGCACCTCTTCCTTGTTGTCGGCCAGTTCCAGGGTGATGACTGCATCTTCTTCCAGGGTATTTGCCAATAGCAGTGTCACCGTCACCGGGCGTTTCTCGTCCTCATTCAGTGAGGGGTTTCCCTTGACGGACAACTGGATATAGTTGTGGAAATGACTGCGGTAATCTTTCTCGTCACTGCACGAGCCGACCAGCATCAGGCACCACAGTCCTACCAGCAGTCGGGCCGCCGGCATCAGTATTCTTCTATTCATAATCGTTTCGGTTTAGAGACAGTTAATTAGTGACAGACCGGGGCCAGCCCTCGTTCTGGGTGACCTGCTCGTTGTAGCGGTACTCCGAACGGGGGATGGGGAAGGTCCAGCGGTAGTCGTCGGCAGCAATGGCGGCAACCGACTGTGTGCCCCATACGTCCTTCCTTTCCAGGGGGACGGTGCGGGTACGCTTCAGGTCGAAATAGTTGCTTCCCTCTCCGAGAAACTCCTTGTATTTCTCTTTCAGGATGGCCTGGGTCAGTGAGGCACCCTTCAGCGAAGCTGCGAGCGTTTCGGCACCGCAGGCCTGGAGGTACGTATTGATCCGTGACCGGGCCGCTTCTTCTTTTCCCTCCGTCCGGCTGTAGGCCTCGGCTGCGATGAAGACGGCTCCGGAATAGCGCATGACATTGATGTACGTGTTTTTGAGCCCCTCCTTGTGGTTCCGGTTGTACTTGCCGAACAGCATGCGTTCGCTGCCGTCCAGGGAAAACGGATACAGGGTATAGGCTTTCCGGTTGTCTTTGCCGGAGAAGTCCAGTTCCGGATTGACGCCGAAATAATCGCCTTCTTTCTCCTTGTACTGAATGTCGGTATAATAGTTGCCCGAACTGTAGAAGGCGAAGATGCGCCCTTCAAACTGGCCTTCCTGCCAGAGCTTGGAATTGTTCCGGTACATCTCTTCGGTGGCCTGCTTCAGTACCTCTTCGGCAAAGGCCGCTGCCGCACCGTAATTTCCGGCATACAGTTCCACTTCGGCCTGCAGATACTTCACTGCCTGTTGCGACAGCCATCCGTTGGCCGATGGCCGGTTGGCAATTCCTGCTACCTCCTTCAGTTCGCTTCGGATGAATTCCGTGCACTGACGGATGGAGGAGCGGGGAGGGAACTCCAGTCCTGCCTGCGATTTCAGAACGATACCGTCCGCTTCCGGATTACTGCCGTAAGCCGGGGCAAACAGTCGCAGCAACTGGAAGTAACACAGGGCCCGCAGGGTCTTTGCCTCCGCATATACGGCCTGTTTCTGACCTTCTTCTTCCGTACTCCCAGTCAGTACCTTATCCAGCCGCTCCAGCAGTACGTCACAACTGGCGATGGTATTGTAGTATCCCAGCCAGAGGGTCTCGGCGGTCTGCGTGATTTTATCTTCCCGCCACAGGTAAAGGTTTTTCAGGTCGATGTGATAACTGATAAGCGAGGCCGGACAGAAATCGTTGCCCAGTACCGACAACTCAAACTCATAGTGCGGATAAAGCATGTAGGCAGAGGTCAGCAGCGAGCGGGCCGACTGGACGCTGGTAATCGCGTCGGGGTCGGAATACTGGTCGGCTGGCGGAATATTCAGGGTACAGCCACTCAGGCAACACAGCAGGGTGGCAGATAGTAGTATTTTTTTCATCATAGGACGTTCCTGTTTTTAGCACTTGGTGCGGTGACTTAAAAGGTAAGGTTGACATTGACCGTATAAATGGGCTGCTGACTTCCGGCGAGGGTGCCGCTTTCGGGGTCCGACTCGCTGTAGGCTGTCCAGGTAAAGAGATTGGACCCCTGCAGGGCCAGACTGGCGTATTTCACAAACGGAAGGTTGCGGCGGAGGAAACGCGACGGCAGCCGGTACCGGAGAGAAACCATGGAAAGCTTCAGGTAGTCGCTTTTTCCTACCGTCAGCGAGTTGGAGTACAGGCTCAGGTTATCCTCTGCCGTGGCATTGGTATAAAACGGATTGGAATATGCTTTTTCCTCGTCTCCCGGCTTGAACCACATTTTCTCCGTCTGCCCCGACACTGCGTTCCGGTGGGCATTGTCCTGATTGCGCACGTAAGAATAGTTGAACGGCTGGATGCCTCCCTTTACGTAATACATGTCGGCATTCAGGTCGAACGACTTGTAACTGAGACTGAAGTTGATGCCTCCCGTACAGGGGGGAGTCAGGTGACCGAGGGCCACAATGTCTTCCGCCTCGAGTACCTCACTTGCCTGTTTTTCTCCTCCGTCGGCCGTCCGGAACACCGGATAGCCCGTGAGCGGATTGATTCCCAGCGAATGCGGTCCGTAGAGCATGTCGAAAGCCTTTCCCACCTCGTAATCGGGCAGGAGCGACTGCTCACTGATGTAAATCTTGTCGGCATAATAGAGGTCGAGCACCTTGTTGCTGTTGTATGAAAAATTGACTCCCAGACTCAGCAGCCAGTCGCCCTTGTCCAGGATACGTCCGTTGACCGCAATCTCATACCCCTTGTTCTGCAGCACTCCGATATTCCGCTGCAGGGAAGTGTATCCCGTAGAAGAGGGGATAGGCACATCCAGCAATGCCTGCTCCGTACGCCGGTTGTACCAGTTGAGACTGATGTCCACCCGGTCGAAGAGACCGATATGCAGTCCCACATCCACCGACTTGGTCTGTTCCGGCTTCAGGTCCTTGTTGTACAGCGTAATGAAATCCAGCGGCCGCTGGTTCTCGTAACTTCCGTTCGAAAAAGCAAAGGTAGCGACCGTAGAAGACACCGATACACCGCTCAAATTGGCCGTATACCCATACGATGCCTTGAGGTTCAGGTAAGTCAGCACCTTCTGGTCTTCCAGAAACGCATACCGGGTAGGCGTCCATCCCGCACTCACCGCCCAGGCACTGTTCCAGCGCTTGTCGGCCGGCAGGATGGAAGAAGCATCCGCCTTGTACGTCGCATACAGGTCGTACGTACCGTCGAACGTATATCCGAAGACCCCTCCGAACCCCAGTTGCGCACTCTTATCCTTCAGTCCGCTAACCGCCGGTTTCCGGTTGCCCGAAAGCGACTGGTTGATGGCCGACGACGAATTGATGGTTCCCACTCCGTACCCCGTAATTCCCACATTGTCCAACAGTGTCAGGTAATAATCCATGTTGGCCCCCACTGTCAGGTCGTGCTTTCCGGCAAATACCCGGTTGTAATTGACACGCACGTTGGCAGAGAGATTGGTAGTCACGTTCTTGGATTTTTTGTAGATGCCCCGTTCGATTTCCGGTACTCCGATGGTCGTTTCCGAATACGAAGTGGAAGGAGTGAACTGCTGGACTTCCCCCAGGAGAAAATCCAGTCCGGCTACCGCAGCGACATCCAGTCCCGCCAGCGGATTCAGCGTCAGTGTCGCACTTGCCCCTGCATCCTTCGCAGTACTCTGTTCGCTGTACTGGTTCATCAGGTCGAAATAACTCCTTCCCGGATAAGAAACCAGTTCGGCACCGTTGGGCTGCTCATACGGATTCAGGTTGTAAATCAGTGCCGAAGGGTCGGAGGAAGTACCGTTGGGCGTATCCGTACGGGCATAACCTCCCGTTACCCCCATCATCAGGTAACCTATCTTTCCGAGCCGCTGGTCGAGGTTCAGGCGCATGCTCATGCGCTGCTTGTCGTTGCCGGGCAACCGTCCTCCCTGGCGGGTATAATTGGCCGACAGGTAATAAGAAGTCTGTTCACTGCCTCCACGCAGGCTGACATTATGTTTCTGGTACAGGTTGATGCGGAGCAGCTCCTTGAACCAGTCCGTCTGAATCCCCCTCAGCGAATCCAGCCGGGCTTCACCGTAGCGGATCATCTCCTGCAGGTCCGGTGCATCGGGATAATACTTCTGGTAATAATCGGCACTGTACCGGTAACCGGGCGTAGCCGGATTCTGCAACAGCCGTTCCAGTTCCAGCTTTTCGGCACTGTCCATCATCTTCACTCCGCGCCGTCCGCGGGTAGTCACCCCCATATCCATGCTGTAGGTTACCGTAGTATGTCCGTTGCTCCCCCGGTGGGTACTGATTTCCAGTACTCCGTTGGCTGCCTTGATGCCATACAGGGCACACGAAGCCGCATCCTTCAGTACTTTGATATCCTTGATGTCGGCCGGGTTGAGGTTATAGAAGGTCTCCGGACTGATGACCTGTCCGTCCATTACGTACAGCGGTTCGTTGGTGGTGTTCCCCTTGCGCAGCGAAGTGTTGCCGCGGATACGGATGCGCGGGTCCGAACCCAGGTCGCCGGTATTGGTAATCATCAGTCCCGGAACACTTCCCTGCAGGGCTAGTCCCAGGTCGATCATCGGCTTGCTTTCGATTCGCTTCAGGTCGACCGTCTGCACCACTCCCGCTTTTGCCCGAAGGTCAATCTCGTTGATGTTGGTCTTGGCGGTCACCACCACTTCCTCCATCTGATTCATGTCTTCGGTCAGTTGCACGTCCAACTGCCGTTCACCGTTGTAAGTGACCAGTTTCGGCTTCATGCCGATAAAGGAAAACTTGAGTATCGTTCCCTTGTTCCATTTACCGATGAGCTCATAACGGCCTTCCGCATCGGCAATGGCACCGTACGAAGTATTGCCTGCCTGAACGGTTGCCCCGGGCAGCGGCTGATGGTCTTTGTCAAAAATCTTCCCTGTCAGACGACGAGTCTGCGCACCTGCCAGCAAACATCCCCACAGGAGAAGAAAGCATATGAATTGTCTTGCATACATGATTTCATTTTTTTCGTTTAGTTTTTGAATGTGAAAGCCGGTTTTGTCTACTCCTCCGGTACGTAGATAATCTCTCCGTTGTCCAGTTCGTAAGCAATTCCCACCTTCTTTCCTTTCTTCCCGTTTTTCGACGACTGGTCCTGGCTGGGGGTATACTTGTTGATTTTTTCTCCCTCCTTGGTAATAATCTCCATATTCTCCTTTCCGGGGTTCTTGACCATCGTGAAATCCTCCTGACTGAACATTTCTGTCATGTTGTAGCGGCTTACCAGGGCCACCATCAAGGCTACGGCAAATACCATGGCCACATCGAACAGGTTGCTGACCACGCTCATCGGGTCGTTGTCTTCTTCTCTCTTCAATAAATTCCGCTTCATGATTCCTTCTTGTTTTCGTTCAACAGTTCAGCCAGAAACTCCAGATGGGTCATGTCCTGCAAATACCAGCGCTGCTTTACCTGCTGGGTGATGAACCCGATGGCAGCCGCAAACAGTCCGACTACCGTAGTGGCAAAGGCTACCTGCATGTTGTAGGCCATGGACGAAATGTCTCCGGTCGACAGTCCGACGAGGGCCGGACCCATCGGAATCAGCGTACCCATCAGTCCCAGCATCGGCCCCATCTTGCTGAGTGTCTTAGAGATAGCCAGGTCCTTATCGGCCATGATCTCGTAATCGGCCAGCAGGCGCTGCCGGTGTGCCTGACTCTTTCCGGTTTCCAGCATCCGGCGGATGTAGCCGATGACCAGGGTTCCCGCGCGTTCGGGCAGCCGTTCACCCAGTCCGGCAACCGTATCGGGAGTCAGCTGGTCGAACTCTTGCTTCAGCAAGGCTTCGGTTTTCCGTATGGCTACATACTGTCCGAAGAAACTGCCGATGAGCAGGAGCGAACGGATGAATAAGATAATCAGCAACACGATGACCGGAACCAGCAGTCCGGTAGAAATCCAATATAAAATGTCTGAGATGTAGTTCATAATGATTCAGTTTAATAGTTGTATAATGTAAAATAAATTTTAATAATCCCGTGAGTGAAGTCGCCGGAGCCGGTATCTTCTGATGCACATTCCCAGGATACCTCCTGCCACTACCAGTATCAGTAATCCGCCGAATGCCGTCCAGTCCACTTCTCCCACACCCTTTACGGCTGTCCGCCCGTTGACCGTAGCGACAATCCCCAGAATGGCAGTCAGGGAATTGGTCAGAAACAACAGTTCCAGCCGCAGTTCCTTTTCCGGCAACAGCCAGCGGAGAAAGAGGGTTCCTGCAGGAATCAGCACCAATATTCCGGCAGCCATGCTCCAGGCCAGTGCGGAGAAGGAAACTCCCGGAAAACTGAAAATCATTGCTGTCAGTCCACTGAATAGCACAGGGAATACCAGCAACCCCGGAAATCCGCGCAGGATACGGTATGTCCACAACGTACGCGGCTTTGCGGTGCCTCCGTTCATCATGTGGACCGCCAGCATACAGAAACTGAGCTGCAGACAGACCTCGATGCTCAGGATGACCGAAGTATCCAGCATCAGTGACGGGTTTGCCAGCCAGTCGGCAATCTGTGTCTTCGACTGCTCGATGGCATACGGCCACATCAAACCGGTAAACAAGGCGCAGGCGGCGGAGACTCCGCCGACGACCCAGCGCTTGCAGTAGGTCTGCTTCAACATGAAGTTGAAACAGACCAGTATCATCAGTACCAAGACAATTGTTTGCATATCATTTCTGTGTATTACGTTTGCGGCGGATGACCACTACCAGTCCGATGAGCACACCGACAATTACGATGGCTACGATACCGTTGTTCAGCATCTGGGTTTCTGCCTCGGCCTGTGAGGTACGCATCTCTTCTTTTTTCATGACCATGCCTTTGTCGCCGGCCTCACTGACGGCTTCGCGCACCTCATTGATTTTGCTCTCGTACCGGGCCGCTTCCTCAGGCTGGGTGCGGGCTGCAATAAATTCGCGCAGCTTGGCGTTGTCGCATACAAAGCCCGAACATCCCGGATTGTACTTGTTGACCAGTTCCGTATGCAGGGCAGCTACCTCCTTCAACTGCGATTCACTGGCTTTCCACATGCCTTTCCGGGCAGTTTCCATCATGACGGCAGTAATCTCCTGCAAGGCTGCCGGATTCGCTTCCTCGAAGAAATCCTTCATGCCCAGGTGGAACTTATCCTTTACGTAGACTTCGAAGATTTCATTCCACATCCGGTTGTCGATGGCTTTGGGCTTCATGACATTCCAGCCATAGGTATTGCGGATGATATCGGCCAGACCGCTGGCTGAGGTGGCTTCTCCCTTCATCTTCTCGCGGAGATAGTTCGGATTGAAGAGGGTGGTACGGCTTTCCACACCGATGGCCTCCTTGACCTCCTGCATCCGCACGTGATTGCGGTTGCGGTAGTCGCTCAGGTAAGCATCCGGATCCTTTCCGGTGACGTTGCGGACCGCCAGGTTCATTCCACCCATGAATTCATAAACATGGTCCAGGCTGAGTGCTCCCCAGGTATTGCTCTGACGGGGCTGGATGACGGCATCCGTGCGAGTCAGCGCAGCCTCGAATACCGACTTGCGGAAAGTCTCCCAGCTTTTCTCACTGCCGTAATACGCTCCCATATTGTTCAGGTAGGTTGCAGCGATTTCCTTTTCACTTTCCCAGCGGTCGCCCGATCCTACCATACCGGTGATGCCGGTACCATAATTGCCGTTCATGCCTCCGAATACCCTGTAGGTAGCCATTTCCCGCGCATCCTTAGGCGTAAGTCCTTTTTCAATCAGGACCCTTTCGGTTTCCACCACTCCGGCAGCCACCTGGTTCTCGTACGTATCGTCCTTGGCATTGGCTGCCATTTCCACAGCGCGGCTGATGAGGAACAGGCGGGAAGCAGCCAGGTCTCTCAACTGTCCGCTGGTCTGTACCACTACGTCTATACGCGGACGGCCCAGTTCCTTGGAAGGAATCAGACGGATGTCATTGACACGTCCGAACGCATCCCGGATCGGTTCCACTCCCAGCATATACAGGATCTGAGCCACCGTAGCTCCTTCGGTTTCAATGAATTCCCCGCTCCACAGGGTATAGCTCACCTTCCGTGGAATGGAGTCGTTATGCCGTTTCCGGTACATCTCGATGGTATGGTTGGCCAGACGGACACCCTTCTCCCAGGCTGCCTCCGATGGGGTAGCCTCCGCATTGATGGAATACAGGTTGCGTCCGGTAGGCAGGGTGTTGGGATTGGCTATCGGATCTCCTCCCGGAGAAGGAGAGGTATAGCCTCCGTTCAGGGCGTTGACCAGACTTTTCAGTTCGTTTTCCGGACTTTCGAGCAGGGCGTTGCGGTAATGGATGACATTCTTGACCGTACGCTCGATTTCCATGATGGCCGCAGCCTTTTGTTTCTGCTCCTTGGTATATTCCTTTTTCTTCATCATGGCCATCATGTCTGCCATGCCTTTCGGATGTCCTTGGCTTTTTTCATCTGCCTGTGATGAGGCTTCGGGACGGCTTCCACCCATTTCTGCCATCTGCCGCATCATCTCCATCATCCCTTCCGGGTTTTTCTGTGAACGGGTTATTTCACGTGCCTCGTTCAACTCTTCGGTACTGATACCTGCCAGCCGGCATATCCGGTTGTCGGTTGCCTCCGATGGATTTGCCAGCAATTGCCTTACCGTTTCCTTGGCAGGTGTGAGGTATCGCTGTGTGAAAAGGGTCCGGTGCTTTTCAGTCATCGGATCAGCCTTTCCCCTCCATTTGTCGAGCGCCAGCAGACTGAAGGCAATGGGTTCGGCCGTCATGGCATATACGCTGGATTCAATACGCTCCTTCTCATAAGGCACTCCCAGCGTATACAGTTGGCCGGTTATCTTTTCATTGGCCAGTTCCTCGGCGAAACTTTCAATCCGGGCCACTTCCTCTTCCGTATAAGGGCGGGTCGGCAGACTGTCCAGTTCCAGTTCCCGGTGCATGCCCAGTGCCACAGCCAGACGTTTTACCGCCAGTGAAGCACGGTCGAGCCGAGTTTCGTTGCGTGACTCTTCTCCCAGCAGATTGTTGTAGTTTTTGATGGCCTCGTTCAGTTCACGATAAATCCCCCTTACATTACTTTCCATGAAAGGCGGAGTAAGGTACGACTGCAGTCCGGCATACGACCGGCGTTTGGCGATAATGCCTTCTCCCACATTGCCGATGGAGTAGATGTAGAAATGCGGAAGTGCCCCCACCAGCCGGTCGGGCCATTCCAGACTCGACAAAGCCACCTGTTTTTTAGGGGTAAATTCCAGACTTCCGTGCGTACCGAAATGAATCAGTGCATCTGCCTGAAAACCGTACTGTGTCCACAGGTAGGAGGCAATGTAGGGATGTGGAGGAGCCGCATTGGTCCCGTGTACCATCTGGAACGAGTTGGAACCGGTACCGGCTGCATTTTGAGGCAAGAGTACCACGTTGCCGAAAGAGATGCGTGCCACTCCCAGTCGGCCGTCTTCCGTAGCCATGTAATTCCCCGGAAACTCTCCGTGGGCTGCCACTACTTCTGCGTATTTTTCAGGACGGAGACTTTGTCCGACCCACTGCTCATACTGTTCTTTGGTAATCAGTTCAGGGTTCCCTTCTTTCATGAAGCGGTCGGAAGCCCCTTCGGCATACAGATTGAATACGGCTCCCTGTGCCTGAATGAGTTTGCCGAGTTCCTGGCTGCTGGCCGGCAGATGGTCTACCTTGTATCCTTCCTTTTTCAGGCGGACAAGCAGGTTGTACAGTGAAGGAACCACTTCCATGCCCGAGGCAGTCAGCGCATTCTGTCCGGGACCTTTATAATAATAAATGGCAATCCGCTTTTCCGAATTCGGCTTGCTCTTCAGGCGGATATAATTATTGACAGTCTGCACGAAGGTTTCCAGTCGCTCCGGAATGGCATAGGCACGCTGCAGTCCTTCTTCGTCGATATAATGACCGAAGAGGGCGAAAGGACGGATGGCTCCGTCAATTTCCGGAGTAACCACACTCTGCGACAGGAATCCGCCGTTCATGCCCATGTCATCCTTCTCCCAGTCTGCAACCAGGCGGTTCACATTCAGCGGAGAGAACAAAGGAATGTTCTGCTGATTCAGATAGTCTACGATGTAGTCTCCCATCCGGCCGTGTGCCATGTTGATGACGGCAGAGGGGGCAACTGAATCAATCTGGTGGAACTGGATGAACATGCGCATGTTCCGCACCGGATAAACCCGGTTTCCTGTTTCTTCCAACTTCCGTATCAGGTCGGCCGGTTCTCCCATCTGTCCGGTCAGTACGATACGCGGAGCATCTTCCTTCCAGAGTCCCTGTTTTTTCAGAAAGTCGTCGTATTCACGCACCGTATTGAACCCCAGCACTTCGTCTTCCGGATGTGCAGGATCGGCATGATAAAGCATTTCACTGGAAGCCTCGACTACCGCTTCCGGCTCGGGAATGGAAATGATTTTCCGGTCGATGTATTTGCGCACGTAATTCAGCATGCTCTGATAGTTCCGTCTTCCTCCGTTTCCCAGGTAATCCCGCAAAACTGTATTGGCCACAGAATCCACCGAGCAGATATTGTTGGCCGGATTGGTGGCTGCAGTCGTCAGTACCGGCAGGTTCCGCGTGGCTGCCTGCTCGATTCTTTCCCTTTGCTCTTCCGTAATCCGGAGCCCCATCCCATTGATGAAAATCATGTCATATTTCTCCAGGTTATCAAGTTGGTCGGTCGTTATTTCCGCAATCCGGATGAACGGATTGTGGTTTGCCTTTGCAATCTCTCCCAGATTGATCACCTGATAATTGAGGAATCCTATTTTCGTTGTACCGAACCAGAGGTTCCAGGCTCCGGCCAGTGAGAAGGCCAGGACAATCAGTCCTCCGGCCAGACTCAGATACTTTTTTCTTTTTCTTTTTGTCATACTCTTTATGGTTATAGTCTTTATATGCGTTAGTTGAATGTGTCCGTTTTTACTCCCGTCTGCAGTTACAGTTTCCACATGTCGGTCAGGTTAATCTGGAGGGTTCCTACCAGACTGATTCCTCTTTGTGGCACCTGTATGGAACTGTCGGCTGCCTTGTCTTTGTGGTTCAGGAGGTTGTCGATACCTAGATTTAGGGATATTCCCCGAGGCAGAGTAGCCCCCATGTTCAGTGAACATACCAGACGCGGGTCGAAGGAGAACAGGGTATAGTCATCTTTCGTAGAACTGAAAGAATAGGTTTCCAGTCGGGAATACCATTGTCCGTTCAAAGAGCAGTTGATACCCACTTGACCGAATTTCCGATGGTACATGGCATTGAATGTCACGCTGTGCGGCCGTACAAACGAAGTGTTCTTTCCATCGATTTCCTGATAGTCATCTGTATAGGCATAGGAACCTGTCAGTACGATACCCTGTCCGAAACTGTAGCGTACGATGCTTTCAATTCCGGTAGTCCGGCTTCGGTCGGCATTCTCGTAACGCTGGTTTCTGGTTCCGTCATTGAGTGGCAGCAACGCAATCTTGTGATGGAAACGGTTGTGTGAGGCAGACACCGATACGTTCAATCCTCCTTGGGTGAATTCGGCGGAAAGCGAATACTGATGACTGGTTTCCGGTTGCAGGTCGGGATTACCGTAAAGCATCATGATACCCAGTCCTCCCATATCGTATTCCTGATACAGCTCTTTCAGGGAAGGAGAGCGGAATCCCTGTGAGTAACCACCGCGGAGAGTAAGCCATGGAGCAGGATGCCACAGGGCCGACAACTTCGGGGTGAGGTGCAGGTGATATTTTTCATGATAATCACTGCGGAGTCCGATAATCAGATTCAGTTGCTCGTGGAGCTGCCAGTCCTCCTGTATGTAAAAGCTATACGCCTTGTTGGCTACATGCGAACTGTCTTTCAGCATATAATGCTTGAGATACTCCATGTTTCCTTCGAATCCGATGCTGACCGTATGATTCCCGAATTTTCCCGTATAATCCAGTCGTGGAGTCTGGGTAATGTTCCGGTAATCGGTACTCCGCTTGTCGCTTTTCAGATAATCCTTATCCTTTTTGTAATTATCGTATGTATAAGATAAAGTCAGTTGCTGTCCTTCTCTGGGAAGGTACTTGATTTTCCCTCCGACTGAATAATCGATGAAATAATCCTGATACAGCTTGCCGGCCATGAGGTCACGCTGGTTGTGATAGAAACTGCCTTTCAGGTCGACACTCAGGTGTTCGTTGCAGGTATATCCCAGTTTCTGCGAGACATTCCAGATATTGTATCCGTAGACGGTAGAAGACCGTACTCCTCCCGTCTCACTGCTTTCACCGCCGTCTTCGATGCAGTAAGTATCCCGTTGGCGCCACGTGAGACTGGTGTATGAAGTGAGGCGGTTTTTCCGGGCTCCTGCAGATACCGTATATTTCTGTCCGTCGGTTCCTGCATACCGGGCACTCAGGTTGCCGGTAAAGGGGCGGTCGGCAGTCTTGGTGATAATGTTGATTACCCCGCCGAGGGCGTTGGAGCCATACAGGGTAGACTGTGAACCTTTTATGACTTCAATACGCTCGATGTCATCTATATTGAACCGGGTGAAATCTACATTGTGATCGGCCCCCTCACCGCTGACCCGTTCTCCGTCGATAAGGAAAAGAATGTATTCTCCTCCCATTCCCTGATAGGTGATTTCCGGCAACTGGCTCATGGAGTTGTACCCGATCTGCAGTCCGGGCAATTCGTACTGGAGCAGGTTTTCAATGCTCATGGGATTCAGTGCCTGTATCTCTTTTTGCGTAATGATGCGGGTCAGTACGGGAACTTCCTTCAAGGGCTTTTCGATGAAGGTTCCGGTAACCACTACTTCATTCAACTGGTTGGATGAAGGCTGCAACCGGATATACAAAGGAGCTGGAGACAGAGAAGGAGTAATGGTGATTTCTTGTGGCTGGTATCCGACGAAGGAAACATTGAGGGTGCGTTGGGTAGTGTTTTCCATTCGTATGATGAACTCTCCCTGGCTGTCGCTTCCTGCGCCGAAGGTGGTTCCAAGCACTTTTACGGAAGCCCCGGGTAGCGGAGCATTGTGTTCATCGGTAATGATTCCTTTTATGATATACGGGTAGCTTGCTTCTCTGCCGCCTTTTTCCGGAACATTACCCCTGGCGATGACAGCTATCATCAGCAGGGGTATGCAAAAGATAAAAAGTATTTTTCTCATTGGGCTTATTTCATTGGATAATGTTCGTAAGAGAATGTGAGATAGCCGCTTTTGTTGGTCTCGGTGTTACCGGCTGCGGTAAACTGCAGTTTGCTCCAGCTGCCGTCTTTGTTTTTGAGTACGTATACATGGTTGTTCGGGGTGTAAATGACCGGAGGCATGGCACCCGTTTCCTTTTTGGTGACCCAGTTGCATAAGGTGCGGTTGATGGTGGCTGTACGGGCATAACCTACATTTCCTTCCATCATTTTTGACATATCGGTAATAATGGGGAACTCCTTGTCTTCATGGGTGATGGATTCATCTGCCACATAAGTGCCGGCCGGCAGTGAGGAAACCGCGTTCATGTCGGTAGTCTGGGTGTCCAGCACTTCTCCGCCGTTGGTCCTGATTTCATAGCGGTGCACAGCGATGTGCCAGTCAATGTCTATTTCCGGCTGGGCTTTCGCAGGAACGGTTGTACCGTCGGTATATATCCATTCACTGCAATCATCATACTGTTTGTGTTCCCCGGTATTCAGATTGATATAAGTCCATTTTCCATAATTGGTCACATCAAGGTTTTCTACCGATTTTCGTTCTGCCGGTATAAGAGTTTCCGGACCGTCGTTCTTACTGCATGCAGTAAAGCACAACGCAACAGCGACTGCTGCAAGTACATGATTTGCTTTCATTGAAAAGTATTTTTAAAAGGTTTGTTAATGTTTGTTTTTCTTTGCAAAGGTATGGAGTGGGGTAAAGCAGGGCAATACCTAAAAATTGGTATTTGTGTATCTGAGAGTTACGCTTGAAAAGATGCTGAAAATTTTACCATCTCAATGAATTTTCGTATTTTTGCCAACCGATGATGTTGAAGCAAGTCCGTACATATTTTCGCGTGTGGGCAATGGGACTCCTGAGTCTGTTTGCCATCTATTATGCAAGCATAACGTTGTTTGCACACGTGCACGTGATCAATGGCGTGATGTTGGTTCACTCCCATCCTTTCAAGAAGGCACACACTCATACCGAAGGCCAGCTGCTGGTATTGCAGACTTTTTCGGTATTCGGTTCTCTGGAACCCGAAACGCTGGAGCTTGCACATGTGTCACTTCCTCTTTTATATTCGCTGGATGAGGCATGGACTGCACAGCAGGTATCCACTGGTCTGGTCGGGACCATCAGTCTGCGTGCCCCTCCCGTCTCTTTTCTTATTTGATAAAAGTTTGTTTTATAGGTCGTTCCTGATGGCAGGCAATGACCAGATGTCGTATTCCGATTAATCCGCAGGTCAACCGGCGGATTGAGGTATGGTTTGTTTAAGGTATCAGGAAATGATGCCAGACACTGTCATGGCTGTTCTGGAAATAAAGGAATACGCTGTATTATTATTTATAAAATCAGATAATTAAAGATGAAAAAATATATTGCTTGTCTGCTGGGCTTATGCTGTAGCCTGGTAGGACTGGCTATGCCGGAAATCTCATCTCCGGTGAAGGAGGGGAATGTAATTACCGGACATGTGATTGAAAAGGGTACGGAAGCAGGAATTCCTTATGCGGCTGTACTGATAGTAGAAATCGGAGACGGAACTGTGACGGACCAGGACGGTTATTTCAGATTCAAGAACGTACCGGCAGGCAAGTATACGCTGAAGGCTCAGGTGATGGGCTACGGCACTCAGACCAAGAAGGTGACGGTGAGCAAGGAGTTTACGGTAGACATGCATTTCGTGATGGAGGAGGAGAGTATCCTGACTGATGAGGTGGTGGTTTCTGCCAACCGGAATGAAACCAGCCGGAAGGTAGCTCCTGTGGTGGTTAATGTAATGAATAACAAACTGTTTGAGATGGTCAATTCGACCGACTTGTCTAAATCGCTGAATTACCAGTCGGGACTGCGGGTGGAGAATAACTGTCAGAATTGTGGATTTTCGCAGGTCCGTATCAACGGACTGGAAGGTCCTTATTCGCAGATATTGATCAACAGCCGTCCGGTGATGAGTGCCCTTTCGGGAGTATACGGTCTGGAACAGATTCCGACCAACATGATTGAACGTGTGGAAGTGGTACGCGGTGGCGGATCTGCCTTGTTCGGTGCCAATGCGGTAGGCGGTACGATTAATATCATCACGAAAGACCCGGTCAATAACTCTTTCCAGGTTGCTTCTACGTTGTCGGGCTTGGATGCCAAAACCTGGGAACAGAATGTATCGGCCAATGCCTCATTGGTTTCTTCTGACAATTCGTATGGTATTGCCGTATATCAGGCTTACCGGAACCGTAATCCGTACGATGCCAACGGTGATGGTTTTTCAGAACTGGGTAAACTGAATATGAATACTTTCGGACTGCGTTCGTATTACCGTCCTACTCAGTTCAGCCGTATCAGTCTGGAGTATCATACTACCAACGAGTTCCGCCGTGGAGGAAACAAGTTCGACTTGCAGCCTCATGAAACGGACATTACGGAGCAGACCAAGCATATTATCAACAGTGGGGGACTGACTTACGATGTTTTCTTCCGCGAGTACAAGCATAAACTGTCGGTATATTCCTCGTTGCAGCACATTGACCGCAACAGTTATTATGGCAGTGGCATGGATTTGAATGCTTATGGAAGTACCAAGGACCTGACGGCTGTGGGAGGTGCGATGTATGTCGGCAATATGGACCGTTGTTTTTTTGCTCCGGCTACGTTTACCGGTGGAGTGGAGTACCAGTATAACTCGTTGCACGATAAGATGCTGGGATATCAGCGTGACCTGAAGCAGGATGTGAAGGTAGGAAGTGCGTTCCTGCAGAATGAGTGGAAGATGGATTACTTCACGATTCTGGCCGGATTCCGTCTGGACAAGCATAATCTGGTGGAAAAACTGATTTTCAGTCCGCGTATCAATGCGTTGTGGAAGCCTTCAGAGAAATTCCAGGGACGCCTGACCTGGTCGACAGGTTTCCGTGCCCCTCAGGCTTACGATGAGGACCTTCATGTGGCAGCAGTAGGAGGAAATATGGTGCTGATCCGTGTGGCAGAAGGGTTGAAGCCGGAGCGTTCCAACAGTTTCAGCGGTTCTATCGACTGGGGATTCAATTTCGGTCACTTCCAGTCGAATCTGTTGATTGAAGGTTTCTATACAGCATTGAATGATGTGTTTTATCTGGAACCTGTGGGCTATGACGATGAGGCCAGGGCAGAAGTGCACGAACGCCGCAACGGACGTGGTGCCCGGGTATATGGAGCGAACATCGATTATAAGATTGCCCATGGGCGTGAGGCACAGTTGCAGCTGGGATTCACGGCACAGCGCAGCCGATACACAGAGGGAGTAAAATGGAGTGAGGATCCCGATGCTTCATTGATTACCACCATGACCCGTACGCCGGATTATTACGGTTACTTTACTTTCTCGACCTCTCCGCTGAAGAATTTCGATGCTTCTTTGTCGGGAGTATATACCGGAAAAATGTGGGTTCCTCATATGGCCGGATATATTGAGAAAGACCGGATGGAGCGTACACCGGACTTTATGGATTTGAATTTGAAACTGAACTATACTTTTGTGCTGAACGATCACCTGAAACTTCAGTTGAATGGAGGGGTACAGAATATTTTCAATTCGTATCAGAAAGACCTGGATGCCGGGGCTACCCGTGATTCGAAGTACGTGTACGGCCCGAGTCAGCCACGTACCTATTTTATCGGATTCAAACTGTTCAACTGATTACCGGAAGTTGGAAGTTTCTTTTGAGTAGAACAGGGAGACATACCGGAAGGAATGCATATTCTTTCCGGTATTTTTTTGATATTCATGATTTTTTTACTGGCAATTTCCGGTATCGGAGTTGGAGGAAAATTGATACTTTGTTATTTTTGTAGCTAAACTAAACCAAACTTGAAAAATGAAACTTGCAGTTTGTATGGCAGCTTTGTTAAGCTTGGGTGCCACCTTGTGTGCGGCATCCGATGAGAAGGAAATCGTGTTGAAGATGGTGGAGACCAGTGACGTACACGGCAGTTATTTCCCTTATGACTTTATCAGAAACCGCCCCTTGAAGGGAGGTCTGGCTTCTGTGTCTTCTTATGTGAATGAGTTGAGGGAGGAATATGGCGACCGTTTGCTTCTGATGGATAATGGAGACATTCTCCAGGGACAGCCGGTGGCTTATTATTATAACTACATTGATACGACCTCGGTGCATGTGAATGCTGCCATACTGAATTATATGAAATACGATGTGGGAACGGTAGGAAATCACGACATTGAGACCGGGCATGCAGTGTATGACCGCTGGATCCGTCAGTGTAACTTCCCGATTCTGGGGGCCAATGTGATTGACGTCAATACCGGGAAACCATATCTTCCTCCTTATAAAGTTTTTGAAAGGGAAGGAGTAAAGGTCGTTGTCCTTGGAATGATTACTCCGGGAGTTCCTTCGTGGTTGCCCGAGAATCTGTGGAGCGGACTGCGTTTCGAGGATATGGAGACCTGTGCAAGAAAATGGGTGGAAATCATTCAGCGTGATGAGAAGCCCGATGTGCTGGTCGGTCTCTTTCATGCAGGTCCGGAAAGCAACAAGCTGGATGGTATCATAGAAAACGGTTCAGGGGAAGTAGCCCGTAACGTACCCGGTTTTGATGTGATTTTCATGGGACACGACCACGTGAAGCGCTGTGAGAAAATTGTGAATGCAGTGGGAGACTCAGTATTGATCATCGACCCGTCGAATGCTGCGAGACTGGTGTCGGACGTAACCGTGCGCCTGAAGGTCAAGGACGGAAAGATTGCTTCCAAGTCCTTGGAGGGTAATCTGGTCGATATGACACAGTATGGCGCAGATGAGAAATTCATGGAAGAGTTCAAGTCGCAGTATGAGGCTACCCTGCAGTTTGTTTCCCGTAAAATCGGTTCCATCGACCATACGATTTCGTCAAAAGATGCCTTTTTCGGTCCTTCTGCCTTTATTGATTTAATCCATCAGCTTCAGCTGGATATCACGGGAGCCGACATTTCGTTTTGTGCTCCGTTGTCGGCTACGGCAGAAATCAAGGAAGGAGATATCTACATGAGCGATATGTTCAACCTGTATAAGTTTGAGAATCTGCTGTATACCATGGAACTGACCGGAAAGGAAATCAAGGATTTCCTGGAAATGTCGTACACCTTGTGGACCAACCGGATGGAATCTGCGGACGATCATCTGCTGTTGCTGAACGACGAACCCGATCATTTCGGATGGTTCAAGAACCCCAGTTTCAACTTTGATTCGGCTGCCGGCATTCTTTATACAGTGGATGTGACAAAGCCACAGGGAGAAAAAATCGTGATTTCAGGAATGGCCGACGGTACGCCATTCTCACTGGACAAGCGTTATACGGTGGCTGTCAATTCGTATCGTGGAAACGGCGGAGGTGATTTGCTGACCAAGGGAGCCGGTATTCCCAAGGAAGAACTTTCAAAACGTATCTTGTTCTCTACGGAAAAAGATTTGCGCTATTATTTGATGGAATGTATTGAAAAGGCCGGTACCTTGAAACCGCAACCGCTGAATCATTGGAAGTTTGTTCCCGAAGATTGGACGACGAAGGCTGCCGCCCGTGATTCGTTGCTGATTTTTGGAAAGAAAGACTAATTTCCCTTTGAGTGGATGGGAGAATTTCCCGACAGCCAAAGATGACTCATAATAAAACCCCGGAAGTAACACTAAGCTGCTTCCGGGGTTTTCTGTGAAAATCTGAATAAGCCATCCGCCGGATGGTTATTCTTCAAGTGTGCATGAAATAATGATAATGTCTGTATAGAACGACTGTTTTACGGCACTCAGCCTGCTGTCTTATTCTTGCCAGCCGCCTCCCAGTGCTTTATATAAGTTGACCAGTGTAATCTGCTTGTCTCTGATTGCGTTGCTCAATCCGATCTGTGCATCCAGGTAACCACGCTGAGCGTCCAGCAAGTCCAGATAGCCGATTACTCCGTTCAAGTATTGCAGCTGGGCCAGATCCAGTGTAATTTTCGAAGACTGCTCCAACCGCAGGCGGGTTTCATAAATCTCCTTTATCTTGTTGAATTCGGCAATTGCATTATAAGCCTCCTTGAATGCTGTCAGCACTACCTTCTCGTAATTGTAGGCAGCCTGTTCGCATGCAGCCTTTTTGGCTTTCACCAGTGCCCGGTTTTTACCCATTGCAAATACAGGCTGCAATATAGTGGCACTCAGCAGGTGATAAGGCGACTTGATGAAGTCTGCAAACTCCGCACTTTCACTACCTACCGAAGCCGTCAGGGTAAGACGGGGGAAGAGGTTGGTAAAAGCGACTCCCACTGCTGCATTTGCTGCGATTACCGCCTGTTCAGCCTGGCGGATGTCTGGACGCCGTTCCAGCAGGGAAGAAGGAAGTCCCATGGGCAGTGTGGCAGAAAGCAGTACGTCTTCCGGCAGACTGGCACGTTGGATTTCGTGAGGATACTCACCGGTCAGGAAAGCAATCTCGTTCTGCTTCAGCGTAATCTTTCTTTCCAGGTCAGGAACCAAGGTAGAGGTTCTTGCCAACTCCACCTGAGCCTGCCGGTAAGCCGTTTCCGAGGTAAGTCCTCCCTCATAACGGATACGTGCCAGATGCAGACTCTCGCGGCGCGCGTCCACTGTCTTCTTGACGATGGCCAGCTCATTGTCCAGGGCTACCAGTTCGAAATACGATTGTGCCATCTGAGCCACCAGACTCATTTTCAGTGCCCGCTGGTTCTCAACAGACCCCATGAACTCTGCCATGCTTTTGTCTTTCGCCCAGCGCAGGTTACCCCACAAATCGATTTCCCAGCTCACTCCGAACTTCAGGTCTACCTCATTGCTGCTCTTATAATTGTTACCACCGTAATTTTCTCCTTCTTTCTCTGCATATCCCTTAACGCCGAATGCCGGGAACAGATTGGCAAAATCAATCCGTTTCATCGCAGCCAGTTCCTTGATGCGGGCAGCCGCTATCAGCATGTCCTTGTTGTAGGTCAATGTCTTTCGGATGAGGCCCTGCAGAATGGTATCGGTATACAGTTCTTCCCAGGGATAATCACCGATGGAAGTCGAGTCAATGCTCATGCTGTCGAGTGTCTCCGGAAGTTCCAGATTCGGGCGCGTATATTGTTTCCCTATTTTGCAGCTGCTCAGGAAGAGCGCTGCAAATAAGATCGGGATAATCGGATAGGTTGATATGTTGAACTTCATAATTCGTACTTATTGGAGTTAGTTTGCTTTTTTAGTCTTCAGTTTGTTGGTTGCCTTGTAAATCATTACAAAGAAGAACGGAACCAGCAAAATTCCCACTGTAACGGCCACAATCATACCGAAGAATACACCGGTACCGATTGCCTGACGGCTGGCCGATCCCGGACCGCTCGCAATAACCATCGGAAGCATACCCAGGATGAATGCCAGTGAAGTCATCAGGATAGGACGGAAACGCAGTCTGGCAGCATGCAGTGCCGATTCGATGAGGTCACGTCCCTTGTCCACTTCTTCTTTGGCAAACTCTACGATCAGGATGGCATTCTTTGCCGCAAGTCCGATCAGCATTACCAGACCAATCTGGAAATAAGTATCATTTTCCAGTCCGCAGAGGGTAACTCCCACGTAGGCTCCCAATACGGCAACCGGAAGTGAAATCAGTACGGCGATAGGCACTGTCCAGCTTTCATAAAGTGCGGCCAGGAAGAGGAATACGAAGAGGAATACCAGTGCAAGGATAATTCCGGTCTGTCCTCCGGCTTTCTTTTCCTGATAAGAAAGGCCACTCCATTCCACTCCGATGTTGTTCGGCAGCTTCTCCTGTGCAATCTGTTCCAGCATTTCCATTACCTGTCCGGAACTTGCTCCGGCTGCTGCAGTTCCCTGTATCACGGCAGTATTAAACATGTTGAAACGCTTGATGCTACCCGGGCCGGTTGTATAACTGGTGGTTCCCAGTGAAGTCAACGGAATCATATCGCCGTCACCTCCCCGCACGAAGTAGAGACCGATATTGTCTCTGTGTGCACGGTAAGGAGCTTCCGCCTGGATGTATACACGGTAAATACGGTTGAACATGTTGAAGTCGTTTACATACACCGAACCGGTATAGGCTTTCATGGTTGAGAACACATCCGCCATCGGAACACCTGTCAGTTTTACCTTGTCGCGGTCCACATCGAAATACAACTGAGGAATTTCAGCCTGCAGTGAAGAAGAAAGTCCTGCAATCTCTTTCCGCTGTGATGCATAATACATCAGCGTATCGGTAGCCTGTACCAGGTCTTCGAAAGTCGCATCACCACGTGCTTCCAACTGCATTTCGAAACCACCCGAAGTACCCAGACCTGGGATTACCGGAGGAGTAGAAAGATACACTTTACATTCCGGATAGTCCTTGAATTCCGCTCTCACTTCATCCATGATTTTATCGATGGTTGTATTGCTGCGTTCTTCCCATCCTTTCAGAATAACGGTGAGCTGGCTTCGTGCCTGGTTGGTACCGACACGGGGGCTGCTACCCGTTACATTCAGTACATAGGCTACTGCCGGATTCTTTATCAGGAAGTCCACTGCGCGGTCGGTTACCTCACGGGTCCGTTCCAGGGTACTGCTTTCCGGCAATTCCAGTTCGACTGTAAAATATCCCTGGTCTTCAATCGGCAAGAAGCTGGTCGGAGTGAGTCTGTGCATGACAAAAATCAGCACGATTACCATACCGAAGCCCACCATTACGCGTTTAGGGTGTTTCACCGTATGCTGAATCCAGCCAATGTATTTGTTGTTACCGATTCCCAGCCAGCGGTTGATGGTTCTGAACACACGGTTCTTCGGCTTGTTGGGGTCAGTCGGTTTCAGAATCAGTGAACACATCACCGGGCTCAGGGTAAGCGCAACTACCGTAGAGAGCAATACTGATACTACGATGGTCACGGTAAACTGGCGGTAGAGCTGTCCCGTAATTCCCGAAAGGAAACTTACCGGAACGAATACGGCTGCCAGTACCAGTGAGGTCGCGATGACCGCTCCCACCAGTCCGTCCATGGCCTTCTTGGTAGCCTCATACGGACTCAGGTGCTCTTCCTCCATGATACGTTCCACGTTTTCCACCACCACAATCGCATCGTCCACCACAATACCGATGGCCAATACCAGTCCCAGCAGGGTAAGCATATTCAAAGAGAAGCCGAATATCAGCATGAAACCGAAGGTTCCGATCAGCGAAATCGGTACGGCAACCACCGGAATCAGTGTCGCACGCCAGCTCTGCAAAGAAAGGAATACGACGATGATTACCAGCACGAGTGCTTCAAACAGGGTTTTGTATACCTCATGAATGGATTCAGAAATATACGTAGTCATATCAAACGGAATGTTGTATTCCAGTCCTTCCGGGAAGTTCTTGCTGATATCCTTCATCGCCTCCTTTACACTGTTGGCTACTTCCATGGCGTTGGCTCCCGGAAGCATATAGATACCGAGCACCGCTGCATTGCCTCCGTTGATACCACTTTCGGTATTGTATGAAGAAGCTTCCAGCGAGATGCGTGCGACGTCGCGCAAGCGGATCAGTGAGCCGTCGGGGTTGGCACGCAATACGATTTCCTCAAACTGTCTGGCGGTAGACAGACGTCCCTGTGCCGTAATCGGAATGGTGATATCGATGCCGCTTACCGGCTGCTGGCCGAGTACACCGGCTGCCGATTCACGGTTCTGGTCTTTCAATGCATTCTGTACATCCTGTACCGTCATGCCGAAGTTGGCAAGCTTGGCCGGATCCACCCAGATCTGCATGGCATAATAACGTCCACCCACGTTGGAAATTCTACCTACCCCCGGAATACGGCGGAGCAGGTCGAGTACGTTCAAGGTAGCGAAGTTACTCAGGTAGATTTCATCGAATTTCGGGTCATCCGAGGTCAGACAGATGGTCATCAGCTGACTGGGGGCCTGTTTTTCGACCGAGATACCGTTCTGTATTACTTCTGCCGGAAGTCGTGATTCCGCCAGTTTGATACGGTTCTGGATTTCCACAGCCGCCAGGTCCGGATCGGCTGAAATATCAAAAGTCACTGTCGCCGAGAAACCTCCCGAGTTGGAACTGTTGGATTCCATGTAAATCATGCCCGGAGTACCGTTCAACTCCTGTTCAATCGGGGTAGCCACGGCCTGTGATACCGTTACGGCACTTGCTCCCGGATAAGAAGCACTGATCTTCACCACCGGCGGGGTAATCTGCGGATACTGGTCGATAGGAAGCATCATCAGACCGATGATACCCACTATCACAATAAGTATGGAGAGGACAGCCGAGAAAATAGGTCTGTCTATAAAAAAATTGACTTTCATAAGTTCGTTCGTGATTGGGGTCCGTTAATTCTTTTCTTCTTCTTTGGTGGCTTCACCCTGGTTGTCCGGAGTCATGCGGACTTTCATTCCTGGAGTCAGTTTGTGATAACCCTCGCTGACAATCATCTCACCGGCCGACAGACCACGTTCTACTACTACGTCGTTCTGGAATTCAGGTCCCAGTTCGATGAAGCGGCGCTCAACCGTAGAGTCGCGTCTTACCACGAAGATGTGAGCTCCTCCCTTTTCGATGATCAGTGCCTTTTGCGGTACTACCGTAGCATTTTCCCGTACATCCAGCAGCAGTTTTACCTTGGTAAACTGTCCCGGGAGCAGCACATGTTCCGGGTTGGCGAGTTCAGCACGTACAGAGAAGGTTCCGGTTTTCGGATTTACCTGCGGTGCCGCAAAGTCAACCAGACCCTTATATTCATAGATGCTGTTGTCCGGCAGTGTAATGGTTACCGTCGGCTGCCAGGAACGTGTAGAATCCTTCTGTCCCAATGTCACGTTACGCTCCTTACTCTTCAGGTAGTCCAGTGCCGTCATGCTGAAGTCCACCAGGATTGTATCACTCTTTACGATGGTAGCCAGCAGCGACTTTCCGCTTCCGCCCACCAGTGTTCCCAGGTCGACATGGCGTTCACTGATCTGTCCGGAAATCGGAGAACGTACAATTGTATAACCCAGCTCCTGTTCAGCCTGTTCCAGGTCGGCCTTGCTCATGCCCACACTGGCCACTGCCGTTTCGTAGGCAGCGATGGCGTTGTCCAGATCCAGCTGGCTGGTTGCATTCTGCTCGTACAAAGGACGGATACGTTCCAGGTCGCGTTGTGCCTTCAGTGCCTGTGCCTCATCCTTCTTCAGCTGGGCACGTGCCTTGTCGGCCTTGGCCCGGTACTGGTCCTGATTGATAACAAATAACACTTGGTTGCGCTTTACATATGTACCTTCTTCGAAAGTCATCTGTTCCAGAAAACCTTCCACCCGGGCCCGTACTTCTACAAACTGCTGTGCACGGATACGTCCCACATATTCGCCATAGATTTCCACATCCTGTTTCTGGGCAGGCATTACGCATACCACAGGAGGTTCATTCTCTACAGTTTTCTCACGGGTAAAAAACAAATAAAGTGCAATAGTTACAACAATACAGATACCTGCGTAGATTGTTTGTTTTCTTTTTACCTTCAATTCCTTTTTTGTTAAGAAGCGTTTCATATAGTTCAAGTATTAAATGTTTTTAGATGCCAAGAATACACCTGCAATGTGTGTGCCAAAAACAGTGTATTTCTTAATTTGTTGATAATCCGTCTGTTGTATTTGTTTAGTATTGTGTATATTGAGGAAGTCAGTTTGTGTATTGTAGAAAAAATCCACAGAAAGGTGTTTATCCGGCTCCCCGTTCCATCCAAAGATGCCGCAGGGCAGCCACCGGATGATAGAGAAGCATCCTGGGTCCGGAGTATCGCATCACCTCCCTGATCCGCTTCTGCATCTCAGGTTTGTAGCAGTGTATCTTGCAGAGTCGGCACGTGCCTTTGTGCGCTTTGAACGGACAACGTTCCAGCCGTTGCCGGCTATATGCCAGCAATTCTTGGCAAGACGGGCACAACTCTTTGTTGCCTTCTTTTTTCCGGCAATAGAGCCTGATCATCTGCTCTATAATTTTCTGCTCATTTTCTATACGCGATAAATTGTTCATCAATGGGCTTTTTCAGGCTACAAAGATACGAATTAAAAAGATATTTTTCTTAACTTTGCACGCCGAAAAATAACCTGATTTGCTTTTAATATAAAAAATAGTTTAATGGAATTAGAGAAACGATTAGAGACTACACTGAAAGCTCACGATCAGCTGTTGCATCGTAGAGTGGACCTCCTGTTGCGCACCGGTAAATTATTGGTGGAAAGTTTGGCTGATACCAACCGCGTTGTACGCAATATGAAGCGTACTGCAGCCTATTTGGGTATCCCTGAAGAGAAACTCCATATCAACGTAAGCTTTACCATGCTGATGGTAAACGTGAGCGATGGAGATTATTCTTTTACTAAATTCCAGAGAATAGAAGGACATGGAGTGAACATGACTGCCATTTCGGAAGTCAGCAAGCTTTCATGGCGGGCTATTGAAGAAGATTACACATTGGACAAGTATGAGGAAGAACTTGAAAAGATCCGCACCAAAAAACGCAATTATACTCCGTGGCAGGTAGCCATCGGTGCCGGTTTTGCCTGTGGCGGTTTCTGTATTCAGTTCGGATGCGACTGGGTTGCCTTCCTTTATGCTTCGCTGGCAGCCATCATCGGAATGCGTGTGCGTCATAAATGCAACGAGTCTGGCTTGAATCACTATATGGGAATTGCCATTGCGGCCTTTGTTTCTACGATTCTGGCTTGGGCCAGCACGCTGCTTCCACAGGAATGGACTTCCACTCCCTGGCATCCGCTGTTGGCTTGTGCCCTGTTCATTGTGCCGGGTGTGCCTTTGATCAACTTTGTGGACGATATGCTCGACAATTACATTCAGGTGGGAGTTGTCCGGGCGGTAAATACCTTGTTGATGGTTTCTGCCATGGCGTTCGGTATCGCCTTTGCGGTGAAGCTCTGTCACATTGCCGACTTCTTCCCGACCATCAGTATGGTACCGCACCACGCTTACTGGGAATATGCGATTGCTGCAGCCATCTCTGCAATGGGCTTCTCTATGATTTTCAATATCCAGCGCCGTCTGCTGTGGGTGGTGGCTATCGGTGGAATCATTGCCGTTTGTACCCGTAACTTCGTCAACCTGGGTCCAAGTACCGACAACATCGGTCTTGACATGGGTCTGGTTATCGGTTCGTTCTCCGGTTCAGTGCTCGTCAGCCTGATTGCTGTCAAGGCCGTTCACTGGTTCCATGTACCGGGCCACGTACTGACGATTCCTTCGGTTATTCCGATGATTCCGGGAGTATTGATGTACCGCATGCTGTTTGGTCTGATCAATATGAACGTGCAGACAATCGATCAGGTAACACCGCTGATGAAGGCCATTGAAAGTGGAGTAAATTCAGGTTTGGTGATTATGTGTATTGCCTTGGGAGTAGCTATTCCGAATATCTTTGGTCGTAAATACATTGCTTCATCCAAGAACAAGCGTCTGGCTGCAATCCTGAAAGAACGTAAGGCTCGCGGTAAATTTGTAGAATGGTAATTAAAATTTATAACTATGATTAGATTGAATGTATTTATTCAGGTAAAGGAAGAGAAAGACCGTGCAGCGGTGATTGCTCTTGCCAAAGAACTGGCTGCAGCATCTCTGAACGACGAAGGCTGTATCGCTTACGATGTATTTGAGAGTGCAACCCGTCCGGATGTACTGATGATTTGTGAAACCTGGAAGGGGGGAGCGTCATTGGCTGTCCATTCCAAGACAAGTCATTTCACTTCATTGGTTCCCCAGATTGAACAGCTGGCTTCAATGAAAATGGAAAAATTCGATTTCTAAGCGGTTGCTTTAGAGTCAGGCAGTCGTTATAAAATAGAAATCCCGCCATTTCTGCTTCGGAAGAATGCGAATGGCGGGATTTTTTTATTGTGGTTCCTGCTTATTGTGGTCAGGTATCCTGTTGGGCATACTGCAGGTTTACCGAAAGTGAGTTTATTCTATATACTGGATACGGTCGGTATGCCGTTCCTTGGCTTTCGGACTTTCATCGGGGTATCCGAAAGCAATGGCATAAAGCAGTTCATGACTTTCGGGCAACTGCAGTTGCTGGAGCAGGTCCTTGTTTTCCGGCTGTTTCAGGAAGCGGACAATGCCGCCCAGGCAGCACGAACCGATTCCCATTGACTGGGCAGTCAGGATCATATTTCCTCCCAGCAGTCCGCAGTCTACCTGTGACAGGTCGTATTGCGGGTCAAAACCGATGAAGACTACGGCAGGTGCACCGTATGCAAAGGGCTTTCCGTAGCGTTCGTTGATGGCCGAGAGCAGCTTCGGGTCGCTTACCACACGGATCTGCCAGGATTCACGTCCTTGTCCGTTAGGAGCCCAAATGCCGTTTGTCACAATCTGGTTCAACTTTTCCTTTTCTACTGTCTGTGGCTTGTATTTCCGGATGCTTCTCCGGCTCATGATGGTTTCGGTCATGACGGCAGAAGGAGTGATTACCGGTTGGGAATCCGATACTTTTTCCGAAGCGTTTTCTTTGGTGCCGGTGGAGCAGGCACACAGCAGGAACATTCCCGATAATAGGGAAAAAAGCAACTTGTTCTTCATAATGTTTCTATGATGGTTTGATTTTTCACAAAAATAGAAAATAATTTCAGCCGTGTGATAATCTCCTTAGAAATATCGGATGAAAGTGGTGCAATGCGACTGACAACTGTGACATTTTATTGATAAACTACCGGGAGATAAAAGTTTTTTGTATATTTGATGTAGTCTGAAGGTATTTAATTGACTACAAATAGATTAAAAGAAACTCGCATGAGAATGGGCAACGGATAAGAAATTGGTAAAGTGCTTTGATACACTATATTTCTCATGCTGTCAAACAACTCTTATTTGTTTGCAAATATAATATTATTGCAGGTAATAATCAAAAATAACGAGGTTTATTTTCATTTTTACCTGCTGATATTTGTTCCGGATTATCAGATGCGATATATTTGTAATTAGGATTCGTACCGTGTTCCAAGCGGTTCATAAGTAACGACTTGCGGAGTTTTGGCAACAAGGGGATGCGGCTCCGTTTTATAGAAATGACTTATGCAAACCGACTTATCCATTTACAACAGTCTTCGCCCTTCCTTTATAGAAGGCGTTCACGCCGTGAAGTTCAATGCTTTGTCGGCGGTCATATCGCGTTACCGGGATTATGCCCGCAGTTCCGAACAAATAAAAGCGTACTCGGGAGATTCTCTGCTGATGCGGGACATCGCCTCCTTGCTTGACGAAGCACCCCGTCCCATAACGAGGGAATACCAGGATTTCACCCCGTTCCTGCTTCTTCTGATGCTTTCGGAGGAATTTCATGTCGTCCATTACGTCGAGCGTCTTGTAACGTGGTATTTCGGCTACTGTTGTGTCGATGAACTGCGGACGGTTTGCACCATTCTGTCCGAGTGTTCCTACCCGCATCACGACACGCTGCGGCTGCGGTTCAAGAATTACCTGCGTGAAGCCCGTAAGACATTGGGTATGCCCGTTGAATGTAACGCTGCTGTCATGCTGAAAATGCTCGACGCCTCTTATGAACATCTCACTCCCGCCGATGTCGGGGAGTTCGAGGAGCTGTTGCACCTGGGGGACGATTACGAGTTCATCTCCCGTGTCAAATCGAATTATCTTGCCTCGGATAACGTCACGGAACTCGCCGGGGTTTGCGGGTATTCCAGCACGATTACCTTCCGCCGGCGTTTCCAGCGGGTTTTCGGCTGCTCGGCCTCCTCGTGGTTACGTCAGCGCCGTATCGAACGTATCGGGGAGTTGCTGCGGACGACACACTACACGTTGCAGGAAATAGCCTACATGTGCGGTTTCTCCGCCCAATCCCACTTTACGGACTTTTGCAAGCGGAATATGGGGAGCAATCCCACTTCCATCCGCCAGGAAGGTCGGATCTGACATTAAAATCGGCTCCGTGATAAAAAAACGAAGAGAAAGATAAAAATCGTAATCCGCCGGTTTTTCGATTCGCTAACTTTATACGCGAAAGTAACAAGACGGATTATGATTGCATTTATAGAAAAATTAAACAGCGAAGTCCTGCGGAGTATCGAACGTATCGAATCGCGGGATACCGACGTGTTGAAAAAGTCGCTTGAAGCGTCACGTGTCCTGGGAGAAGCGTTCGACCGTTTGAAACAATATATCATCGGCTACCGTTTTCAAAACGATGACGAGGAAATAAAGTTCTTCAAAGAAATCAAACCTCGTCTTTTTTGCCGTCTGATCTATTACCGCAAGCTCTACAATATCGAGATGAACCGTCCGGTAGGAAGTATCGAGGCACAACGGGAGTACCTGGGCGCCCATGTTCGGGCCATCAACGCGTACACGCAGAAACGCCTCGACTTTATCCGCTATTTCCGCAGCGGCGCTACACACCTGGACAGCCTCTATTTCCTGCGCGGGCAGACCGACACGGAGCAATACCTGGAAACCTTCTACTATGAACTCGACCCGCAGTTTTCGACAAACGCGGATTTCAAGGTGGCGAAAATCCTGGCCAACGATATGTTGTCGGTTTATCTTATGGGCGAATTGGAATCACTGGAGAGCACGAACCTCCGGAACATGGTTCTGCCATTGTCTGACGTGCGTCCGACATGGCAGGACTCGAAGACGGATCTGACGGAACTTATTTACCTGCTCGACAGTAAAGGCTGTTTCGGCAATGTGCCACTCACGCAACTTGCCAGCTACATTTCCAACGCTTTCAACGTACACCTCGACATGAACCTTTCGAGGACATTCTGCGATATGAAAATCCGAAACAACCCGACACCGTGGCTTGACAAGGCGAAAGAGGCCCTGCTTAAACGTATGCAGACGTGGAAGCGAAACAAGAAAAACGGCAATTCCGAGTAGAACATGAACCGGTAAAGCACTCTATTCCTTATAGAAACACTGATAATCAGCGTTGTATATAACAAAAGAACCGAGGTCGGTTTTCCCCCGTAACTCTCGAAAGGAACTTTCCCGAACGCCCGTATTTGCACCCGTATAAGGAGCCGATACGGGTGTTCCGTTGTAGCCCCGTCCGGATTAGAACACCGTTAAGCGTTGAATCACAGTATGCTATCGCATTTCTGCCAATAAAAATACCGAGTACGGGCCGCGGATTTCGGTAAAAAACACTGCCTTCTTCACCGCATGAACCATTGAGAATCAGTTCACTGCAAATTATCAAAAAAAAGTCGTACCGACCTCGTTTTAAGCTGTCCATATAAGCCCGACCTTTGTAACAGACTAAAAAACAAAGAAGTATGAAAATCATAGTGATCGGTTCGCGAGCCTATAACGAGCTTGTCGGGCGTATAGAGAAAATAGAGGCTGCAATCGCCTCTCTCCCTGAAAAGGGGCGTGCATGGAATAAGGAGTATATAAACGACGAATGGATGGACGGCGAGCAGGTCTGCCGTTACCTGGGCATCAGCGGGCGTACCCTTCAACGCCTCCGCTCGGATCACGTGATCACCTATTCGGCCATCAACCGGAAGCTGTATTATTCCCTCACGGAAATCCGCCGTGTGCTGAAGGAGCGTTCCGTGCGGCGCAAAAACCGACCAAAGGAGTAGGCCATGTTTCTGGATAAGGAATATTTCGACGGATGGATGCAGCGGCTCTCGGAACGGCTGGAACGTATCGAGAAGCTGTGCGCGGGGGACGTGGAGCAACCGCTTTCCATCCTGCCTGACGGGGAGCGTCTTCTGGACAATTACGACCTGTGCCGTATGCTCAATATCAGCAAGCGCACACTCCAGCGTTACCGCACCTCGGGAGAGCTGCCTTACGAGATGATCTATCACAAGACCTTCTACCGGGAATCGGACGTCCTGCGGTTCATCGAGCGTAACTTCAGTAATTTCCGCAAGCTGAAAAAGGATCGTCCTGCCGGTTCCGGTTAGGCCCTGTCCCGAGAGTCCGGCGTCATGGAAAAACGCGGAGATACATGGAATAAGGCACGACAAGGCGGTACAACCGTTCGATATTTGCCGTAAAATCAGTATGTTTGCACTTGGAAGCCTATATAATAATGAACAATGAAAGAAACAGATAAAATATATCCTGCCGACAAAGGGGAGGAAGAGCTACTGCATAACGTGCGCCATATCTTGCAGGAAGCGCGCGCGAAGGTGATACATCATGTCAATTCGACCCTCGTGAGGGCTTACTGGCAGGTAGGGAAATATATAGTGGAGTACGAGCAGCAGGGAACCGGCCGTGCCGGATATGGCAAGGCTGTCATCAACACCCTTTCCAGGCGGCTCGTGGCGGAGTTCGGAAACGGGTTCACGGCCACCAACCTGCGGTACATGAGGCAGTTTTACCAGTGCTACCCGAAATATCACACGCTGTGTGATAAATTGAGCTGGTCGCATTGCCGCACGCTTCTCAAGGTGTCGGGCGATGCCGCCCGTGATTTTTACCTGCACGAGTGCGTCAAGGAAAACTGGAGTGTCCGGCAGCTCGACCGCCAAATCAACACGCTTTTCTATGACCGCTTGCTGGCCAGCCGAGACAAGAAAGCCGTGAAAGAGGAGATTTCCCGTACCGAACCCGGGCGTGTCGAACCCAAAGAGATCATCCGCGACCCGTATATCCTGGAGTTTCTCGGTATCCCCCAGGGAGAGCATTTTCTGGAAACCGATCTGGAGCAACTGCTCATCAGCCGCTTGCAGCGCTTGATGCTCGAACTCGGGAAAGGCTTCGCCTTCGTCGCGCGACAGAAGCGTATCTCCTTCGACGACAAGCATTTCTACATCGACCTGGTCTTTTACAATTACCTGGCCCGCTGTTTCGTTTTAATAGACCTTAAATCCGGGGAGCTGACCCATCAGGATTTGGGGCAGATGCAGATGTATGTCAATTACTACACCCGTGAGTTGATGAATCCCGGGGATAACCCTCCGGTGGGTATCGTCCTCTGCGCGGAGAAAAACGACGCGGTCGTCCGTTATACGCTGCCCGAAGATGAAAAGCAGGTCTTCGCCGCCCAGTACATGACCTATCTTCCCACGCAGGAGGAGCTGCAAACACTCTTGCAGGAAGTGTGACAACAACGCTCATGGGCATATGAAAAAAGCCGACGGAAATCTGTACTTCCGTCGGCTTTTCGCTTACATCTTAATCCCTTTCTTTGCGGGGCCGTTCTCCGGCGGGCTGCCCACGCCCGCGATCACGATGCGCCCACCGGAGGCGTCGGCAATCTGCCGCAGCCGGGAAGGAATACGGGCCGCCGTGTTGTCTTCCTTCGGGAGCTCTTCCGCCGTGTCATGCCGTTCCCGGCACACGTCGTTATCCTCCTCCGCCTCCTTTCCCTCGCTCTCTTCTATCGGTTTGAGGCTTTGCTGTATCCTGCGGTCTATTTCCGTCAGGTCAGTTTTCAGGGCCGTCAGTTCGGGCTCCTTGCGCCAGGAACTTTCCACCACTTCCCGCAGGACGGGAATATCTTTCTCCAGTTCCTCGTTCTTTTTCCGGAATTTTTCCAGTGTCGGCTCGATGGTCGCGAGCGCGTGGATGAAGTTCATCGCCGCCAGTCGCGGGTCGGAGGCGATATTCCCGTAGTTATACTGGTATAGATAATCCCCTTCACCCCGGACATAAAAACGGTTCTGCACCAGGTCGAGCCCGTCTTTCCCGGTCGTTTCGCTCTGGACGAGCAGTTCGAACCCGTAGAGGCTCCCGATGGGTTCGAGCCTGTCGAGCGTGCGTGCCGTTTCGGCGATACGGTTGAGCTGTTTCCCGATGAGCTTGGGGTCGGAGGTTTCCAGCCCGTTCAGTTTCACGGGATTGCGGTACGAGCCGTCCTCGTTGAACTCGACGCGGGCCTTGAAGTGTTCCAGATCCTTGCCGATACGCCGTATCAGGTCGTTGTTCTTCTCTATCTTCTCCGTGATCTGCTCCAGCTTGTAGCGGCTCGATGATTTGCCGCGCACGAATGCCTGGCGTTCGCTTTCGAGCGTGGCGATCTTCTTCTCCAGGCGGGCCTTGTCCAGCAGGTCTGTATTTCCCGAGAGGACGGCTACATACTCGGAAAAATTCATGCCGCTTTTCTCGTCGATGGCCCCCTCGTCGATGGTACGGCTTCCCATGTTGTTGGTCTTGAGCTGGCGGATGAACAGTTGCTTGTTGTGCAACAGCCCGAACTTGTAGGCGTCGAGCGACTTCTCGACGGCGTATAATATCACGTCCACCTTGTTGTCGGCATGGAGTTTGGCGATCTCGTTCCCGGTGCGTATTCCCCGCCCGTCGCGCTGCTCCAGGTCGCTGGGACGCCAGGGGCAGTCCAGGTGGTGTATCGCCACGCAGCGTTTCTGCGCGTTCACTCCCGTCCCGAGCATCTCGGTCGATCCGAAGAGTACGCGGATTTTTCCGGCGTTCATACCGGCGATCATCTCCTTGCGCGCTTTTTCCGAGGTCGCCTCCTGGATGAACCGCACCTCGCTTTGGGGTATGCCGTAATCCTCCGCGAGTTTACGCCGTATCTCGGAATAGACGTTCCACCCCGCTCCGGGTTTGTAGGTTCCCAGGTCGGAGAATACGAACTGCGTACCTTTGTACGCCTCGAAACGGCGGTAGTAACCGGCAATCATACGGGCGCAGTGGCTCGCCTTGTTGTCCACGTGGTCGCTGTATAGTTCGGGGTCTATCATACGCATATCGAGCGACATCTTGCGGGCGTAGTCTGTGGCAATGAGCATTTTCGCCTTTTCCTCCCGCTCCGAGAGCGGCAGGCGGCCCAGGAGCGTGGCATCGCCCGATTTGGCGAATTGCACCAGCCGTTCTATGAACTCCGTCTGCTGGGGTGTCGGCGGGATATTGTGCAATATCTCGTTCTTTTGCGGTCGGTCGATCCCTATATCCTCCGCCGAGCGGTAATCTGTAATCTCGGAGTAGAACATGGCCAGTTCGGGAACCTTGATGAAATATCGGAACCGTTCTTTCTGCACGACCTCGTTGGTCACGGAAAACTCGTAGTCGATGGTTTTCTTGGCAAATATGGCCGCCCAGGCATCGAAGGTGCGGATATTCTGACGCTCCAGTTCCTTCGGGCGCAGGTACTTGAAAAGCAGGTACAGTTCCGTGAGCGAGTTGGAGATGGTCGTTCCCGAGAGGAACGTCGCCCCCAGGTCGCGGCCCGTGCGCTGCTGTATGGTACGCAGCGCGAAAAGCATGTTGAGCGCCCGCTGCGACCCCTCGGGATTTCCGAGGCCCGCCACCCGGTCATGCCGGGTCGTGAAAGTCAGGTTCTTGAATTTGTGGCTCTCGTCCACGTAGAGGTGGTCGATACCCATGAGGCGGAAGTCCACGGCGTCGTCCTTGCGTGTTTCCAGCGCGTGCGCCACCTTCTGCAACTTGGCTTCCAGGTTGGCCTTGCGTTTCTGACACCCTTTCATCATGGCGCGGGAAACGTCCCTGCCTTGTGCTTTGAGCACTTCGAGGTTCTCCTCCACACAGTCCAGCTCGGCCTGCAATATCTCCTGCTGTATCTCCGGGGACTGGGGTATCATGCCGAACTGTTCGTGCGAGAGGATCACGGCGTCCCAGTCGTTGTTGCGTATCTCCCGGAAGATGCGCTCACGCTTCCGGGGCGTGAAATCCTCCTTGCCCGGGTAGAGGACTTTGGCCATCGGGTAAGCGGTGCAGAACGTCCGGGCTATTTCATGGATGTTGGCTTTCAGCCCGATAATCATGGGTTTATTGGCCAGCCCGAGGCGTTTCTTCTCGTAGGCCCCGCAGCACATGATAAGGGTCTTTCCGCCGCCCACCTCGTGGTCGATTATCCCGCCGCCGAGCAGTTTGTCCATCCATATCGCGTCCTTCTGGCTGTCATACAGTTTGTCGATTCCCAGCCCCTTGAGGTCGAGGTCGGGGAATTCCTGGTGCGTCCCGTCGTACTTCGGGCGCACGTAACAGTTGAAAGTACGGTTATAGAGGTCTGTCAGGCGGTCTTTGAAGTCGGACGACTGCTCGCGCAGCCATTCGGGGAAAGCACCCCGGATCTCATCTATCTTGCTGTTGGCGAGCTGTATGGCCTCCCCGTCACGCACTTTGACCTCCCGCCGTTCTCCGTCCACCCATTTGAGGACGGTCTTGGTGATGTCGGGCGAAGTGTTTTGCAGGGCGTGTTTCAAAAGGTGCAGGCCGTTGTACTTACGGGTCTGCGCGCTGACGGCATACTGCTCCGTGATCTTCACGTTCGTCGCTTCCGCCTTCACGCCGTACTCGTCCAGGTTGGAGGCGAAGGTGATCTTCACCTCCGTATCGAAGAGCGAGGAGGCGAAACGCTCGTAAACACCTTTTGGAATCCACCGTTCGCCCAGGTTGAAATCCAGGTCGTCGAAAGCGATGGGTTTGGGCGTCGCCTCGCGCAGAGCCTCCAGCGATTCCCGGGCCGGGGCGTGGTCGGGATTCTCCCGCAGGAACGCCTCGATCCGTTCGGCTTTCCCGATGACATTGCCGGCGATGAACTTGTCGGCAACCTCGTAGCCGTCCGTTTCCGGGTTGTAATAGATACGTCCTTTCAGTTCCCCGAGTATTCCCTCCACGGTAGTTCCCGTGAGCGAGGCCATGTAGTGCGGTTCCACCCGGCCGTACTTGTTCAGGCTGGCCACAAGGGCCTCCGAAGCGTCGTCGGCGTGCGTGATCTCATCGGGATTGAAGGCCACGGGACGCTCGAAGATGTCGGCTTTGCGTGCCTTGCCGTCGATGTAACGCTCCAGCGACAGAATCTCCGTCCCCCGCGCGTCCATCTTGATCAGGTCGAGGTTGCGTTTGTCATTGAGCCGTCCGAAGCGTTCGGTGAAATTGTCGTAAAGCCGGTTGAGCATCTCCCGCAGGGCGGGGTTCGCCGTCAGCGTTTCCGCCTCGTTGTTATAAAGGTGGTAATAGGCATCGCGTATCTCGATATACATGGAGGCTTTCGTCCGTTGTGCAGGCGTGAGTTCCAGCGGGTGGAACATGGGTTGCAGGGATTCAGTCTCCCGCAGGTAGCCGACCCGGTTTTGTCCGTCCGTGACGAGTGTTCCCTCGCGGAAATAGGGGGCGACCTCCCCCTCGAACGGTCGGGGTTTCATATCCGCCTCCCGTATCTGCGGCATTTCTTTACCGGGTTCTTCCTCCTCTGGATTGTCCGGCGTGTCGAACAGGCCGCCCGTTCTCGGCGTACCGGCGGCTTGTTTCCGTTTGCCTTTCGGGGCTTCCGTCGGGGGGCGTACCGCCTGCCGTTCCCGCTGTTCCGGGGTTTCCTGCTGCCGGGCGCTTTGTCGGCGCAATTCCGCCCTCCGTTCCGGGGTAAGCGACATCATCATCTCGTAAAAGCCGTTGATCGGCGGGTTGTCCTCCCAGTTCAGGGAGGCATACAAGTCTTCGGGATCACGCTCCGGTGGCGTCGTTTTCGGCATTTCGCTCTTCTGTTCCTCCGGAGAGGAGGCCGGGGCGAATAATGAGGGTTGTCGGGGCGTCTTCCGCTTTGCTCCCCGGCGGCTGTTCCTTTTCTTGGATATACCGAGTTCTGCCTGCCGCCGCTCCTCGGCGCTGAAGCCGAACAGATCGTAGAGCGTCAGCAACGGTTCCTGCTGCACATTTACCGGTTCGGCAGCTTGGGTGGCAGGTACGGGAGCCGCCGTTTCCACCGTGTCGAAAAGCGACCCGGCGAAGCCCTCCCGCGGTTTCGGTTCCGTTATTCCGCCCACGTGCTGCACGGGAGTATCTGCCATGCCGAAATCTTCGGGTTTCGGCGGGTGCTGCTCCCACAAGCGATTCTCCCGCTCTTTCGACCAGGCCCCGAAGTCGGCCAGATCCTCCCCGGTCGGTTCTCCGGCGGGTGTGGCAGCAGAATCCGGTAACACTTGTCCGGGTTTGTTTTCGATTCGGGTAATCTCCCCGGTTTCGGTATCGACATGGTAGCCCTGTGCCGCCATTTCGGCGACGACGCGGCGTTTTTCCTCCTCTTCCCGCTGCTGCTGAAGGTTACGGGCATCGGCGATAATCTCCTTGACGATTTCTCCGGCAAGGCGGGGCTCGTGTCTTTCGGCACGCTGGCGTTCCGCCTGACGGGGACGGGACAATTCCCGCTCCGGTGTACCGGGTGTCTGTTCCGGAGCATGTTCCAGGCAATAACTCTCGTTGAAATGCCGGTTGAAATCCTCCGAGAGCATACGCCGCATCTCCCGGTCGATGCCGTCCACGCCCTCCGCGTGGGTGAACTCCATCGCCGGTTTGCCGTAGGGGTCTTTGCCTACTTTGGCCTCGGTATGGATCACCCTGTCGAACGACTGGAAAAGGTTGTTTATCCGGATGCCGTTCGACAGCTTGCGGGATTCGATGAAATCCCGCTGCCGTTCGGACAGTTCCCCCGTGGCGGCTTTCTTTTGCAGGATAACCAGGTCGCTGCCGACCTCCGTCCCCGCGTGTTCTGTAAAGAGGTTGTTCGGCAGCCGGATGGCCGATACGGGCTCGCAGCGGTTCATCAGCCACTCGCGCACGGGGCGTCCCTGCTCGGCGTTCAATACTCCCTGCGAGGTGATGAATGCCACCAGGCCGCCCTCGCGTACCATATCGACGGACTTCATGAAAAAATAGTTGTGCAGCGCCCGTGTGCCTTGCCGCCGCACGGGGTCGGTATGGGTGGAGAAGAACGGGTCGAAGAGCGCCACGTCCCCGAAAGGGATGTTGCTCACGGCCACGTCGTAGTAACCGGCGTATTTGGGTTCGATGCGCTCGAATCCCTGTACCCGCACCCGTTTTTCGGGGTGCAGGTGCTTCAGGATCAACCCCGTGGCGGGGTCTTTCTCGAAGCAGGTGATCTCCGCATAGGGGGCGTGGAAATCCACGGCACTGACGAAAACCCCCGTTCCCGCACTGGGGTCAAGAATACGTTTGGGGACGATCCGCGTGTCCCATATCGCCTCCACGATGGCGTCTGCCACTTTCGGGGGCGTGTAAAAAGCCGTCAGGACGGAGTTCTTGATCCCGTCCATGTAGCGCTTGTATTCCCGTTCGTCGGGGGTGTTCGCCCTGATGACCTCGTGCAACTCGGCCACGAGCGTTGCCATGCCGTCCTTGTCCGGTTTCCCGGTGGGGTTTTCCAGCACTTCCTTGATGGCGCCGAAGCCGCTGTATGCGCCGAGTGTCCTTTCTTCTTCGGGAGTCGGCGCCCGCCGTTCCCTGTCGAGCGTGAAGGCCGTCTTCAGCGCGTCGATATTCTGGCGGAGGTGGGTTTTCTTATTGAATGCCATCTTCGAGAAGTATTTGGACGGTTCCCGTCAGTTCGGTATAGAACAGTTCGTAGTCGGGCGTGTCGGCGAAGTCGTCCGTGAGGTCGTACTTCTCCAGCACCCCGCGGCAGAGGGGCAGCAGGCGTAGAGCCGCCTGCCGGGCGGTATCCTCGGGAATCTCCGCCTCGAATTCCCTCCAGAGGATGTTTACCAGCGTGTTGTAGGGTGAAAAGTGCAGTCCGCGGCAGAGTTCCTCGCGGGCAATTTCTTCGGCCTCGATGTGGTTGCAGCCCGAACGGATCGCCTCGCTGTACGCTTGGGCGGCGCTGTCGGCCCGCTCGGCGATGAACTCACTTTCGGCGATGAGTTCCGGGTGGCTGTCCTTGAGGTAGGATAGTAACGAAAGTCCGTAATAGGACAATTCCCCCGTGGGGGTATGGTGTTGCTTGTCTGGCATGATAAGAATTTTTAGTGGTCGTTGATAATCGGGGAAGAGAAAGGCGCCCCGGGTTCCCACCCGAAGCGCCGACCACTGAAAAAATCCTTATCAAACAAGCGTATCTCGTTATGACAGGTCTTTTCCAGTGGCAAAGGTAACGATTATTTCCGTTTGTTCCTCTTTCCCTGCCTGGGAGTATCGCGCGGTTCGAAAACGAACGAGGTCTTGAACTGGTCATCGAGCGTGAGGGCCGCGTCGAACGTCCCGCCGCCGTTTTTGACGAATCCCCGGATCGTGCCGGTTTTGCCTTTGGTCAGCAGTTCCGCGAGCTGCTTGTCGGTCAGCTCCTTGCGGGCCACGGTTCTCCATACGGTCAGGCCGCAATCGGGATTCTGGCACTTGGCGAGTTTGGGATAGAACACCACGGGCCTGCCGCAACGCGGGCAGGCTGTGTCACTCTCCGCGCCGTCGATTCTTGCTTCCAGCAGTTCTTTGGCGATTTGCGAGGCGAAGACCTCGATACCGCGATGGAACGTCGGGGCGTCCATCTCCCCGGTGGCGATCTTCGAGAGGGCCAGTTCCCAGCCGCCCGTCATGGCGACATCGGCGATCTTCTTGTCCCTGACCACGGCATACACGGCCAGTCCCTTGTCCGTGGGTACAAGCGACTTTTTCTCTCGCCTGACATACTCGCGGGCAAAGAGCGTTTCGATGATGGCGGCACGGGTGGCGGGCGTGCCGATGCCGGCATCCTTCATCGCCTCGCGTTCGGCCTCGTCGGACAGTTCGCGTCCGGCGGTTTCCATCGCCGCCAGCAGGCTCGATTCCGTGTGAAGGGGGCGCGGCCGGGTCTGTTTCTGTTCCGTGCCGCATCCTTTGACGGGCAGCTCGTCGCCTTGCACGATGTCGGGAAGGAGGGTCATGTCCTCCTCTTTCTCCTCGACAGGTTCATTCAGGACGGCCCGCCAGCCCGTCTCGACCATGATACTGCCGCGGGCCGTGAAATCATGCCCCGCGCTTTGCAGGGTAAGGGAAGTGTTTTCTTTCACGCAGGCCCCGGAAAAGGTTTCGAGCATCCGCCCCGCGACCATCTCATAGACGATGCGGTGGTCGGCATCCAGTTCGGAGGGGAGGTTCTCGGTGGGAAGCAGCGCGTGGTGGTCGGCGATCTTTTCGTTGTCCACGCTTCGGCGGGAGAGAGATGCGGTATCCATCAGGCCCGCGTATTCCGCGAAACGGGGATAGCGTGTCATGTTCCCGATGAGTGCCGGAATCTCCTCGGCCACATCTTCCGATATATAGCGTGAGCCGGTACGGGGATAAGTGATGAACTTCTTCTCGTAAAGCGACTGGGCGATGTCGAGCGTTTTTTCTGCCGAAAAACCATACCGGCTGTTGGCCTCTTTCTGGAGTGTCGTCAGGTCGTACAAGAGAGGCGGCTGTTCCCTGGCCTCCTTGCGCTCCACGTTCACGACGCGTACCGTTCGGGCGCCGATAACCTCGGCGCGGGCTGCTTCCGCCTTCTCCCTGCCGTCGAATTTCTCCGTGGAGAGGACGGTGAACTCCGTGCCCTCCTTTGCCGTGGAGAGCTTCAGCCGGAAATAGGTGGCGGGCTTGAACGCCTTGTTCTCCAGGTAACGGGAGCAGATGATCGCCAGCGTGGGGGTCTGCACCCGTCCGAGCGACCAGACGCCCCGCCCGGCAGCCACGGCAAGCGCTTGCGAGGCGTTGATACCGACGATCCAGTCGGCTTCGCTGCGGGCTTTGGCCGAGAGGTAAAGGTTGTCGTATTCGTTGCCAGGGCGGAGGTGTTGTAACCCCTCGCGGATGGCCCGGTCGGTCAGGCTGCTGATCCATAACCGCACGAAAGGGGTGCGGCATTCCAGGTAAGAGTAGATGTAGCGGAAGATCAGCTCCCCTTCACGCCCCGCGTCGGTCGCGACGATGATGCGCTCGGCCATGCCGAACAATTCCCGGAGAATACCGAGCTGCTTCACGACACCCGGGTCGGCCTTATACTCTTTACCCTCCCGAACCTGCCGGGGCAGGAGGATGAACGATGATGGCAGGATAGGCAGGTTTTCCCGGCGGAAACCCGCGATGCCGTACTGTTGGGGCATTGCCAGCCCGACCAGGTGGCCGAAGGCCCAGGTTACGGCGTAGCCGTTTCCCTCGATAAAACCGTCTTTACGGTTCGTGGCTCCCACGATGGCGGCGATCTCACGCGCCACCGAGGGCTTTTCTGCGATAATTACTTGCATGATGATTCGGATTTTTCAGTGGTTGTTTTCTTGTAGTTCTTCTTCTTTCTCTTTTTCCGGACGGGCGATCAGCCGGCGGTCGTAATAGACATGGTTGCCGTTCCCGTCGTAATACTGCCGTCCGTCGTCCGCCTCCTCCGGGGGGCTGCGTTTACCCGGCCGGAGGTACAAGGCGGCCAGCGCCGCGATCAGGAGCGGCATGGCTCCGGCCTGCATGTAGAACCATTTCATACGTTATACCTTGACACCTTTGGAGTTGCTCTTTTTGCTGCTGCGGTAATTTTTCTTCTGCGTCGGGGTGGCTTCCTGCTGTCCCTGCTTGAGCGGCTCTTTCACACCTTTGACCGCTTCGACGGTCTTGCCCTCGGAATTGACGGCGACCTGGGTACGGCTTTCAACGGCGGGTTTGACCTCCGCTCCCTGCCGTTTCGCACGGTCGGGATTCCAGCGGAAGAAGTCCATCTTGTTACGCTCGAAGTTGGGCTTGACCCAGGCGTTGAACGGCTCACCCTGCCCGTCCTTGACCATGCCCTTGATGTAGAAAGCCTTGACATCCGCCCGCTTGGAGGGATCATTCACCGCTTCCGTCCACTGGTCATAAGCCTCTTTGGGCACGGAGGCTTTGAGGATTGTCCGGTGAATCGTGAGCGTGGGCTGTCGTTCGGAGGCCGTAGTTTCCTGCCGTCCGTTTTTCTCGGCGGCCTTCTGGCGGTAAATCTCCTTGTTCTCCTGGGCGTAGCGGTTGCGATCCAAACCGTCGTAGGTAAAGGAATAGTTACGTTCGGCCGCGTCGATTTGGATATAGGCATCCCGCTTATAACCCGCGCGGGTGGTATATCCTTCGAGCAACACCTTGCCGCCGCCGTAGAAATCCATCTGCTTGCCTTCCGAGAGGTCGGCCTCCTTGATGCGGGCACGTTTTTCGAGTAACGAAACGGGCATGGGTTCCAGCGTGTTCGTCCATTTGTCTATCGACACGTAGCAGGGCGTGAGCTTGCCCGGCTCCAGCTCCAGGTCGATCACTTTCCCGGCGTGGCGGGTGTTCATCAGGTTCGTTTTCGCCTCCTCGTCGAGCAGCACCCCGTGGAAGGGGGCGTCGAGGTCGGGCCGTTCCTGCCAGTAATGCGGCACGACGCGCAGCGAGCCGTCCGCCTGCTCTTCGAGCGACACGCGCCCTTTGGTGGAAACACGCATCCCGTTCTCCAGTTCGGGGTTCATCTCCACCAGCCCGTTGGATTTATGTCCGTAAGACATGGCTTTCAGGTGCGGCTCGATGTCCTCCATGCGGATACCTTTCTTCTCCATATCCGCCAGGTCTATCTTCGTGACGTCCAGCGGCTCGAACTGCCGCTGCTCCTGCGTCTGAAGCCGTTCGGAGGGGTCGATACGGTAATTTTCCAGAATCTCCGGGTCGAAGTCGATGCGGATAAGTTTGTTCAGGGCATTCTCCGTCATGACGAAGATACCCGTGTGGACGGGGTTCTGGGCCTGTTCCATGAACTTTTTGAAGAAGGCTTCGAGGGCTGAATCCTGCGTGTTCACGTTCAGCAGGCTCGCCACATTCTGATCCGTGGGGTCGGTGGTCTGGATATTGCCGTCCCGATCCACGCCGGTAACGGCTTGCAGTCGTCCGTCGTCGGCATTCTGAACGAGCATGACTTGTTTAGCGTCGTTCTTTACGTTTTCGTCCATAATTACGAGTGTTTTTAGTTAGCACCAATAGCGATGCGGGAACGAAAGTAAGGGGAACCGGCTGAACGTAAAAGAGTTGGAAAGGCTATGGAAGCATCGGGCACAGAAGTGGCCGCTTGTGGCGCAGGGCAGAGGAAATCGGAGAAACGGAGTGCCGGGAAGGACGGATTTGGCAGAGGGTATTTTCGTGGCTCCTCACCTTATTGTCAGGTAGTCGGGATCTATTGTTAAATGTCAATAAAGCGCATGGATAACCCGTGTTTTTTTATAAATTTGCGAAAACGGGTTTCAATATCCGACAAAACGTGAGGCATGGAAATATATACCCCAAAAACCAAGATCAAACTTTCTCCGGTGATAAGAAACGGGAGAGAATTTGTCGAAGTGACTTTCGGTAATGACAATGACATCCGCTTGTCGCTGTCGAAGGAAGAAAACGTACTGCTTGTCGGCGGCAGGGCTTATCTGCCGGCAGAAGATTTCGTGCTTGCCGAGTTCTTCGACCGCTATGTGAAAATGGCGTTTATAGACTATTCTGCCATCAAGGAAACCGCCCCCCGTAAAGAGGAAGACAAACGGCCGCCACTGCCGGAAGGCTATCTGGAAAAACTTCAGCAAGTGCGTTACAGTGACCATACCGTAAGGGTATATACCTCCTATTTCCGCGATTTCCAACAGCATTTCGAGGGGCGTAAGATTGAAACGGTTACCCCCGGCGAGATAAACGACTACCTGCTGTATCTCATCCACGAGAAAAACATATCCTCCTGCCAGCAAAACCAGCGTATCAACGCCATCAAGTTCTATTACGAGAAAGTTCTCGGTCAGGAACGGCGGTGTTACAAGGTGAACCGTGCCAAACGGGAGAAGACGCTGCCCGACGTGTTGAGCAAGGAGGAAATAAAGAAGATACTCGACGCGACGGTGACAGACCTGCGCTTCTTCTGCATGTTCTCCATACTCTATTCCGCAGGATTGCGCATCAGCGAACTGCTGGAACTGAAACCCGGCGACATCAACGAATCCCGCTCCCTGATACGGGTGCGGCAGGGTAAAGGAAAAAAAGACCGCTACACCCTGCTATCAAAACCGTTGATGAAAAAGCTGACGGAATATAACAGACTATACAAACCGAAAGTGTGGCTTTTTGAACACAGACCGGGCGAACCTTTCACCGAGAGTATCGTGTCGAAACGGCTGAAGGCAGCGGCCCGGGAAGCGGGAATCACGAAACGGATTTATCCGCACCTGCTGCGCCATTCGTTCGCCACCCACTTGCTGGAGCAAGGAACCGACATCAAGATTGTGAAAGAGCTTATGGGACATAACAACATCAAGACAACGGAAAGGTATGTCCACATAGCCGACACTTTCAAAAGCAATATCAAAAGCCCGTTGGACGATCTGTTGATGGAGGAAGACGAGGTCTGATACTTAAAGAAAATAACAGCCAAATCGGCTGATAGTATAACGTTACTAATAAAGAAAAAATAATATGTGTCAATACAAATCAATATGCAATCCTATAATGGAGCTTACAACACTTTTACAGAGTTATGGCTTCACAATAGAAAAACAAGAACTCAAAGATTGGCATTTCAATGAGTTTGAGATTGTGATGAAAGGAAAGAAATCACAACTCCCAATGATAGATATAGAAGGAATAGAACAGCATAGCGATAATATTTATTGTTGCAAATGTCATTGGTCTGTTGTAAAGCTAATAATGAATTGACACGATAAAAATATTAGTAACAAGCGGCTTAACCTCCCCTAAAAAGGTCGTTTAGCCACCAAACATTATCGTTCATAAAAAATAAATGGAATGAATAAAATAGAGTCATTTAAATATATTCGCCCAATTTCTCCGAGTACAACATCATGTTACTCTGTTGGAGATATTCTTCCTATTGAGATTTCATGGGAATGTAATGGAAAGGCGTATAATCGGAAACAAGAAAAAGGTGGTTTATGCGCTATCTTTTCAGAACATGATAATGTAGTCGGTGTTGTTGAGAATCCATATACTGGAGAATACAATTCAGCATATGTTTTAAGCGCAACAAATCAAATAATTTGGAATGTGTCTGATTTGTTTATTGCTACTTACGGGAATCTATATTATGGTAGAGCACTACATTTCGTTGATGTGAGAGTTGAAAATGGAATTTTATACTTTTTCATCAATATATCAAATTGCGATTTTCGCTTTTCAATTAATGTAAAAACAGGAGAAATAGGGCAATTAATAGAAACAAGATAACAGAACGATAACAATCGGCTAAACCTCCCTTAATGGTCGGTTAGCCACCGGACATTACCGATAAGAATGAATACGAAAGAACTTATTAGAAAATTGGAGCAAATGACAGAGCTATCGGAAAGTAGGAATGAGTTTTATAAGAAACTAATACATTCCTTCCAGAATGATGCTGATCCACAAATCTATGATAAGATATATTCTAATCTTTGCGGATTATTAGCGCATGGAGATTTGAATAATAAAGAATATGACTTACTGAAAGAAGTTTTATATGAATTAGAAAGGATATAAGAATTAAAAGAATGTATCAGTAACATGCACCTCAATCGCCCATAAAGGTCGATTAGCTGCCAGACATTAACATCCCAATTAAAAGCATGAGAAAATGACTAATTATTTTGATGATAAACAATTATATCCACTATTGTTTCAGAATGACTTTTCAAAGATTCTGTCTTTCCTTGAAAAGTATGGGCTAAATAGCGTGGATAGAAATGGCAGGAGTTTTTTAATGAATTGCATAGCTGAAGGGAAAAATGATTTTGCTTATAAACTTATAGAATTAGGCGCAAATTTAAATCATCAAGATGCGAGTGGGGCATCCCCTTTATTTGCAGCAATTTGGGCATATAATATAGAAATGATAGTTTCTTTACTTGATAATCCAAGCGTTGATAAAAATATAACGGATAATCAAGGAAGAAATGCACTTCGGATAGCATTACAATATCATCCCGAAGATTGTGAATTAATGATAAGATTTATACGTGCTGGTGTAAACCCATTTTCATGCGACAACAATGGCGTATCATTTTATGATCTACTTCAAAAATACGCTTCGGGTAGTATAACTAAAGGAGGACGCAAGTTGAATGTGAAACCAATTATTATTGAAATAGAGAATGGGATGTTAACAAACAGCAAACCGACTGAATAAGCGGAACGCTGCCGGACATTAGTCGCTTGAAAAATAAAAAGAAAAAATATGAGTGCATTTACAGAAATAATGGAATACATTCGGACTTTTGAAAAGTATGGATGTAAAGAATATGAAAACGGGACAAAAGAATACGGTCATGCACCTTTCATTGCTCCTGAAGCATATAATTTTTGCGTCTTTGCTACGCTAAATGAAGATGATATTGTTGAGTTAGAACGAGATTTGAAAAGAGAAATTCCGTCTCAATTTCGCTCGTTTTTAATGACAGATACAAATGGATTACATCTTTTCCACCATTTCAGTTTATATGGAATAAGAAAATCTTACAACCGAGATTTAAATGCAACTCCAGAGCCTTTTGGCTTACTTGAGCCGAACATTTACGAAAAACCTAAAAATGCAAAAGACACTTATTTTTTCATAGGCGGATATAGATATGATGGTTCGAAGCTCTATATAGACTCTGAAGATGGAAAAGTTCATTTCTGTAAACGTAGAGATGCTTCATCTCTTTTAGCTTGGGATTCATTCGAGGATATGCTTTTATCTGAATCCAAAAGAATATTTACTCTTTATGATGATAGAGGTAGAATGCTTGCGCCAAGCGAAAAAACACTACCGATATAGAATGAAGCGACTAACAAACAGCACTACCACTTGAAGCGGAACGCTGTCAAACCATTATAAACTCTGGATATAAGGATGAATGTATGAATAATCAATATGTAGTTTTAATAAGTAGTGAAATCCCCGAACTTGGAGAATTGGACTTACTGCGCTCAATTTACCGAGAGTTGAATGGTTATATGGAAGATTACAATAACCAAATCAACTTAGATGATTTGGAAGATTGGAAACTTCTCATACAGATAAATCTTCGAAATACTAATGGGGGGATTGGGATTTTCAAACGGGCAAAACGTTTCCCATCTAATAAAGAGTTTGAAATATCTATTTCCATACCAGTACCAAATTTGGAGGAAGCACGCTATGGAATATCCGATATGACGGGGATTTATATTCCTTTAGTGCGCCCATAATAGGGGCTTGATAATAATCACACTGGCAAGTGATTAGGTTAGTATTCCAATTAAGAAACCTATCCCAAACCGACTTATCCGAATGGGAAACCAAACGGGGAGTGAAGCATGTCGG
>NZ_JABSOE010000019.1 GCF_013618865.1 Phocaeicola faecicola
GTAATCCAATATCTGTGTGGGCAGTACAATACTGGCCAACATGCTCAAATAATCGTTTTCCATGCTGTAAAGTAAAGAACTATTCGATTAGATTACAAATTTATCCCCACTAAATTTCTACTGAGCCTATTTACTGAGTGTCCCTTATTAATCCATAAACGAACGAGGGCTGAAACTTGATGTTTCAGCCCTCGTTCGTTGCACGGGAAGAGAGGCTCGAACTCCCGACACTCGGTTTTGGAGACCGATGCTCTACCAACTGAGCTATTCCCGTGTTTGCGTGTGCAAAGGTACGACAATTTTTTATATATGCAAGCGTTTCGCTTAAAAATTATCCATTTCTATCAAACCAAAATCTGCCAGCATCTTCCGGTAGACTTCCGCTTTCTTTTCCAATTTCAAAGGATAAGCCCTGCTGGAAGAAGGCATACGGTACAGATACAACTTCCTGTCGGCAAATTCAAACGACTGCCGCTCTCCCACCGAAGGAGGTTCAATATGAAAGGTCTCACAGACTACATCAGTCGCCTTCTGCCCGGTAGTCACAATCCCCCTGCACTGCGGCAACTGCCTCAACAGTAATCCGATATCAGTCGGCTCAACCACCTCCAGAAATTTATCCGAAGCATTGTCCTGCAGACGCCTCACACTCGAAGCCGCATCATACAGTGCCACCCCCTTTTCACTTAAGAAACCGGCAATCTTCTCCTTATCAAAAGCCTTTTTCCCCGGCTTCAGAAAAAAATCCCTGTCACCGAAAAAAATAAATCCGAAAATCCGCCACATATCATTCTGGATATTCGGATAAAAGAAATCCATGCTCCACCGTTTCTGCTGAGGCGGAAAACTCCCTAACATCAGAAGCTTCGCCCCTGCAGGCAGAAAAGGTTCCAGCGGATGATTCTCCACCAAAGGCAATCCCTCCATATCTTCAGCCGTTATGCCTTAGGTTTCGGCTCTTTCTTTGCCAGTACTACGATATTATATACATAGTCACTCATCCAGCTTTCCGAATAGCCGAGCGCATGCTGGTAACGGCGGATATTCAGACAAGTCTTATGCACACTGTCATCCTTCCAGTCGAGCTTGGTCAGGATATCATGTACCGCTTTGTCCGTCATATTACGCAACATCTTCTTGAACATTCCCGGCATGCGGAACTTCCACTGCATCAGGTTGCCGATCACCATCATCAGGTCCTGGCTGAATCCCTGGAACATGAACAGATAATTCTTGATATCATTCACATTCTTGCAGTTTTTCTTGATAGACGCATCAATTTCCTTGAAGAACGCATCGTTCAGTCCATAAATTTCCACCAACATTTTCTTGCAGCGCGACTTTTCCGCAATACCCAGTTTATTGTTCTGAGTAGGAATTTTCAGTGTACGCTTGAACACTGCCATATCCGGCAAGAAGTTGATATTACTAATGCCCAGTTGTGCGGCCATTACAGCCTGGTAATACACCCGGATCAATGTCATGAAATCCTCCATGCCCCCTACGCGTACCACATCCTCAGCCTCTTCCTGCTGTTTCTTTTTAAAAAGTGTAAAAATACCCATATTATTACGTTTGTTATTTTATCATTCCATTTCCGATACAAAGATAGGCATCTTTTATCGTATTTCAGTCAGTATCTTTCAGTTTAAAATAAAAAGTATGCTCAACGAACACCACTTCCACCAGTTCAAAACGGATAAAGTCGGCCAGCAGCTGCGTACACACCCTGCGTTCCAACCCACTCTTCCGACTGCACTGATTCAGTGTCAGTTTACCTTCCCTGTCCAGTACCTCCAGCAACTTTTTCTCTTCTCCCGTATATACCACACGAGGCGCATTCTCCACTTCGGCATTCTTCCAGATTTCCAGATGTACAGCCGAAGCCAGAATATTCTCATCCGCAATCCGCACATACGCCCACGGACGGTTCGATTCATCCAAAGCACAGACCGGCTTCCGGTCGCTTTCGGCCACATACACCTCCAGCACATCCTTTCCTTCCACCCGGAACCGCCGGTTGACCAGCGGAACCACCGGCTTGCAATACATCTCGGCCGCAGCCTCAATCATATACACCTCTTCCTCCCAGTCCACTCCGGCTATCCTGCCGTTGTCTTTCACACCCACCAGCAACCGGCCTCCCTTCGTATTGGAAAAAGCAGACAGACTCCTCGCGATTTTCCGAGGATCCGAAATCGCAAATTTAAAATCCTGACGCAGATGCTCTCCCTCTGAAATCAATCCATGAATATACACTGTATCCTGATTTTCCTTCATAGCCAGTACAGGGTACTATCAATCACAGTGCTTGTGAGTCATCATATCCAGGACCATCCGGTCTGTTTCATTCATTGCTTCCGACCCGATTCGGGTCAGGTTACGGATACTCCGGTCTACGTCCTCCTCGATGATTCCCTCGATGGATGACACGCATTTCTTCTCCATCGCCAGAATGGCCGAAAAGACAGCCGTAGAAACCCCACTCGTCAGTTTCAGCGCACAACTCGGTTTGGCACCGTCACAAATCATACCTGTCAGGTTCGCAATCATGTTCTGTACGGCAAACATCACCTGCTGATATCCTCCTCCCATCAGATAAGTAATACCACAGCTGCTTCCTGTAGCCGCCACCACACATCCGCACAGCGCCGACAGACGTCCCAGGCTCTGCTTGATATAGATTGCTGTGAGATGGCTCAGAATCAGTGCACGTGTCAGTTCTTCCTCACTCTTATGATTGTCATCGGCATAGACCACTACCGGCAAGGTAGCTGCAATTCCCTGATTACCGCTGCCCGAATTACTCATGACAGGAATCATGGCACCCGCCATACGCGCATCGCAGGCAGCAGAGGTATAAGAAAGAATGTGTGTAAACGTATTGTCGCCCATGACATCCTTCTCACTCTTGCTTCCACGGAGGATACGTCCCAGTTCATGACCGTATTTTTCGTGGAAAGAGCGTTCGGCCGCAGCCTTGTTCAGGCGCTTGGCCTCAAGAATGAAGGAGATTTCTTCCAACGGAGCCGTAGTGGCAAAATCATAGACTTTTCTCAATGACAACTGTACGTCGCCCGCTTCCTGTTCCGATTCCTTGCCGGAGCAGGCATCCAGAAGCACTTCATCACCCTTGCTGACATATACAAAATGCGTATGTCCGCCACTGATGATGGCCTTTGACGTTCCGTTCTCTCCCGAACAAGAGACTTCAATATACAGTTTCTCTTCTATATTTTCTTTCAATGCAATGCTGATGCATTGGGCATCGATCATCTTTTTTCCTTCCGCTACCCATTCCGGAGTCGAATCTTTCAACACTTCCAGCTGATATTCCGATTTTCCGATAAGGGCTCCCAGTGCCACGGCGATGGGCAATCCGATCATTCCGGTTCCGGGAATACCGACTCCCATTGCATTCTTCAGGATATTGGCACTCAAATAAACTTCTATCTTTTCCGGACGGCATCCCAAAACCTCCGTTGCCTTAGCCGTACACAAAGCCACGGCAATTGGTTCTGTACAACCGATTGCCGGGACAACTTCTCTCTTTATCAGAGCTACTATCTGCTCTCTTTCTTTTTTTTCTATCATAGTCTTAAAATATTGTCCATGTTAAACCCACCCGTCCAGGAGGCATATCCGACGAGTTTATCCCCTTTTCTTAAACTGCTGTTCGATGCGGTGTTTCTTGGAAAGGAACTCAAAGCACAATACACAGAGAATCAGGTACACGATGCTGGTTGAATCGTCTGTGGTCTGTACTCCCCCCTTCCACATTGCACTGACCTGTACGAACAGATAATATATTCCCCACAAGAAAAGGGCATATTTCAGTGACTTGCCACGAATCTGGGCCGTCTTCTCACACTCGTCCTTAGTCCGGGCCAGCAGAATCATGAACAGACAAGCCCAAATACCCAACTTGACTCCCGATTTTATATAAAACAAATTACTGTCATCGACGTAACCGAACATATAAAGAAGCATGGGAGTAAATACCAGCAGAATCAACAGCGCATACCCTGCAACCCTGCACGATACCGGTAATATTCCTTTCATAATTATAGCATTTTACAAGATTTCCATGCAAAAATACTTAATTGTAAACGATAGCCAATGTTCTTCTGAGTTTTTTTCTATTTTTGCACCAAACATCAAACAAATACATCTTTATGAGTACACAGCAAGTCATTATCTGCAAGCATCTGCAAACCGACCTGGAGCAATCCATGGCCCGGTGTCCCCATGATAAGCTCTTTGTGCTGACCGATTGTCACACCCATCAGTATTGCCTGCCGCTTCTCCGTCTTCCGGAGGATACTACGGTCATACAGATCGGGGCAGAAGATATACACAAGAATCTGGAAACCCTGGCGTATGTGTGGAACGAACTGAGCTCCCGCGGAGGCACCCGCCATTCCCTGCTGATTAATTTGGGAGGAGGTATGGTGACCGACCTGGGAGGGTTTGCTGCGGCCACCTTCAAACGGGGAATTCACATGATCAACATTCCGACAACCCTTCTTGCCATGGTAGACGCATCGGTAGGCGGAAAGACCGGTATCAATTTCAACGGCTTAAAGAATGAAATCGGTGCGTTTGCTCCTGCCGACAGTGTGTTGTTGGACTGTGAGTTTCTGAAAACCCTGGATCACCCCAATATCCTGTCGGGATATGCCGAAATGCTGAAACACGGACTGATCAGCACCGACGCTCACTGGAACGAACTGATCGGTTTCGACCTGGACGATATCAATTACAAGCAGTTGCAGGAACTGGTCGGACAGTCTGTACAGATAAAGGAAAACATTGTACTTCAGGATCCGCGGGAGAAAGGCATCCGCAAGGCGCTGAACTTCGGACACACCATCGGACATGCGTTTGAAAGTTATGCACTGGAAAAACAGCAGCCCGTACTGCACGGATATGCCGTGGCCTGGGGAATGGTCTGTGAACTCTATTACTCGCACCTCCGACTGGGATTCCCGAAGGAGAAGTTGCGTACCACTGTCCATTTCATCAAGGAAAACTACGGAGCACTGATGTTTGGCTGCAAGGACTATGACCACCTGTATGAGTTCATGCTGCACGACAAGAAAAACAGTTCCAGCCAGGAAGTCAACTTCACCTTGCTCCGTGATGTCGGACAAATCGAGATCAATCAGATTGCCACTAAGGAAGAGGTGTTCGAACTGCTGGACTTCTATTCCGAAACCATGCAATAACCGCTGTCCGGGACATTATACAGAATCGAAAAGCATCCTAAGGGCAATAAGGAAACATTTTTCATTCCGAAAGAAAAGTTTCACAATAAAAAATACAGAATTGCGCTTGTTTTATTAAAATAAAGTAGTACCTTTGCAATCGCAATTCGGGGTGTAGCTCAGCCCGGTTAGAGTACGCGTCTGGGGGGCGTGTGGTCGCTGGTTCGAATCCAGTCACCCCGACTGGAAAAAAGCATTGATAATCTGATGATTGTCGGTGCTTTTTTTATTATATCCGACTCCCCCACTTCCTTCTGTCTCAGTTCTTTCCCCAGCTCCCTCTTCAAGGCTAACTGCTCCAACTCGGAGCAGAAAGGGCAGTAATACCACAGGAGAGGAGACCAGCGGATTACTTTGCAAATTTTTAATCTTACACAATCAACAGGGTTAAGAAAGCATCGTTTTTCACCTCATAAAGACTCCATATCTCAGAAAGGAGCATTCATCTTATCCGGACTGGAAATAATCAGGCAGCCTCTTCCATTGCCCAAGGTATAGATTTTATCCCCTTTCACCAGCATCTCCGAACGAGACAGACCGATTCTGCTCTTTACTTTGCGGTCCTTATCCAACAGAAAACATTCCGAAGAATCCGCCAGTGAAGAAACCAGCATATCCTCTCCGAAGCGCGCAGTTTCTACATATACCTGTTCCGGAGGATATGCAGCCAGCACGTCCAGCCTGCTGTTTACCAACGCGACATCATCCCAGGCTGTAAACAACGGATATACATTGCCCGGACGATAAAGCGGCGAAAAAGCCTCGCCCGAAGCATCCCGGAGGAAGAGATGACCGGATACAAAGTTCAGGAACTTTCCCCAGTGCTCCTTATCCCATTCCTCGGGAAGATAATCCAGATTCAGTTTTTCTCCCGTCGACTTCCGGAAGGCAGCAAAAAAGGGTTTTCCAACCTTCAACACCCGGTTTCCGAAAACTCCTGTCCCCTCATTCAACATGAACAGCGTATCCCCCTTGCACACCAGACGGGCACCGGCAGTTTCCTTCTCCGGAAAATCGTACCGCCAGATTTCATTCAGCGTACTGTCCATGCAGGCCAGATGTGTCCGGTCTGAAAAATAGTAACGTCCCTCCTCGTTCAATACATTGGAGAACAGTCCCCCCGTCCTCCCGTTAGAAGTCGCCATAGCTCCTCCCCCCAATGCAAAAGACAAGGCACTCAATGCACCCACCGCGAAATTTGCCTTCACATTGGGTATATTTGTCTTGGCCTCATGCACCTTAAGTTCGCCGGTCTGCAGATTCAGCAGACAAAGGTTATCGGCGACAAAAAGCAGATGGTTTTCACCGACACGCTGCAGGCTCCACCATGCACGGCCTGTACGGCAAGGAATCTCCTGCTCCCACAGCAGCTTTCCCGTACTCAGCTGCAGGCATTTCACCTTGTGGTTAAACTCACTCCGATAACCGATCCATACATCACGTTCCACATCAATGTAAGTTGTCAGGATTTTCTCCTGTCCTACCTTTTCTCCTGTCCTGCAATCGTACAGCACAGCCTTTATCCCCGAAGTATACAACACTTTGTCGGTCAGCAGACTGACAGAAGCCAGACGGTAATCCAGTTCGCGTGTCCATAAGGTCTGGCCCGTAGTGGCATCTACCACACAATACGTTCCTTTATTTGTATAATACCCTTTTTTTATCGGGCGCATGGTCAACAATACATAAGGAGAATTTTCAGAAGTTCCCACCTGATAAAAGTCGGCAGGCAAAGGGATACTCAGTTTTTGTGCCGGCAGCATCGAAAAGCATAGGCATCCTATCAGCAAAAGCAGCATTTTTTGAATCATAGTAATCTACGTTAGGTAACAACATAACAAAATTAGCAATTCCCACCAAAATCACCAAACAAATGCAAATGAATTTATCGCTTTCACGATACCTTCCGCAGCACAAGATAATGCCTTCTTTACCCCTCGGCCAGAGGTTGTCCGACCTCCGTACGAAAGTCGTATACCCCCCATACGGAAGTTGTACAGCCCCGCTGCGGAGGTTGAAATAAACCATCATGTCTTCCATTGATATCACAAGGGTACAGGGCAATATTATTCATGGGAAAAACGAATTCGGAAAGCCTTCGGTATCATTCAGGAAACGTACGGACATAAAAAAAGGAGTACCGCTGTACTCCAACCTTTGTTAACCTTAAATCTAATACTATGAAAAACACATTGCAAAGATACGGACTTCTGACTAGTTGCCAAATTTTCCAAGAGAAAAACTATGTTTTATAACACGTTTTAATAATCATCTGGGATTTACATATACTTTTTAACAAAAATCTCCCTGCGATACGTTGCTGCATCTGCAGTTTCCGTATCCGCAGGGAGACTGGTTTTCTTCACTTTTATCGGTATAAACCGGCCTTTACCCACCGTGCCAAAGGCAGACACCACTCATTCCTCCTGTTTGCCAGTACACTTCACCTCTATCAGGAAAGCAACCACCGATCCGAGTCCGCCTCCCAGCAATACACTGGCCGCATAGATAATCGATACGGTTTCCTTTACCGTATGCGAAACCTCCTCGGTAAAATATTCCGGTTGTGAAACCAGTGCCAGGGAGTAACCCACCAGCAATCCCAGTCCCAGTCCCAGCAGCAGACACCCCAAGCGCAACGGACTGAACGAAGCAGGCAACTTCACGTTCAGTTTCTTTCCGCTGGTAAGGTCTTCCGACGATAATTTCTCAATCAGCATCATCCGCTCCCTGCGGCAGGCAAACAGTTCGAACAATTTATAAATCACTCCAAAAATAATGGCCACATTGGCTACTACCATCAATTCTTCCATATTCTTTTCATTTTAAAGATAAATATTTTGTTTCTTTGTCCTGTTAGACGCCACTCCGGGAAAGCGGTTACACTTTTTCCGGGAATTTTTTTCTTCTCTCCCTGTAACCGGCGGCCCGATATTGCGTCTAAACGGACAAATGAAGAAAAACGAGGCACATATCATCATGCAGATACTGGCAGGAAAGGAGGAAGAATATGCCTATTTCCTGGATACGTACGGACAGGCAGTCTTTCACCTGATTGTCCGCATGGTGCATGTAGAGGCAGATGCCGAAGAACTGACACAGGATACCTTCATGAAGGCTTTTGAACACCTGGGATCGTTCGGCCAGCAAAGCAGTTTTGCTACGTGGATTTACCGCATCGCCTATAATACGGCCCTTTCTTTCCTGCGGCGGAACCGCCAGGAGGAAGTGCTGGCACTGGATGAGAGGCAGTGGGAAAATCTCTCGGATACCCGGATAGATGAGGAACTCAATGACGACTCGGAAGCACAGATCCAGCGGCTCCAACAGGCGCTGACACGGTTGACTGCCGAAGAAAGGGCCCTCGTCACACTCTATTACGAAGAGGAACGGCCGGTGAGTGAAATCGGACAGATCTTGAACCTGTCGGAAAGTAACGTAAAAATCAAGCTGTTCCGGATACGCAAGAAACTCTATGTACTCCTTCAAAACGACGACAGATGAACGACAACGGAAAATGGGAAGATAAAGGAATCAGACAGGCGCTGAAAAGCGAAAAGCCGGTGAGGCTTGCCAGCAATTTCACCTACCGCATGCTGCAACGGCTGGAGCAGGAACGGCTCAGAAAGGAAAAACAGCGGGAACGACAGTTGTTTGTACTCATGGTCTGCACTACCCTGTTCATGGCAACCGGATGCCTGGGAGGACTGTACTGGTGGTACAGCGAACCGCTACTGGCCTTCATTCACAGACTGGCCGGACAACTGACATTTTCCAGAGAGTGGGGATTTTACCTCCCCATGCTGGGTACCTTACCGATACTGGCCGGATTCAACTGGTGGCTGAGAAAGAGGTTCCGCCACCTGCTGGAATGATTCCTCCCGCCAGTCCGCCGTATGTTCTGAAACATCCGTAAGGAAACATTCTCAGAAAAAATGCCGTATCCCTTTTCACAAAGGCAGATACGGCACTATGAATAATCAGTAAAGAAAGTTTCATCCGGAAATCGCTGCAAGCCCGACATACAATAGGCTCAAGCCTCATCTCCGGGAAACCGACACCGGCTGGAGACATTGCAGCATTCTCCAGTCCATGTTCATGGACAAAGCGAGAAAATCAGGGCAAATATCCTTTTTTATAATAAATATGTGCTTCATAATAGTCGCCCGTATACTTGCTCAGCGTCATGCAGGTATTGCCGGGTTCCATGAACACATCCCAATCGTACTCGCCGCCTGACAACTCGACGATATGCATTTTCTTGCCCGGTCCCATGCTCCATTTAAAGTCCTCAATGATTGGGGTTCCCGACCAGAAAATACGATAGCTTCCATGCTTCTTGTCACTTTCAAACATCATGCTGTATTCCATATCCGGATCATCGTATATCGTGACATTTCCCTGGTTATCCGAATCCTGATACAATATCCAGACTCCCACAAAGATATCCGGACTGTAATACGGAGGTTCCTGAGTATCTCCCCCTTCGTCTCCGCCACCACCTCCGGTTCCATCCGTCAGTTCTCCGTCATCTTCATTGCCCGGAGTGTCTCCGCTGCACGATGCGAGCGACAGTCCGCCTGCAAGCGCAAAAAACATGGCTATCATGAAAAAGCCATTCTTCACATGTAATAGAAATTTTCTCATACGCATATGTGTTATCTTTTTTTAATTACTTTCCGCCTTTCTCAGGCAGATTTTTCACTGCAAAATTACGGGTTGGCACGCAATGCCACAATCCGCTTATCCCCGTATTCTGTACCAAAGAATTTATGAGGAAGGCTAAATGAGAATAATTTGAAACTATTACAGCAATTTTATTTCTGTATATTTTTATTTACAAACAGAAACGGGAATATACCTACAAAAAAATCTCCCTGAAGATTCGGGAAAACCTTCAGGGAGACGCTATGATCAAGGTGCAGACAGCACCGTTTCCTTACGGATGATTATTTACGGTAGCTTTCCAATTCTTCGGCCTGGAACTTGCGGATGAAGTTGAAATGCTTTTCAATTTCAGCCTCTGCATAGTTCACATATACGTTCAGTGACTTACCGAACATTTCCGGAGCCTTGGTAGCATCCTGCAAGAGCAGATGGCTCATTACGCAGACTGCAGCCATTTCGTACAGACGACGGGCTACCAGATCCAGCAGTTCCTGGTTCTGTGCTTCCTTGACTGCATTGGTGCAAGCCTCAAACTTACGTGTCATGTTCTTGATACGGTCCATGTATCCTTCGTATTCAGGAGCGCACGGAACCATTTCGTATTCATGCAAAGTAGCCGCATAAGCTCCGTTGGTCACATAACGGATAGCCGCAACGGTCTGCAGCTGAGTAGTACCTTCGTAAATGCTGGTGATACGGGCATCGCGGTAAATGCGCTGGCAGGCATATTCCATCATGAAGCCGGAACCTCCGTGAACCTGAATACAGTCGTATGCATTCTGGTTGGCATATTCAGAGTTCATACCCTTTGCCAGCGGAGTAAAGCTGTCGGCCAGTTTGGCATAGCGCTTCTGTTCCTGGCGTTCTTCCGGAGTCAGTTTGCGTTCGCGGGCAATGTCATCCAAAGCCTTGTAGATATCTACATAACGGGCAGTCTGGTACAGCAGGGCACGGCCGGCATCCAGTTTTGCCTTGATGGTAGACAGCATATCGTATACTGCCGGGAATTCGATAATGGCTTTGCCGAACTGCTTACGGTCTTTCGCATAAGCCAAAGCCTCATTGTATGCAGCCTGGCTCAGACCTACTGACTGAGCTGCAATACCCAGACGGGCACCGTTCATCAATGCCATCACGTATTTGATCAATCCCAACTTGCGTTCGCCGCACAATTCAGCCTTCGCATTCTTGTACACCAGTTCACAAGTAGGAGAACCGTGGATACCCAGTTTGTTCTCGATACGGCGTACATCCACTCCGCCGTCGTTCTTGTCATAGATAAACATTGACAAGCCACGGCCGTCGTGTGTACCCTCTTCCGAACGGGCCAGTACCAGGTGCAGGTGAGCGTCACCGTTGGTGATGAAACGCTTCACACCGTTCAGGCGCCAGCAGTTGTTTGCCTCATCGTAAGTAGCCTTCAGCATCACACTCTGCAAGTCGGAACCTGCATCCGGTTCTGTCAAGTCCATAGACATGGTTTCACCGGCACAGATACGAGGGATGAATCGGCTGTGCTGGTCCTCATTACCGAACTCATACAGGGTTTCGATACAGTCCTGCAGTGACCAGATGTTACCAAAACCGGCATCCGCAGCAGCCACGATTTCGGCACACATGGTATACGGAGTAATCGGGAAGTTCAGACCACCGAAACGGCGCGGCATCGTCATACCGTTCAGACCGGCCTTCACCATTGCATCCAGGTTAGCCTTAGTACCCGAAGCATATTCCACACGTCCGTTGGCACAGTGAGGACCTTCTTCGTCTACACCTTCTGCATTGGCAGCGATGATTTCACCGGTAATCTCACCGGTAATTTCCAGTACTTTATCGTAAGAATCGATGGCATCGGCATAATCCTGCGGTGCGTAATCGAATTCGTCTTTATCTCTATAGTCGCGTTCTTTCAACTGACAGATACGCTCCATCAACGGATTGTTCAAGTGAAACTTGAGTTCCGGATGTTCTGTATAAAAGTTTGACATAATCTTATATTTTTTATTTTAAGGCTTTTCGGGCTTGTAATTTAAATGTAACAGGTACTGTATAACGTATCCTTATGAATTCTCCAAATCGCACAGCAGGCTCCCATTCGATTTTCATCAAGTCTTCCTCAACAAAACGTATCGCTTCTGCCCTTAGATAATAATTGTCCACACTTTCAGGAAGAACATTATAACCCTTTATCCGTCCACCTTTGTCAAACACCAGTTGCACAATTACTCTGCCTTCTATATGTTGACTGGCAGCTTCTTCCGGATAACGTATATGTTCCTTCATAAAAGACAACAATGCATCTGAACCACCTGGAAAAACCGCCATACGTTCCGAAGGATAAAAATCAATCTCTTTTCCTTCTTTATCGTATACATGACCGCCTTGAGAAACACCCTTTTTAAATTCTTCTGTACGCCATAACGTACCATCAGGGTAATACATTTCAACAAGGCCTTCCCGTTTATCCTTTATAAAATGGCAGCGATACTTCAATTTGCCATCCTTATAAAACCGGCAGTATTCTCCTTCTTTTTTTCCCTTGACATTAGTATATGTATCAGATGGTTGTCCATCGGCATAATAAACAATAGATTTCCCATTCAGCACGCGCCGTTTGGGGTTATCTACGAATTCGGAGAAATGATGTAGATATAATAGTGTGTCTCCAAGATTATAGATTTTTACTTCTATATTCTCTTTTGACAATTCTGTCTGAACGCAATATCTAAAAGCATTCTCTTTACCATCCAGCCATCTGTCTTTCTTATCAAGATAAATAGTATCTTGTGAGAAAGAAGGTACAGGCAGAAATGGCATTAACAGAAACCCTAGCAAAAATCTACATCCCATACTTAGCCTAAAATTATTATTTACTATTCTTCTTATAATACTTAATCATTTTCGGAATCACTTCTTCCACGGTTCCGTTGATTACATAGTCGGCTATCGTATTGATAGGGGCATTCGGGTCGTTGTTGACCGAGATGATGATACCTGCATCCTGCATACCGGCAATGTGCTGGATCTGTCCGGAAATACCACAAGCAATGTACAGTTTAGGATGAACCGTTACACCTGTCTGTCCGATCTGACGGTCGTGTTCGCAGAAACCGGCATCCACAGCCGCACGGCTGGCACCTACTTCGGCGTGCAGTTCCTTAGCCAGTTCGAACAGCATGTCAAAGCCTTCCTTGCTGCCCATACCGTAACCACCGGCGATGACGATAGGAGCACCCTTCAGGTTGTGTTTAGCCTTTTCCACATGGCGGTCGATTACCTTTACCACATAGTCGGTTTCAGGAACAAACTTAGCCACGTCGTGACGGATCACCTCGCCCTGATAATTAGTATCAATGATTTCTTTCTTCATCACACCTTCACGTACGGTAGCCATCTGAGGACGGTGTTCCGGATTGATGATGGTAGCCACGATGTTTCCGCCGAAAGCCGGACGGATCTGATACAACAGGTTTTCATAAGTCACCCCGTTCTTCTTGTCTTCGTGGTTACCGATTTCCAGCTGAGTACAGTCGGCAGTCAGACCGCTGGTCAGTGCAGAAGATACACGCGGACCGAGGTCGCGGCCGATAACGGTAGCACCCATCAGACAGATCTGCGGTTTTTCTTCCTTGAAGAGATTCACCAGAATAGAAGTATGAGGCAATGAAGTATAAGGGAACAAGCCCGGAGCATCGAACACATGCACACGGTCAACCCCGTAAGGCAATACTTGTTTTTCTACATCAGTAAGTGCAGAGCCGGCACAGATGGCTTCCAGCTGGCAACCCAGTTCTGTGGCTAACTTACGGCCCTTGGTAAGAAGTTCGAGACTGACATCGGCCACATGGGCACCTTCCATCTCACAATATACAAATACGTTATTCATAGTCTTTATCCGATAGTATGGTTAGCCAACAGTTCAACAATCAAATTCTCTACATCTGCATCGCTGCCGGTAATGGTCTTGCTTTCCTTTGCCTGGAAGATGATGTTTTCAATCTTCTTCACCTTTGTCGGTGAGCCCGACAGACCGCATTGTTTCGTATCACCATTTACATCGGCCACGCTCCATTCCACAATGTTCAGATAAGGACGGCTTTCGTACAACTCTGCATACGGAAGTGCAGCCCCGTCTTTGGTAAGCGCTGCTTTTTCCTGAGCGCCCAGTGCACGTTTGTATTTCTGTACCAGTTTGGCATTGCGCGGACGGCAAGGAGCCGCACTGCCGTTGACAGTCAGCACAATCGGAAGCGGGCCTTCCACGGTTTCCACACCACCGTCGATATGACGTTTTACACGGATATAATTTTCTCTCACTTCCTGGATTTCCTCTACGTAAGTAACCTGAGGCAATCCCAGTTTTTCTGCCACCTGCGGTCCTACCTGTGCGGTATCACCGTCGATTGCCTGACGGCCACCGATGATGATGTCATATTCACCGATCTTACGGATAGCCGTAGCCAAAGCATACGAGGTAGCCAGTGTATCAGCACCAGCAAACGCACGGTCAGTCAGCAGATAACCGTTGTCAGCACCTCTATATAATCCTTCACGAATCACTTCTGCGGCACGGCCCGGACCCATTGTCAGAATAGTAACGGTAGACCCCGGATGTGTGTCTTTCAGTCTGAGTGCCTGTTCCAAGGCATTCAAGTCTTCCGGATTAAAAATGGCCGGAAGAGCCGCACGGTTGATAGTACCGTCGGCATTCATGGCATCTTTCCCAACGCAACGAGTATCGGGAACCTGTTTTGCCAATACTACAATTTTCAAACTCATTAGATCTATATTTTGGTATTAGTAATTATCTGACGGCAAATTTAGTGAAAGCATTTGTTCTGCAAAAAGATATAACAAGAAAATGCACGGAAGATGTGAAAATGTGCATCAGTTTTTTATTTCCATCCCTTATACGGCCACAGTTTGAAATGAGTCTGGCAGAAAAAGTTTCCGTTTGTTTAACGAAGCGGAACGGGCAGATTTCAAAAACATGTGTATCTTTGTGCATCACGAAAATATAAAGTAATTCACAGAACCATGAACGAAGTAAATGAAGAAATTGCACAGATACTGACCCTGCTGGGAATCCAAAAGGAAAACCTCAGCTGGAGCACCCGCATCACAATCATCATTGGTATTCTCCTGATAGCTTATCTGGCCACCAAGCTGTTCCGCCACCTGATCATGCCGGTCATCAGAAAGATTACGGAACAGACCAAGGCCACCTGGGACGACTATCTGTTCAACGACCGGATGCTCAAGGCTTTCTGCCGGCTAATACCGCCCATCGTACTGCACATACTGATGCCCTTTGCCTTCCGCGACATGGAGTACCTGCTCAATGTACTGCAGAAGGGTTGTGTAATCTACATCATCGTAGCCGGACTGATGCTGATCAACCAGTTCCTGAACTCGCTGTACGAGATTTCGAATGAACACGAACGCCTGCGCAACCGTCCGCTGAAAGGAATCTACCAGATGATCAACCTGATTGCCATCGGAGTGGGCATCATCATCATTATCAGTGTACTGATCAATCAGGATGCCACCACCATCCTGGCCGGTCTGGGAGCCTCGGCAGCCGTACTGATGTTGATTTTCAAGGACAGTATCCTGGGACTGGTAGCCGGAGTGCAACTCTCAGCCAATGACATGCTGCGTCCGGGCGACTGGATTACGATGCCCAAATACGGAGCCGACGGAGACGTGCTGGAAGTCTCGCTGACTACGGTAAAGGTCCGGAACTTCGACAAGACCATCACTACCATCCCTCCCTATGCCCTAGTCAGCGATTCGTTCCAGAACTGGAGGGGAATGCGGGAGACCGGTGGACGGCGCATCAAGCGTTCCCTGTATATCGACATGACTTCGGTACATTTCTGCACGGAAGAGGAAAAGAAACATTTTGTGGAGAAAGGATGGCTGACACCGGAAGAAGCTGCCCAGGCACAACCGCCAGTCAATCTGAGGGTATTCCGTGACTACCTGCAAAACTACCTGAAGCAGCACCCGAAAGTACATAAAGAACTCATGATTATGGTGAGACAGATGCAGCCGACTCCGGAAGGGCTTCCGCTGGAGGTGTACTGCTTCTCGGATACAACGGAGTGGATCAAATACGAAAGCCTGCAGGGAGAAATCTTCGACCACTTCATTGCCATGCTTCCTGAATTCGGCCTGAGGGTCTTCCAGCGTCCGTCCGGAAAGGATTTTCAACCGGCCAATGAGACCAGCAATGCGTAATCAATCATTTATATTCAATTAATCATTTATATGGAAAAAGGACTTACATATACCAGTACGACTCAGGTGACTCCGGAAAATACCGCACTGACGATGGGTTCGGGAGACCTGCCTGTGTTCGCCACCCCGGCAATGGTGGCATTGATGGAAAATGCGGCCATGAATGCCGTAAAAGACCAGTTGGAAGAAGGAAGCTCTACCGTTGGCGCCTCCATCCAGATAGTACACACCAAGCCTTCGGGCATCGGAGAAACCGTTACGGCCACTGCCGTACTGGAGGAGGTGGAAGGCAGGAAACTCTCGTTCAGCGTCACTGCCAGTGACAGCAAGGGAAAAATCGGAGAAGGAACCCATATCCGCTACATCGTAGACCGGGAACGGTTTATGAGCAAGCTGTAAGCCTCAACGGTTCACTGCCCCGCAATGGGGGCAGATACCTTTTACCCGCATCTTTGCCCCGCAGTTGCCACAGGCATACGGATAGTTGGCAGAGGCACTGCGAAGATAGCGCCAGGCCATCCAGACCTGTACTGCCCATCCGATCCAGGCCAGCACGACCCATACGGATGTGAAAATGATATACAGGAAGATGCAGCAGGAACTCAGTCCGAGGAGGTAAAACAATCCCAGGACAGCCGTTGTCTGATGAAAAAGATCATCAAGCATGGCAATGCCTACCAGCAGAATCAGCCAGATACAGGTGATAAAGCCTCCCAGCACAAAAGGCAGTTCAAACGGATTCAGGGTAGGATGATAATAATAAAATTCCCAGGTGTGCGGCATGTAATGCTGTATGGTATTATAGAGTACGGCCGCAGTAGTGAAGAGCACCGACAGCAGGACCGGGAAAATACTGTCGATATCGTTAATTCCCAAGAGTTTTATCTGCTTCTTACGTGCCGTACGGTACATGTACCAGACAAAAAAGACAGCCAGAATCAGGAAAAACGGAAGGGTATGCGCCCTGCTGAACCAATGGATGCAGCGCGAAATCGGGTCGACAGGCACCACCTGCCTCAACAGTTCCGGTTCCTTTACCCATCCCATGGTATCCTGGTCGCGGGCCACCTTCACCCAGGGTACCTGCATGCTGTCGGCAACCGGATTGCTGAACTCGGCTACCACCAGTTCATTACCGGCAAACACCGGCAGCGAATCCCGGAAAGGCAACTGGTGCAGCCAGAGCGTATCGGAGAGGACAATCAGATTGGTATTGAAGGAATAAGGCCGGGACACATCGCCGCACAGCGAATCCGCACAGGCGAACTCACCGGAAGCCTGCCTTCCCTGCTCCGAAGAGCATGCCAGGAAGAGCAGCAGCCCTATCCACAGAAACCCTATCTGAAAAAGTCTACTCATCGGCATATACTTTCATCTGACACTGTTTACAGTCGAACTGCAACCGGAAACGGCGTCCGTCGGAGCTGACCAGACAATACGGTTCACGGTAAGGTGAACGGACTTTATGATGCACCGGACACCAGCCCATGCTGTAACGGATGCAATGCTTGCAGAACATCAGCACCGCCTTTTCCGGAGCTTCCTTTTCAAACGCAGGAGCCACTTTTCTTACGCCGTGCGAACGGTAGAACGCAGCAGCCTGGGCATTCATGACATTTCCCAGGTAAGTAAGTTCCTGTGCCGGGAACGGATGGGCAGTCTCTTTCAGGCGGCAGATTTCGTTCCGGTAACCGATTTTCCGGGCCGACAGAAGTTTGTCGACAGCCTTACGGCGGAGTTCCGAAAGTTCGGAAGCCGGAATGAACCAGTTCTCACTCCAGTCGACAGTGATTTCCTCTGCCTCAAACGGAGTATTTCCCAGTTTGCCCAACTGATTTTTCAGATTCTCAACCTGCGGTGTACGCGCCAGTTCCTTTTCTCTCGGCAACGAGACACTGACACTGCAATCATCTTCATCGGTCAGACTCAGTGTAAAGCCGAAAGCATTCTCCGACAGCCGTATCCATACGGCGATTTTCCGTTCGGCCGACTTCTTCTGCATGGTCCGCTCAAACTCCTGGTCGAAATTGCGGTACAACTTCGTTTTCGGTTTGATACGAGGCATCTCCTGCGGAAAAAGACGGTTGTTTTCCACACGGTTTACACGGAAGCCGTGCAGTTTGCCCTGCTCGTCCATGTAGCAGAGTCCGTCACCGTTGCTGAAAGGTTTTACCCCCGCAACCGTCAGCCAGTTGCCACGCACTTCCTTTACCGTACCCACTTCCTCACCCAAAGACTTCGGAGTATCGAAAGAAAAGATACCCGGATTGCGTCCGTGTACAAAATAGTCGGTGAATCCGCGGCTGAAACTCTTGTCCAACTGAGGCCGGAAAGCCAGGTGTACCCTACCGGAAGAAGCCCGGCAGTATTCTTTCCGCCGCTTCAGTATCGCATCCAGCTTCTGACGGTAATACGCCGTTACATTCTTCACATAAGACACATCCTTGAGACGTCCCTCAATCTTCAGGGAAGACGCACCGGCATCGAGCAAGGCCTCCAGGTTCTCACTCTGATTCATGTCTTTCAGCGACAGCAGATGCTTGTTGCGGGCTATCACCTTACCGTCGGCATCGACCAGGTCGAAGCCCAGACGGCAGAACTGCGCACATTCTCCCCGGTTGGCACTGCGTCCGTAACAAGCCTGACTCACATAGCACTGTCCGCTGTAGCTTACACACAGTGCCCCGTGTACGAAGACCTCCAGCGGCGTATCCGGACAGGCCGAATGAATGCGCGCAATCTCATCCAGCGTCAGTTCACGGGCCAGCACCACCTGCCGGAAACCGGCTTCTGCCAGGAACTTCACTTTCTGAGGAGTACGGTTGTCCATCTGCGTACTGGCATGCAAGGGAATAGGCGGCAGGTTCAAGCGGGTAATTCCCATATCCTGCACAATCAGCGCATCCACCCCCACCCGATACAAGTCCCATATCATGGCTTCCGTTTCCGACAATTCCTCGTCACGCAAAATGGTGTTGACCGTCACATAAATGCGTACATTATAAATATGTGCATAGCGCACCAGTTCCGCAATATCCTCCAGAGAGTTTCCGGCAGCAGCACGCGCCCCGAAACGCGGGGCTCCAATATAAATGGCATCGGCTCCGTGGTTTACCGCCTCGATTCCACATTCCAGGTTCTTGGCCGGCGCCAGCAGTTCAATAGGACGTTGTTTCAGCATGACTTGATTACTTGATTTCGTTGATGTCGTATGGAGTTTCTTGATATACATAATAATTCAGCCAGTTGGCAAACAGCAGGTTGGCCACACTGCGCCAGCGTACCAGCGGTCCCTGTTCCGGATCATTGTTCCGGTAATAATTCCGGGGAATCTCAATCGGGAGTCCCTTGCCCAGGTCGCGCCGGTATTCCGTATCCAGCGTATAAGGTGAATACTCCGAATGGCCGGTCACAAAGAACTCACGTCCGCCCCGTGCCATCACCATGTGTACCCCCGACTCTGCCGATTCCGAGATAATCTGCAGTTCCGGACAACGGTCGATATCGCTGCGTCTCACCTCCGTATGGCGGCTGTGAGGCACAAAGAAAGTATCATCGAATCCGCGGAAAATGGGCAATTGCTTGAATCCCTCGCAGATCTGATGTTCAAAAATACCGAACATCTTCTTTTCGAGCGGATATTTGGGAATTCCATAATGATGATACAAGCCCGCCTGTGCAGCCCAGCAAATGTAGAAAGTCGATGTCACGTGCGTACGGGTCCAGTCAAAGATTTCCTGAATTTCCGTCCAGTAGTTCACTTCCTCGAAATCCAGGTGCTCCACGGGAGCTCCGGTAATGATCATTCCATCGAACTTCTGGTCGCGAAGCACATCGAAGTCGTGATAGAATGCCTTCATGTGCTCAATCGGCGTATTCTTGGAAGTATGACTTTTCAGTTTCATGAAGCAAACCTCAATCTGAAGCGGTGAGTTCGACAACAACCGGATCAGGTCGGTCTCGGTAGTCACCTTGATGGGCATCAGATTCAGGATGACGATCCGGAGCGGACGGATATCCTGAGTGGTCGCACGAGAGCTGTCGATTACGAATATATTCTCTTCTTTCAGTAAATCGATAGCGGGTAATTTATCGGGTAAGTTTAATGGCATTTTCCTTTAATTTTCAGTTTCTCTGCAAAAGTAGAAAATTCTTCAGAATCTCTTGGTAAAAAAATACGGAGAATCGGTGGCTTTCGGCATTGTCCACCGTTTCTCCGTAGGATAATCAACCGTATTGCTGTCTTACAGGCGGTGCTTGTAGAGAGCGGCTATCAGTTTCTGATACTGGTTCTCGACCTCCATATATGCCTGCAGGTTACGGTATACGGCATCGGCCTCCGTGTAATACTCAATCACGGAAAGCTGTCCGGCCTTGACCGCTTCCTTCAACAATCCCAAGGTCTCGTACATCAGCGGCACATCGTATGTCTGCAGGGTTTTCTGCAACTGCTGCACTTCGTTGAAGCGGCTCTGTACCTGTGCCTCTGCCTGCAGACGGACATTGTCCAGCTGGTACTGTGCGCCGACCGCCTGAGCCTTGGCGATTTTCACTTTTTTCCGTCCGTTGAAGAGCGGGAGACTTCCCCCGATCAGGAAACCGTTGCTTTTCTCTCCCAGCGACGTATTCCGACGATAGCCGACCTCCAGTTTCGGCAACCAGTTCTGACGGTTGACGCTCACGTTCTTCGCTGCCGACTGTGCAGCGGCATCGGCTGCCAGCAAAACCGCATCGCCGGCCATTACCTCATCGTATACCGCATTGTAATCGGTGACAGGTGCCACAGCAGGATAATCCTTCAAGGCAAATTCCAAAGGCATATTCCCGTTCAAAGCCAACAAGCTCTGCAGGGCTGTCCGGTGAGCTACCTCATTCTGTGCCACTTCCGTCCGCACATTCATCCGTTCCATCTTGATTTTGTTGACTTCCAGGACACCGGCATCTCCTTCTTCCAGGCGTTTCTGAAACAAAGCCAGCAGTTCGTCGGCATTCTTTCCGCGCTCACTCAGCAGTGCCTGCTTCTTGTTCAGGAAAATCAAGTCCAGACAGAGGTTTTTCGCATTCAGCAGGACGGTGCGTCTCACCTCCTCCTGCTGATGATTCAATGCACTGTGCTGCAGCTTACCAGCCTTGCTGCGGGCTGCATACAGTGTAGGAAAGTCGAATCCCTGGCTCACCACCAGTTCGGAACTGACTACCCCGCTCACGTCTTTGGAAAAGAACGGACTGTAAGAGACTGAAGGACCTTCCAGGCTGTTCTGCAGATTCACCTCCATGCGGGCTGCCTCAGTCAGCTGCTGCTGTGCCTGAAGTTCCTTATTGTGCTGCTCCACCGAACGGAGTATCTCTTCTATATTATTCTGGGCCTGCATACCTGCCGAACAGGCCAGGCATACCATCGCCATGATGCATTTCTTTTTCATAACAAGCAGTTTAATTCATTTATACACAACCTCTATCAACAACCTCATCCTTTATTTGCCCTGGGAGTACGATTCATCAGTTCATACACAATCGGTACGATGAAACCGTTCAGGAAGGTTGACGTCAGCAGTCCTCCCAAAATCACCTTGGCCATCGGACTCTGGATTTCATTACCCGACAAGTCTCCGCGCAAGGCCAGCGGAATCAGTGCCAGCGCAGAAGAAAGGGCAGTCATCAGAATCGGGTTCAGACGGTCGAGCGAGCCGTGCACGATACTCTCACGGAGCTCCATATGCTCCTGTTCACGCAACAGATTATAATGACTGATCAGCAGCATTCCGTTTCGGGTAGCAATACCGAACAACGAAATAAATCCGATAATGGCAGGGATACTCACCTCATCGATGGTCAGCCACAAGGCAAAGACTCCTCCGATCAACGCCAGGGGCAGGTTCAGCAAAATTACTCCACTCTGGGCCGCATTCTTGAACTGCATGTAAAGCAGCAGGAAAATCACGACGATACTCATCAGCGAAGCAAGCAGCAGTACACGACTGGCGGCCTGTTCACTTTCGAACTGTCCTCCATATTCCACGTGATAACCTTCCGGAAGGCTGACTTCCTTTTCCACACGTTCCTGAATGTCATTCACCACACTGCGCAAGTCGCGTCCGCTCGTATTCGCCGAAATCACAATCTTACGCTTTACATTCTCGCGGTTGATCGTATTCGGTCCGGTAGAAGATACCACATCGGCCACGTACGTCAGCGGAATCTTGCGTCCCAGGGCATCGTCAATCATCAGGTTGCGGATACGTTCCATCGAATTGCGGTTTCCTTCCGAAGCACGCACCACCAGATTGAATGATTTTCCCTTTTCATACACCTGTGAGACCACTTCACCCGCCATATTCACCGTAACAAACTCGTTGAACTGAGGCAAGGTAATGCCATATCGTGCCAGTAACTCTCTGCGGGGAACAATCTTCAGTTCGGGACGTTCAATCTGCTGCTCCACATTCAAATCGGCAATTCCCTCCACATCCGCCACAGCAGCCTTTATCTGGTTGCCGATCATGAACATGCGGTTCAGATCATCTCCGAAAAGTTTGATGGCAATACTGGCCTGAGTACCACTCAGCATCGCATCAATACGGTGACTGATGGGCTGTCCGATTTCAATATTGGCTCCGGTAATGACCGAAAGTTTGCGACGGACCTCATCCAACAGTTCCGCATGCGAACGACCGTCCAGTTCAAAAGGAGCCTCAATCTCAGAAACATTCACGCCCAGCGCATGCTCATCCAGTTCGGCACGTCCGGTTTTCCGGGCCACCGTTTTAATCTCCGGAATAGAAAGCAGCAGTTCTTCTGCCTGACGGCCGATTTTGTCCGACTCCTCCAGAGAGATTCCCGGCATGGAACTGACATTTATGGTAAAAGAGCCCTCATTAAAAGGAGGCAGGAAACTGTGTCCCAGGGTAAAGAATACGCCCAGTGCCATCACCAGCAGCACACCGGTGCATCCCAGTACCGTCTTCTTATGATCCAGTGCCCACAGCAGTCCGCGTTCGTAATACTTTCGGAGCCAAACGGCCAGGAACGCTTCTTTAGGCAACCCGTTTTCTTTTACGTTCCGTCCGAGCAGGTAACTGCAAAGTACCGGTGTCAGCGTCAGGGCTACCAGCGTAGAAGCAAAGAGGGCCACGATAAATGCAATGCCCAGCGGCACCAGCATACGGCCTTCCATGCCACTCAGGAAGAACAAAGGCACGAAGCTGACCACAATGATCAGCGTAGAGTTCAGAATCGGCATACGTACCTCACGCGAAGCCTGAAAGACCACTTCACGCACCGGAAGCCGCTGCTCCACCGGAAGCATCCGGTTCTGCCGCAAATGTTTCCATACGTTTTCTACGTCTACGATGGCATCATCCACCAGTGAACCGATGGCAATGGCCATACCTCCCAGACTCATGGTATTGATGCTCAGCCCCATGTAATGAAGCACCAGAATGGCCACCACCAGCGACAAAGGCAGGGTAACCAGAGAAATCACCGTAGTACGTACATTGGCAAGGAAGAGGAACAATACGATCACTACAAAAATCGCTCCTTCATACAAGGAACTCTGTACGTTACTGATGGCACTCTCGATAAAACGCGACTGCCGGAAAATATCTGTCGAAATCTTGACATCGGCCGGCAGGTTCTTCTGCAAATCAGCCAGTGCCGCCTCCAGTTTCTCTGTCAGTTCAATGGTTCCGGTATTGGGCTGCTTGGTCACCGTAACCAATACGGCCGGCTTTCCCTTTTCAGAAGCCAGTCCCAGTTTCGGCTGCTGTGCCCCGATTCTGACATCGGCCACATCTTCCAGCATGACCGGAGTACCGTTGACTGTCTTCACTACCGAACGTGCCATCTTGTTCACATCCTCGGTAGAAAGCACTCCTCTGACAATGTATTCGTTTCCATATTCATAAATCACCCCACCGTTGGTGTTCTGGTTCATGTTACGGGTAGCCTCCATCACCTCTCCCAGCGTCACCCCGTAATGCATCATCCGCTCAGGGTGCAGCAAGATCTGATATTCCTTGATATCGCCGCCCAACACAGCCACCTGCGCCACACCTCCGGTAGAGAGAAGGCGCGGCCGGATGGTCCAGTCGGCCAGCGTACGCAAGTCGAGCATGGAAGTACTGTCGGCAGTCAGTCCCACAATCAGCAATTCCCCCAGGATAGAAGACTGAGGTCCTAAAGTCGGCTTTCCTACGTAGTCAGGAAGCCCCTCTGCAGCAGCAGCCAGCTTCTCCGATACAATCTGACGGGCCAGATAAATATCCGTATCCCAATTAAATTCCACCCATACCACCGAAAAACCGTTGGTAGAAGAAGAACGCACACGACGTACTCCCGTAGCCCCGTTGACCGCAGTCTCAATCGGGAAAGTCACAATCTGCTCTACCTCTTCGGCAGCCATTCCCCGGGCCTCTGTCATCACCACCACCGTAGGCGCATTCAAGTCGGGAAACACATCCACCTCTGTATGAAAAGCAGTATAGGTACCTCCCACCAGCAACAAAATCGAAGCTACTAGAACCAGCAGACGGTTCTGTAACGAAAAGTGTATAATTTTATTCAGCATAGTCCGTATACTTTTTCTCAATGATTATGTGTATGTCCCGGAATGGCATTGGCCGCAGAAGCCAGTTTTACATGAATAGCCCCCTGAACTACGATTTCTTCTCCTCCTTTCAGACCGGAAAGCACCTCTACGCGGCCTCCGTTGGATGCACCGATCCGTACCTCAACCTTCTGGTAGCAGTCCGCATCCAGTTTCTGATACACAAAATAGGTACCCTGTTCTTCGGTCAGCGCACTGACCGGAAGCGAGATTACTCCGTTCCGTTCTTCACCCAACAGGAATATTTCGGCGAATGCCCCCGGAAGCAAGTCACCCCGGTTATCCAGTTCGAAAGTCACCGGAATATAGAGAGAAGAATTTCCTGAAGTACGTCCATACGACAGCAAACGACCATTCAAGTCCTCCAGTCGATAAGTCCGGTCTCCATAATTTGTCCGGAAATTAGCCGAAACCACCGAGCGGAGATTCGGATAAAAGCGTTCAGATACATCCGCACGAAGCTGCAGACGACGGGAACGGGTTACACTCAGCAGCGACTGTCCTACAGTCACATAATCTCCTTCTTTTACCAGACAAGCCTTGACATATCCTCCTACCGGTGAAACGACAGCCACTCCCCGTCCGTTCTTGCCGGGCGACAAAGCTTCGTAAGCGATTCTGGCGTTTTCATAATTTTCTCTCAACTGATTGAAATCTTTCTGCGATACAATCTGTTTGTCCACCAGTTTGGCAGCCCGTTCATATTCGGCCTTGGCGGTTTCATACGCAATCCGGGCACGCTTAACAGGATCTCCATCCTGCAGATTATCGGCAGAGACAGTCAGCAAAGTCGCATGCTCCGCCACCTGACTACCTTCAGTCAGTGTACGGGCAAAAGAAACCACCCCCGACACACTGGCCACCACCGTCACCTCATCTCCCTGGGCCGAAAGCAACTGGCCGCTGGCAGGGATGACCTGCCGGAATGTGCCCGGCTCGATTTTCATGACCTCTACTCCTGCAGCCTTGGCCTTTTCGGCAGTAAGAACAATTTCTCCCGAATGTCCTTCATGACTTTCTTCCTGATGAAGCGCTGCCTCATGTTCCTCGTGATTATGACCTTCATGACCCTCTTCCTGATGAAGCGCCGCTTCATGTTCCTCGTGGTTATGACCCTCATGTCCGTGGCCGGAACAACTTCCCATAAAGAGCCCCAGTGCACAGATCCCCATCCAAAAATTATATTTCATGGCAATAAATATATAATAGTAAAATTAAAACAGTTATCTTCTGAATTCACACACAAAGATACATGCCTCCCCGTGCAAACGGGTTGCATCATACCTCTTGACAGACCTGTGTCAGACCGTCATTACAAAGAGAAGAAGAAAGAAGGAGGCGCACGGAGTCCACTGGCCCGCAACACATTACGGGCATACAGACGTTCCACATAAATCCCTTTTTCCTGAGAAGAAGAGACTTCCGGAAGCATCCACGTGCGACAAGTAGTCAGAAATGAATATAATATCGAATAAAAAGAATAATCGGGACCGACATCCTCCGAATGATTATCGGAAGAAGCAAACTGAAGGTTGGTAGCGCAACTGCCCCCACAGCAATTGTGAGCGGCATTCTCAGCCGGCGTATCGTGCGGACACGAGTCCTTTTCACCGTGTACGGCACACAATACCTCCCAGTCGGACTGCAAGCAAAGATTGTCTGCATGATGATGATGGGGAAATACAGCCACCACCTGTGTCAGCACACAGATGACCAGTAACAGATATGACTTAAATTCCCTTTTCATCGCTCATTCTTACTTATAAAACAAGCGCAAAAATAATGAAAAAAGTACACCCGCTCAAATCTTTTTCACGCACACATACTAAAAAAACAAAATAACCCCTATCTCAAACTACAGTGATAGAGGTTATTCCTATGGGGAGAAAGAATGACTTCCCCTCCCCTTTCATAAATATGTCAAATGCTCAAATCCGTAAAATTATTTACAGTTTCCTGCACAACGGGGCTTAATCTGCTTGAAGAAATCATTGCCCTTATTATCCACCAGAATAAATGCAGGGAAATCTTCTACTTCAATCTTCCAGATAGCTTCCATACCCAATTCCGGATATTCTACGCATTCAATGCTCTTGATGTTGTTCTGAGCCAGGATAGCAGCCGGACCACCGATAGATCCCAGGTAGAAACCACCGTGCTTCTTACAAGCATCAGTTACCGCCTGGCTACGGTTACCCTTCGCCAACATGATCATAGAACCACCGTGACTCTGGAACAGGTCTACATACGGGTCCATACGTCCGGCAGTAGTCGGTCCCATAGAACCGCACGCCATACCGGTAGGAGTCTTGGCCGGACCAGCATAATAAATAGGATGATCCTTGATATACTGAGGCAAATCTTCGCCGCGGTCGAGACGTTCTTTCAGTTTTGCATGAGCGATGTCACGTCCTACGATAATAGTACCGTTCAAAGACAGACGGGTAGCTACCGGATACTTATCCAGTTCAGCCAGGATTTCCGACATCGGACGGTTCAGGTCGATGCGTACTGCATTGCCTTCACCAGCCTGACGCAATTCTTCCGGAATCAGTTCACCCGGATTAGAGTCGAGTTTTTCAATCCAGATACCGTCCTTATTGATCTTACAACGGATGTTACGGTCTGCCGAGCAAGAAACACCCAGACCTACCGGACAAGAAGCTCCGTGACGAGGCAAGCGGATGATGCGTACATCATGTGCATAATACTTACCGCCGAACTGAGCACCGAGACCGATACGATGTGCTTCTTCCAACACCTGTTTTTCCAGTTCTACATCGCGGAAAGCACGTCCGTACTCATTTCCGGTAGTAGGCAGATTATCATAAAAACGAGTAGAAGCCAGTTTCACAGTCAGCAGGTTCTTTTCAGCCGATGTACCACCGATTACAAATGCAATGTGGTAAGGAGGACAAGCAGCTGTACCCAGAGTCTTCATTTTCTCAACCAGGAAAGGAACCAGAGTAGCCGGATTCAGGATAGCCTTGGTTTCCTGATACAGATAAGTCTTGTTGGCAGAACCACCACCCTTAGTCACGCACAGGAATTCATATTCCATTCCCTGAGTAGCCTCAATATCAATCTGAGCCGGCAAGTTGCAACGGGTGTTCACTTCCTCATACATGGTAAGAGGAGCATTCTGAGAATAACGCAGGTTTTCTTCCGTATAAGTCTTGTATACACCCAGTGAAAGAGCTTCTTCGTCACAGTATCCAGTCCATACCTGCTGTCCTTTTTCACCGTGGATAATTGCCGTACCAGTATCCTGACAGAAAGGCAAAACACCCTTGGCAGCCACTTCCGCATTGCGTAAGAAAGTCAGCGCCACATACTTATCGTTATCGCTAGCTTCCGGGTCGGTCAGAATCTTAGCTACCTGTTCGTTATGAGAACGGCGCAGCATAAAAGACACATCACGAAAAGCAGCATTCGCCATTGCTGTCAAACCTTCCTTTTCGATTTTCAGGATAGGTTTTCCTTCAAACTCGCTTACAGAAACATAGTCCTTGGTAAGCAAATAATATTCAGTCGTATCATGTCCGTGTTCGAACATTGGCTGATACTTGAATTCAGGTGTTGCCATAATATAAAATATTAATTGTTAGTTATAGTGACACAAAGTTACAAAGTATTATTGAAATTTTTCCTTAATGAAGATAAAAATATTTCCTTTTCTGCCGGTCAGTCCATGGCCCGGAGCAAATCCCGCTGCAATACATCCACTCCCGGGAAACCGACATAACGGTCCTGCAACTTACCATCGTAGCTGATGATCAGGTAGCCCGGTATCCCCGTAATCCCGTACGAACGGCACAGATACTCCCACTGCCTCTGCGTCAGCCGGTAATGGATTCCATTCATCTCAGCAATTGCCGCCAGCCACTCCCGCTCGGGGGAAGAAGGAGGTGTCAGATAAATATACGTCACATCCATTCCCGCCAGTTTCTTTTTCAGCCAGCCAATGGCCTTCATGCTCTTCCGGCAAGGTCCGCACCACGTAGCCCAGAAATCAACCAGGATAGCTCTTCCCTTATGTCCGGAAATAATCTCCGGCAAAATATCCGCTCCCTGCACCAGGGTATCCAGACGGGCTATCACATACGTTTCCGAAGCCTTCGCCTGTTCGGCCACTGCCTGTAAGTCTTGCAGTCTGTTCTTCACATAGGTTCCGATTTCCGGATTGGCTATCTTGCCCAACTCTTTCCGGTCGGCAGCGCCCAATGTATGCTGTTCCTGCATCTTCCGATACACCTCACGGGCCACCTTCATATCCTCCCAGCAATCCACTGCCTGTCCCTGCTCACGCTCCATCCGGCTCAGATAAGTCATATAGCCTTGCGCATAACGAAGCCACAAAGGATTCTCCGGCAACCATTCCGTACCGTCCGCTCCGGCAGCCAGCCAGGCACTCAAACGCTGATTGGCCTGAAGATAAGTCTTGCAGGCATTTCCGACAGCCTCATCGCCCTCCATTCTTCTTTCCGCCTTCTCCACTTCATCCCATCCGCTCATCTTCAACGGATAAGTTCCCAGAGAAAGGTCCGAGTTGATGGCCGAAGCCGCCCCGTCAAACCAAGCCTTCCGTACTCCCCGGAATTCCTCTTTCAGCAGACGCGATGCCGACATGCTCAATCGGGGCAGATGCACATATACCGTCAGTTCCTTTCCCGGCACCAGAAACAGGTTCAGTTTTCCCTGATTGATATTCAGTTCCGCTCCTCCGGGCAGCAGCAAGTCGGCCTCAATATGGAACGACCCATCCTGACGTATTTTCACAGCCTCTCCGCTCAGGCTGCCTCCCAGCCAGTCGTTGAAGCGGAAGGACGCCTTGACTTCCATACCCTCGTCATACCCCAGTACATACCCGTTGATCACCGTTTTTCCGGCCCGCAATACCGGTTCGGGAAGTACCTCCTCCCTCCGGTCCGGTTCCGTCTGCAAGAAACTCGGTACATACACATAAGGCTCTTTCCGGGTCAACTGAACTCCCCAGATGCTCCATCCCTCTTCCTTTTCCAGAAAATCGAGGACATGCACTCCCTGTGGAACCGGAGGAAAGAAAAGACTCATCAGGTGACTTCCCGAATCCCCGATCTGTTCCGGCTCGGTCTTCCCATCCACAGATACGTGCTCCGCCTTCTGCAAGAGCAGTTCCTGAGAAGCCGTCTTCAGTACCGTATTCGACGAAATGACCACAGCCTCCCCCGGATTTCCATACACCATCACATCCACCTGCGTATCCTCCATTCCCTGAACGATCCGCTTGATTTCTATCTTCGAAGTATTCGACGTAATAAAACGAGGCAAATTCACCTCACGCCGGTGATAAGCGTTTGCCTGCAGTAAGATGCAGCACAAAGCGCAAATCGCCAACCAATATTTTTTCCACATATTCCAATTAAAATCTTCAGTTCTTCTGTAATAACGGCTGCAGACGATCCAGCAATTCATTTCCCAGATCTGTCTTTATCCGGATATGTTCCAGGACAGCCATCACGAACGGATTACTTTCAAATGCCCCACGCACCTGTTCAAAATCCTGCTGCTGTTCCGCCTTGTCTCCATCGGCTCCGAATCCGGTCATTGAAGTCAGTGAGAATTCCTTCTTCGCATCCTCATACACCATCCGGTCGAGGCGCACGACGGCTTCCTGCCACTGCGTCACAATGGCCGCAATCTCCCTGGCAGTGATCTTGTCAGGCTCCAGGCCATAGAATTCCAGCATCTTGCCATAAGCCCAGGTCCATTCATACGTATAATAAAGCTTGTGCATCTCCACAAAGCGTGCATGAATCTCTTCCATCGACTTCAAACGGCCCGACTCCACGTCCTCCATCAGACGCTCAATCTCACTCTTCGGAGCAATCAGTCCGGAAATGTCCACCCATTCTCCCGTTCCGACCGGAACATCCGGCAGCAGCCTCTTCCGGATATCCTCATCCGATGCAAACTGCAGGTTCTCCAGGCGCTTGATCACCGAATTTCCCAAGAATTTATGAATCGCCGTCTCATAAAATCCGATTCCCTTGTTCAGGGCCACATTCTTTATCTTCGCACTCTGATAAGAATAGATTTCCGAAGTCTCTCCCGATACCCGGGCCAGATTCTTCAGAATCTCCCTTCCTTTCATCATCTTCTGAATGGTATACGGACTCAGCAGGTTATAATTAATCTGATCCAGACGGTCCGGATCTTTACGCAAATCTCTTTTCGGCCATTTCTGGGCATCACGGATGGTACCCACGCTCCGCAGGTTCACTCCCGGCACCAGATACGTAGTATTCTTATCCTCTATCAGATACGAAAAAGGCAGGTCAGAAGTATCCGGATGTTTCACATGACGTCCCATCACCAGTGAAAAGGCTCCGATACGCGCCGGCCACAGAATATAAGAATCGGAAGTTGTCTTGGCACCGCGCTCCAGCGCTCCCTGATGAATCGGCCCTAATTTATACATGTGGTTGCTCTGGTTCGAACCCGATCCGGCATTCATAAACGAGAACATACCGGCAATCAGCAGGGTCGACTTATGGTGTGTCACCGTAAACGGTCCGGCAAAGATAGCGCACGCCTCTCCGTTCTCTTCCTGGCAATTACTGAAAAACAAGGAATCAGAGGCCGAGTAATTATGCCCCATGTGGCAAGCCTGACCCACGAAACACCGGGTCAGCGTCGTACCGTCTTCGATACGCGAGCCGCTCGAAACAATAAAGTCATCACAGATTACTCCCTGTCCGATATGTACCGGATCGGCCTGATTGCTGTTGATTGAGCCATTTTTCAGACGTCCGGCTCCTTCTATCTCACAATAGTCCCCGATGCACACGTTCTTTATGTATCCGGAATCCACAATCGTCACGTGACTTCCAATCTTTCCGGTTTCCGAAGCCTTCTCCTCCACATAACCGGCAACCAGTTCCTTCAGTTTCCCGATCAGTTGCGGACGATGGCGGTACAGCGCCATGATATAAGCCTGCTGTGCCGACAGACGGTCGTAAATCACCACCTCCCGTCCTCCGGTCTCGTTCAGGACCGAAACTTCCACTCCGTTTCCGAAAGCACTTTTGCGGTCGACCAGGATAATATCCACGTTCTCGATAAAGGTATGGTCCCCGATCTCGTAATTGGCAATGTAATTCTTCACATACTCAATGCAACAATCGTTACCCACCGTTACATTATGCAGCGTCACATACGACAGTCCGGCATGCTTCGCAATTCCCCCCGGAAGATGAAATTCACTTTCAAAAGTTCCCAGGTACACCTTACCCGAGAACCGGGCATGACATACATGATCTGGAGTAAATGCTTCAGCGACCCAAACTTCCGACCAATCTGCAGCAGTACAGGCCTGAGCCTCCAATTGTACAATTTCTTCCGGTCTCAAAGAGCGATAACTTCTTTCCATAAATACCTATTCCGTTTAGTTATATAATATAAAGCCTCCTAACAAACAAAGTGACAGACCTGTGAAGCCAACTGCCATCATTCCGCCACACGATCCGTCACTCTGCCCGATTTGTCCTTTATTCTTCGTACGTCTGATAGAGGAAGTCATTATACGGGTACTTCTGTACATGAAGTTCCTTGACTTTCTTGTAAATGACTTCTCTCAATTCGTCAATATTCAACTTATTCTTTGCCGAGATGAAAATGCAGTTCTCATTCATCTTCGCCATCCAGGTGCTCATCAACTCTTCCAGCGTAATGTTTTCCTTTGTCTTCGGAGTCAGGTCATCGGCGGCTTTTTCCACATAAGTATAAGCATCAATCTTATTGAAAATAATCATGGTCGGCTTTCCGCCCGCTCCCAGATCGGCGATTGTCTTGTCCACCACCTTGATCTGTTCCTCAAAGTCGGGATGTGAGATATCCACTACATGCAGCAGCAGGTCGGCCTCGCGCACCTCATCCAGTGTCGACTTGAAAGAATCTACCAGGTCGGTAGGCAACTTCCGGATAAATCCGACTGTATCCGACAGCAGGAAAGGCAGGTTGTCGATAATCACCTTGCGCACCGTCGTATCGAGGGTTGCAAACAACTTGTTTTCTGCAAAGACATCACTCTTTGCCATCAGGTTCATCAAGGTCGATTTTCCGACGTTGGTATATCCCACAAGGGCCACACGGATCAGACGGCCGCGGTTCTTGCGCTGCGTACTTTTCTGTGTATCAATCTCTGCCAGACGCTGCTTGAGCAACGACATACGGTTCAAGATGATACGGCGGTCCATTTCCAGCTGCGTTTCACCCGGTCCACGAAGTCCCACCGAACCTTTACCGCCGCCGGCACCGGAACCACCTCCCTGACGTTCCAAGTGTGTCCACAGACGCTGCAGGCGCGGCAACATGTATTTATATTGTGCCAGTTCCACCTGTGTCTTGGCATTTGCGGTCTGCGCACGCATGGCAAAAATATCCAATATCAATGAAGTACGGTCAAGAATCTTCACCTTCAGCTCATTTTCAATGTTACGAATCTGCTTCGCCGAAAGTTCATCATCGAATATCACCATACCGATTTCTGTCTCTTTCTCCTCATTCTGCAGTTCCAGGTATTCCTTTATCTCCTGCAATTTTCCCTTTCCCACATAAGAAACCGAGCTGGGAGTATCCAGTTTTTGTGTAAAACGCTTTACCACCTCCGCTCCGGCAGTCTCTGCAAGAAAAGCCAGTTCATCCAAATATTCATTGGTTTTACGTTCATTCTGAGACTGAGTAATCAATCCCACCAAAACAGCCTTTTCGGTCTGTGCTTCAGATATTACAAATTCTTTCATTCAGTCTGTATACTACATAATTTCTAAACATCGCAAATATACAGAAAAAGCGTGCATCTTATAAAGAGACGCACGCTTTTTTATTGCGGAATCTTAAAATTCCGGCCTAGTTTATGACAAATATATTTTTATTTTAGTCATTCTGCTCGGTAATCGCATCGTTGGCATTCAGTTCCTTATCCGGAATCTGATATATAAACAATTTACTACCGGCTTCTACCGTTTTCGGAGCATTCGGACTATGATTTACCGCATGAGTTCTATCCAGATTTTCTCCACGGCGCTTCATATCCAGCAGTCTTCGTCCTTCGCCCCACATTTCAATACGCTTCTGGATTTTGATTTCCTCCAACAGTTCATTACCCGACTTAGTACATGTATAATCAGGTACACGAGTCTTCATAATCTCCTCCAGCATTGCCTTTGCCTCTTCTGGCTTATTGTCATTATACAAAGCCTCCGCAGCCAAGAAATACATTTCACCTGTTCTCAGAAAAATATAGTCAGAACTGAAGGTATCTCCTTTCTTCAGAGAGCCTACATCCACAAATTTATGCTGGACATACTGCTGTACCTTGTAATGGGGGTCACTGGTTTCCTTGATTTCAATACCAAACCATCCTTTACGGATATCATTGGCGGCAATCTTGTCGTATAAATCGCTGGCAATCATTTTATAGCTCTTCAACGCTCCACCATATCCCGGAGCAAATGGATCCATATGACTCATAAATGAAGCATAGAAAGTATTGGTTTCCGCATTGATATCTGCTCCCCAGAGAACCTCGCTCAGTCCGAGGTCATTGAATCCAGACAAAAGTTCATCTTTGCTCATCAGTTTTCCACCTTCGATGGCCAATTTTGCATACTTGGCAACTTCTGCCCACTGATCTTTATGGTCATTTACAAAAGACAATACATTGGCATAAATAGCTGCAGCAGCATATTCATTCAATTCACTCTTGCTGGAAATACCTTTCCCTTTCAAGAGATTATATCCCTTGTCAATATCCGAGAGAATCTGTGTATATACCTCGCCTACAGGAACCCGTTCAGGACGAGTATACGCTTCTGTATAGATAGGAATACCCGGTTTTTCCTTATTCCACTGATAAGGCTGCTGGTACAGGTTAATCAACCAGAAATAGCAGTAAGCTCTCACAGTATAGCTTTGTCCCAACATCTTCTGCACATTCTCCGCGCTCTGGTCTTCCAACGTAGAAAGTTTGGCAATTACCTCATTGGCACCACTGATAACCGCATAAAGTTCCTGCCAGCAAGTGGTAGGCCGACGGTATGATGAGCCTCTGTTATCCAGAAAATAGTCGTATACAAAGAAATTCTGAGTCATATAAGCCATATCATCTCCCATCATATCGGTAGCCAGTTCAAATGCCTTCAAACCAAAGTCATCATGACTAGCCCGAGCTTCCGGAGCGAACAAGTTTTTATAATAACCAGTAATATATCCTTTTATTGCATCCGGATTTCTTTCAATAGCATCCTGAACTTGCTCTTCCGAAGCATTTTCAGAAGGAAGTTTGTTCAAGAAATCATCGCCGCATGACGCAAATAAAAACGGAGCGGCTAACCACAATATATATTTTGAATATTTCATAAATTTCCTGTTTTTATTAGAAGTTGATATTTACACCAAATGAAATAGCACGGATTGCAGAATAGTTCGCTGCAGAATATCCATATTCATACTGGCGCGGATCCAATCCTTTTCTCTTTGAGAACATAGCGACATTATCTGCCGAAACATAAATACGAGCAGAATTAGCCTGAATAGCCTTCATCCATTTATTCGGGAATGTGTAACCCAATGAGATGTTGCGGATATTGAAATAGGAAGCATCTATCAAGAAACGAGAAGACTGCTGATTGGCATTTTGTGAACCGTCCATAATAGGCACATCCGTATATTTGTTTTCAGGAGTCCAGGCATTGAGAATGTCATTGTGCCAGTTAGATCCAATGTTACTTCCTGCATGCATAAAGTTAGCATACATTGAGTCGTACAACTGTCCGCCAATCTGGAAGTTCGTACCGATTGAGAAGTCAAAGTTCTTATATGAGAAGTCCATGCTCAGTCCACCTTGGAAATCTGGAAGAGTAGAGCCCAAATCATACTTGGAAGCCTTTGAATAATCTTCAGTTACCGTACGTCCTATCACATTGCCTTTCTCATCTTTTTCGTCCATATACCATTGTGCAGCACCTGTTTCTGGATTTACCCCGGCATACTCATAAGTATACAAGTCATAAATTGAACCACCTTCTGTCAAGCGGAACAAAGAAGCTGTACCATGAATAATACCATCTTTTCTCTTTTCTTCCGGCAGACTGATAATTTTATTTCTGTAATGAGTACCATTAAAAGAAATCACCCATTCAAAATCTTCTGTCCGTACCGGAGTTCCAGTCACAGTGAATTCAATACCCTGATTCTTCATATCCAGCAGATTCATTGGAATATACGAAATACCTGAAGAAATCGGATAAGGCATATTGTACAACATGTCAGAAGTATTCTTCAAGAAGTATTCCATATCAAACTTCAAGCGATGGTCAAAGAAGGCAGACTCGATACCAACGTTCAAGTTCTTACTCTTTTCCCAAGTCAGGTCTTTGTTGCCACGATAAACTTCTACTACAGAGAAATCACCGTTATTATTAGATATTTTATACTGCTTCAAGTAAGGCTGGTATACAGGATTTTTAGCTTCATCCAAAATACCGTCATTACCCTGAGTACCAAAACTAGCCTTTACTTTAAGGTCATTCAGCCACTCCACATCTTTCAGCCATTCTTCCTGTGTCATTCTCCATGAACCACCAACAGACCAGAATGTACCTCTACGATTATCCGGATGGAATTTTGAAGAAGAGTCTGTACGCAAACTTGCAGAGAAATAATATTTGTCATCATAGTCATAATTCAGACGGCCAAAGAAACTTTCAATACTGTGTTCCTGGGTATATGACTCCATATCACTCATTGTAATTGCATTGTTGAACTCCGGATTACCAACGGTATAGAAATTATATTTATGAGTATACTGATAGCTGGTAATATAGAGGTAAGATTCATGTCCGACCATTACGTCGAATGAGTGCTTGCCCAATGAATTTGCATAGCTGGCAATCTGATTGGCAGTAAACGACTGAGAACGAATATTGTACTTATAAGTACGACCGTTTACTTTAGCGGCATCACCGTAAAGCTGGTTCATATGGTCTGTACGTACCTGATTAATCAAGTCGTAACCAATATTGGCACTCAGTTTAAAGCCTTTGAACAAATTCAGGTTCACAGAACCACGGCCCGAGAAATTATCATTTAATGTACGGTGTACATCCAAGTCGGAATTTGCGGCCACATTCTGATTAGCAAAACCACCTAAACGTGTACTGTAAGTACCGTCACCAAAATCATATATCGGTTGTCCTGCTTCATCAAAAATTTGCACACCGTTAGCATCGTATGCATATACCGGATAGATTGGAGCAATCTGCTGAGTAAACATAAATGCATTCGAGAAATTGCTCAGAGAAGCCCCTTCAGCCTGTCCTGCGTTTTTCTCACTTCTGGCATAAGACAGGTTTCCGCTTAAATCAATGTATTTATTGACTGTATGAGTAATATTGGCACGAGCCGAAAAACGGTCAAAGTTTGTATTGCGCAAAATACCTTCGTCTTTCAAATATCCTAAAGAGAGGAAATGAGTGCTTTTTGAACTACCACCCTGTACACTGACATTATATTCCTGACGTGTACCATTGTGCAAGGCTTCTTTAGCCCAGTCGTCATTGTGTTTCAAGGGAGCACTTGAAACCACACCATCAGGTGTTACCATTGCATTGTTGGCTACCCCTACAAACGGGTTGTAACCAATCTTATTGATCAAGTCTTCCGAGGCCTTTGCACCATCACCCAACTGATTCTTTCCTACCACCCAGGCAGTCTGCACATAGGCTCTCTGGTCCTTCATAATATCATATTCAGGAATAGCACGTGTATTAACACCCCAACGGGCTTCCACACTTACACGACTTTTATCGGCCGAACCTTTTTTAGTTGTAATCATTACCACACCATTTGCAGCACGAGAACCGTAAAGGGCAGCAGAAGCCGCATCCTTCAAAATTGACATGCTTTCAATATCCGATGGATTCAACGCATTTACAGCATCTTCTTCATATGGCATACCATCTACAATATAAAGAGGAGCAGAAGAAGCACTGAAAGATCCTATACCACGGATACGGATTTTTGAGTTTTCACCAGGCTGACCACTAGTAGATATCACCTGTACACCTGCGGCAGCACCTTCAAGCGCTTTGGAAACAGAAGAGACTTGTAACTTAGCGATATTTTCACCACTGACTGCGGCAGCCGAACCAGTGAAGGATGATTTTTTAGCTGTACCGTATGCTACAACCATTACTTCATCAAGCTGTTCAGAATCTGACTTTAAGGCAACCTTAACCATCGGTTTGATAGTTACTTCCTGGCTCTGCAATCCGATGAATGAAACCACCAAAGTCTTGGCGGAACTTCTCATACAAACAATTCCGTTGATTTACAGATGATTATCATTCTTAACGGAAAAGTTTAAAATCTCCCTCTATCACGCCTCCAGATAGTCTGTCCTACATTGAGGACCTCCGATTTTCTACCCGAAATCACTCCGAAACATACCTCATTCTCCCATTTCCATAAAAACAAAAGAGACCGCACTCAAACAAGTGCAGTCTCTTTTTCAGACCATTTATACTGTCAGATCTTACTCGTGTGTTTTCCCAAAAAATCAGATTTTATTAGCGAGTACCATTGGCCCACCATACATTTTCAGTGAACACGTATTGTCCGTTACCGTATGCACTCTGTACATTCGGATTTGCACTGACTTCGTCACTTCCGTATGGGGCACGCAACGGGAATTTGTTTTCGTTCTGGAATCCGTAGAAAGTCTTCAGGTCTTTTCCTTCTGCCATCAGACGACGTACATCGTTGTAGCATTCTGTAGTTTCACCATTCGATCCCCACATTGCAATGTACTTCTGAATCATGGTTTCCTTCAACGGGTCAGCATCAAACAGTGCTGCGATTTCTGTATCGAAGTATTCTTTTGCCTCTTCTTCTGTCAGTGCAGCTACGTCATTGGCAGTAATCGGATAACTTGTCTGCTTCAATCCTGAAGCCACATTTTTCTCCATATTCATCAATCCGGCTACTACCGCATCCTTCAAGACTGATTTAGCCTCATCCAGACGTTCCAGACGTACCAGGGCTTCTGCTTTCAGGAAGAGCAGTTCATGGTAGCTCTGCAGATAAGTAGGAGCATCGCTGGCAAATCCGAAGATAGAAGTCACGTACTTACGCTGGTCCTGATCCGGTTTACCGTTAGGAGCCAACAGCTGTTTTGATTCGTCCAGATCCTTGATCTGTGTGCCTTTGCTGTTGTTGTCGAGGGCAGTGACATACACACGCTGCAAGCGCGGGTCCTTGCGGGCAACCAGTTTATCATACATACTCTTGCTGGCAGCCATGTATTCGCGGCTGTCGAAGAAGTCATAGCACGGGTTGCGGTTGGTCATTCCATCGTAGATGGTAAAGGCAGCCTGTTCGTCTGTCGACTGAGCCGCTTTGCTGATACAGTCCAGAATTGTTTCCAGGGTAGCTTCTTTATCAGTTGCTTTGTTCAGCGTATGCATCAGGTAGCGGGCTTTCAGTCCATAAGCCAGTTTCAGCCATTTGTTAGCAGCGGTACTTCCTCCACCGAACAGAATATCCTGTGCTCCCGGACCTCCGGTAGCGTGTTCGTCTCCACGTGGAAGATCATCGATGGCCGCATTCAGGTAGTCCATGATTGCATTGTAGATGCTTTCCTGCTTGTCCAGTTCCGGAGTCATGGACTGAGGCTTACCGTTATCCAGGTTCGGCAGAGCTGCCTGACTGAACGGTGCATCACCGAATGCGTCGGTAATCAGAGCGGCATTGATGGCAGCCAGCACTTCTCCCATTCCTTTTGTAGTGTAATTACCCGACTGTGCACCGCCTTCTGCGCATCGGTCAATAATGATACGGGCATTCTTAAGCGTGCTGTACAAGTTGGTCCATACGTTATTATAGGTAGTAGACGAGTACACTTCTGTGGTACGGGTCTCTGCATTCCACAACTGGTTGAAAACTCCGACTTCCTGTTCGATGTATGAAGAAAAATAATGGTTGAAATCTCCTCCCACGTTACTGAACGCTGTTGCTGTAATCGCATCGGTCAGTATAAACTTGGCATCCACCTGATGAGGGTTATCACGGTCGGTGTTTATTTTGTCCATTTTATCCTCGGAACAAGACATCATTGTACCTGCCACCAGAGCCATAGACAAATAAAAACGGATATTTTTAAATGTATATTTCATAATGAATCTGCTTAAAATTTAAATGTTAAACCAAAACCATAGCTTGATGTACCCGGCATAGAGAATCTTTCAAATGCTCCGGCCATGTTGTTGTTACCCAGGGTAGCTTCCGGATCCAAACCTGGCAGCTGTGACCAGATCAGGATGTTGCGGGCAAACACATTGGCTGTGATGTGCAGGAATTTCTTGTCTACAATCGGATAGCTCAATGCAATTTCACGCAACTTGATGAATGAGTTGTCGTATACAGAAGCTTCATCGATTGAGTTCAGAGCATTGAAGTAATCGAATGCATTCTCACCCTTGATCATGATGTCGTTCGGAGAGTAAGAACCGTCTGCATTCTGTTTTACGGCCGGCAGTTCGAACAGGAATTCTTCCTGCTTGCGGTAATCAGCTGAGCGCTGTGTCACACCGTAGTAGTCGAGTACACCCATTGTACCGCAATACATCTGTCCACCCTGCTTCCAGTCGAACACTGCCGACAGACGGAACTTGAACAGTTCGATGCTTGTATTAAATCCTAAGCGGAAGTCCGGAGAAATCTTTCCGATCACCTGCGGCTCACCAGCCATCGGCATACCGTTCTCATCTACGACGATATCACCGTTTTCATTGCGCAGGTATCCTGTACCATAGATAACCGGGAACTTGTCGCCGATGCTGGCACGTACCTGAGGAGTTACGAATCCACCCAACATGATGCTGTTTACACCGTCAGCCAGTTCATCTACGTAGTTGTCAATCTTAGAGAAGTTGAATCCGAAATCCCAGTAAAAGTTCTTCTTGTCAATCGGCTTCACTGTCAGTGACAATTCGTGTGCGTTAGTATGGATGGCACCTCCGTTGGTGATCATTTCGCTGTAACCGGTAGATGGAGACAATGGCACAGGGAAAATCTGGTCTTTTACATTCTGACGTGAATAAGTATAGTTCAATGAGATCAGGCCGTGCCAGAAAGCAAGATCCAGACCAAGTTCATACGATTTAGTGTTCTGAGGTTTCAGGTTCGGGTCATAAATTCTGTAATAAGGAATGTATGAAGTAACCGAACCGAACGGATACTGGATAGGAGTTCCGGCAGAGAAACCGCCACCGTAACCCGGCACTGCATAGAAGTTTTCAATGTATTCTCCAGCCATACCTACTTCTGCATACGAACCACGTACCTTACCGAAGGTCAGGACTGAGTTGTCTTTCAGGAAAGGAAGTTCTGTAAAGATCCATCCCAAAGATACTGACGGATAAGTAAACGAACGGTTGCCGCGCGGCATTGAAGACACAATATCATTACGCACTGTAGCGTTGAAGTACAACATGCTCTTCCATGACAGAGACAAGTTGGCAAAGTTTCCGACCGTACGCTTTTTAGTCGTACTCTGGTTAGACTGGAAAGAAGTCGCATTTCCGATATGGTTCCATCCCGGGAAGTTGAAGTTATATCCTTCTGCAGTCGTCACACGTGTTGCCTTGTCTACCCATTCATTACCGTAGATAAGGTTGAAGTTAAAGTTGCTGTTCACCTGCCAGTCGTAAGTAACTGTCAGCAAAGAGTTCATTTCAGTGATGGTATACGAATCCTGTCTTGAATATCCTGTCGGATAGCTTGAGTCACCGTATCCGTAGTTATCTGAATAGATTGTGTTGTAAGCATCCACACCCAACTGATATTTTGCAGTAAGGTTATGGTTTTCTGTTCCGAAATTCGTATGATACTGTGCATACGCATTTCCGAAGAAGCGCTGTGAGCGTTCTTCGAACGAGTTGTTCTCAGTAGCCCAGTAAGCGTTGTTGAAAGTAGACGAACGATAGTTGTTCTGAGTATACGGGTCGCCTTCAATGTGTGAAGGAATACCGTTGAAGTCGTAGCTTGAAGGTGCACCATAGATAGTAGCTACCACACCTTCGTTACCGGCACTCTGTTTCTGAATCTTAGAAGTGATGAAGTTACCGCTGAAACCAGTGCTCCAGTTCTCGCTCAAGTTGGCAGTTGCATTCAGTTTGGCATTGTATCTGTCCATACCGGTATTCGGGATGATACCTTCCGAATTGCTGTTACCCAAAGAGAATGAATAATAACCTTTGTCGAATGCCTGAGCCACGTTCACGTTGTTGCTCCAGGAAACTCCAGTATTGAAGAATTCCTTGGCATTGTCATAAGCCTGAGGCACTGCCCATGGGTCCAGTCCCGCAGCTGCACGCTGAGGCACATAATACATACCTTCGTGCTTACCGTATTTCTGAGTATATTCATTGTCGGTATTACCACCATAAGTAAGGTCGTTTGCCAGGTCAGAGATCAGCGGTCCCCATGCAGTAGAAGCGTAAGGTGAATACACACCGTCCACACCCTGTGCGAATTCTTTCTGGAAATCCGGCAAAGTAGAAACCTTTTCGAATGACAGGTTCGTATTCAATGTCACTGTCGGTTTGCCTTTAGAAGCTCCCTTTCCACTCTTTGTCGTAATGACAATCACACCGTTCGAAGCTCTCATACCATACAGTGCCGAAGCAGCCTGTCCTTTCAGAATGTTGATGCTTTCAATGTCGTTCGGGTCGATATCCACCGCACGGTTGGCAAAGTCGGCACCAGCCACACTACCGGTGTTACGGCTGTCTGTATCAATATCTGAAGCAGAAGAAATAGGCATACCGTCGATTACATACAACGGAGTATTGTCACCGGTAAACGAACGTACACCACGGATGACAATCTGTGAAGAGGCTCCAGGCATACCTGATGACGGAGTAATGTCGACACCCGATACCTTACCCTGAAGTGCTGATGACAAACTGGAGCTGGCAGCCTGAGTCAGCTGGTCTCCTTTCAAATCCTGTACGGCATAAGCCAATGCTTTTTTCTCTTTCGAGATACCCATTGCAGTGACAACTACCTCATCCAAGGCCTGAGCGTCTGATTTCAGGACTACCTTGACTACCGGCTGCACAGGAACTTCCTGAGACTGCAGACCGATGAAAGAAACCACCAGTGTCTTGGCGTTTTCCGGTACATTCGAAATGGTAAAATTACCATCGATGTCTGTCACTGTACCAACCGAGGTACCTTTCACTAATACCGAAGCTCCGACTACCGGGAATCCGTCTTCTTCCGACATTACCGTACCGGTAATCTTAGTCGTCTGAGCATACATCATGCCTATTCCTATGAATATAAAAAGGCATGACAACCACATTCTTTTTACCATAATTCTCTCTTTAAAATTTACTCTATTAACTTATTTTTCGAAATTAGGCGCAAAAGTATAAAACTGAATTTAACCGACAAATGTCTAGCAAATACATCTATTTTGTATCAAATAGATATTTTAAAAGAATGTTTACAAACAATTTTTGGCAAATGTTTGAGAATTAGAAGATAAAAAGAAACGGGTAATATTTATGCGTTTTTCTATCACAAATTGAGGCCGATGCCTGCTAACATTTATTAACAATAATTTTTCTCAAAATGAATAAATATCTCTAAAAAATACAATAAGTCTTTCCTGATTTACTATGTAATTCATACAATAGAAAAGAAATAAAATATATAGTGTAAGAAAAACGCCCGGTTTAGTTTTAAACTAAAAGATAAATTGGAAAAATTCAACAGGACGGAAAGAAAATACGAAATCCGTCCATATGATAACCGGAGCGAAAGAATGCAGGAATGTGGCATGCATCAGACACCGCACTGCAATAAAAAACAAAGGGCCGAAGCCATCGGCTCCAGCCCCTGCTGTTCAAAAATCCTCCCGATCAATATCCGGCATTCTGTTTGACAGAGCCTTTGGTTACATTGATTTCAGCCTGAGGTATCGGCAATATGGTACGGTAATCGTTCCAGTTGACTTCACCCACAGTGGCATGTGTTACTGATTTGCGGTTGCGCCACATGTCCCATGCCATATGACCTTCCCCGTTGAGTTCCAGACGGCGTTCTTTCAGAATATCCTCCAAGGTCACGGAAGCAACCTCTGAATAGCCTGAAATCCGCTCTTTCCGCAAATCGTTGATGTATTTGGCTGCATCTCCCGATGTCTTCAGTGCGGCTTCTGCAGCAATAAGGTAGACTTCAGACAGACGAATCACCTTAGGATTGTTCACATAGATTTCCCCGTTCAGTCCCGGATATTTCTGTGTATAGAATCCGTCGTTGTCGGTACCGTCTACTTCATGGGCGATCAACTGCTTGCGTACATCTCCTTCCGGCTGTTCATCCATCAGGGCCTTGAATGAGGTACCGATACCGGCTTCGGCATAGCCTACGGCATGCGTGTAGAAGCCTAACGAATTGCGCTGGGCATTGTACTGGGAAGAAATGGCAAACTCAAAGATGTTTTCTGAAGGAGAAAAGGCCTGCGACCATACATTCAGGTAATCTCCCAGTTTATACAATGTGTAAGGTCCTTCTTCTATCACCTTCCGGGCATCTGCCAGCGCCAGGGCATTATGGTCGGTACCGTCCGCCTTGTCAAGATACAGATGTACCCGGGCACGCAGGGCCAGTGCTCCCCAATAATTAATGTGACCCGAAGTCTTGTCCTTGGAATTTTCCAGTTTCGTCAATGCCGTCTGCAGGTCTTCCAGAATGGTCTTATAAGTATCTGCCAGTGAGGCACGCACTCCGGCATAGTCGGCAGGAAAACTCTGTTTGGCCAGTACGATACCCATTTCCGTATTCAGGTCGGTCGCAGTAGTCGGCAGTTTGGCGTACAAGCGTGCCAGGTCGAAGTGGAACAAGGCACGCAGAGCATACAATTCTCCCAACTGTGCTTCCACATCCTCTCCCGTCAGTCCGGCTTCCTGTGTCTGTTCCAGCACCTTGTTGATTCGTGCCAGCGACTGGTAAAAAGCGAAATAGAAAGTTTCCGGTGCCTGGCTGGTGGGAGATGCCAGGTATTTGGAAACATCGGTAAACTGGTTGTTTTTTCCGATACACATATAATCGGCCCCTCTCAAGTCGGCATACAGCGTAAAATCTCCGGCATAAATACCTCTTGAAGAGGTTACCGTATTAGCTGTCCAGGTCTGGCTTTCATAAACTCCATTGACGGCATTCACCAGATCCGTATAGGAAGCGATGGCAGAGGATGACTCCCAGGAGTCTGCCGGTTCTTTTTCCAGGATATTGCAAGAAGCAACTGTGGCCGCCAGCATCAGTGTGGCTATATATCTTAATTTCATATTTTCGTCTTATTTTAATGTTACAATTCAATGTTAACTCCAAACACAAAGCTCTTCAACTGAGGGGTGTCCACCTGGCGGTAACCGTTGATCGCTACGTCGGGATCGATGTTTTTGGTCTTTGCCCAAATCAGCCACGGATTGTTGGCGCGGAAGTACACTCTTAAGCGCTGCATGTACTTCTTGGCTATCGGCACATTGTATCCCAAAGTCAACTCACGCAAACGGATGTTGTCGGTCGATTTCACCTGACGGCTGGAGAAGCGGTCGGCTCTGTAAGGGTTTCCGTAAATCGGTTTCGGATTGTCTACCACATCGCCCGGCTTGGTCCAATAGTTACCGGCTACGTCGGAATCCGGCATGGTACTTCCCAGGCGGAATCCGTCATTGTGGGTAAAGTATCCCGGATAATCAAACAGGTCACCTCCGAACTGGTAGGTAATCAGGAACGACAGGTCGAAATCCTTGTAGGTAAATGTATTGGTCAGACCTCCCATTACATCGGGCAATGCCTTTCCTACCACGCCCCATCCGGCTTTCGTATAATCCGTAGTGGCACCTTTTGAGTGGTCAGCAGGGTCGATCCAGAACTCACCGAGCCCCGTGTCCGGATTTACTCCCTTCCATTCCGGCAGGTAGAATGTATACATCGATTCGCCTTCACGGTGGATATACATCTGTCCGTCTCCGTATTGGATATCTTTTCCGTCCGGCAATTTTTCCACCACAGCCTGTTGATAAGTCAGGTTGAAGTTGGTTGTCCAACTGAAGTTCTTGGTCTGGATGTTCTGAGAATTCAATTCAATTTCCACACCGTCATTCTTGAGTTCACCCAAGTTGTCCCAGCGGTTTTTGAATCCGGTAACATAAGAATTCGGCACCTGGAAAAGCAGGTCGGTCGTTTTCTTCAGGTAGTATTCCACGCCCAGTGTCACACGTCCGAACATGTTCCATTCCAGTCCCACGTTCAGGTTCTTGGAACGCTCCCAGGTCAGCTCATCGTTAGGCAACTGATACCAGTAAATGGAAGGTGCCCCGTTGTATCCCGAACCGGCATACAGGTCCTTGTATCCATAATAGTCGGTAGGAAGATTACCGTTTGTACCGAAAGAAGCCTTCAGTTTGAAGTCGGTAAACAGCGGCATGTCTTCCAGGAAGCCTTCCTTGCTCAGACGCCACGCACCCGATACCGACCAGAAGTTTGCCCAACGGTCTTTCGGACTCAAACGTGAAGAACCGTCCCGACGGAAACTGGCCGACAGATAATATTTGTCGTCAAAGTTATAGTTTACATTTCCAAAGTAAGAAAGCATCCCCGAACCATAAGTCGCACTTGAGGCTGCATCCGGCTGCCCGTTCACCAGTTCCGGCAAGTGATTGGAATATTTCTTTGCTACCGTTACAATCTGCAGCAGGTTCTGGTCTTCTGCCTCAAAACCGACCATGGCAGTCAGGTTATGCATGTCATTGAACGTATCCATGTATGTCAATGTATTCGATGTGGTCAGAGTTGAATTCTGGAACGTATAACGAGAACCCATTCCTCCTACTGAAGAACCGTTTACTCCGTCCTTGTCCCAATATTCAAAATGCTTGTTGTCGATATAGTCATAACCGAATACCGACTTAAAGAAAATCTTGTCCAGGAAATGCAGGCTCAGTTCGGCATTGGTCAGGCTGCGGAACATCTTGCTCTGAATCCAGTCGGCCTTTGAATTGCCTTCGTCCTTGCTTCCCAGCATCAGGTGCGGGTTCGTGATTTTTCCGAAACTAACATTCTCGTTGTACGAACCGTCTTCGTTGTAAACCGGAGCTGTCGGGTCGAGTGCCAGCAGAATACCGAGCGGAGAAGAAGTACCCAGTCCCTGTGCCTGGCTATTCTGGTCACGGAATCCGTTCTGCTTGGTAGATGCCACCATCTGCTTCACCGAGAAATCGGCCCAGTTGTTGATTTTCTGGTCCACATTGATACGGCCTGACACACGCTGGAAATCACTTCCCAGTACAATACCCTCACTCTTGTTGTAACCCAGGCCGGCATAGAACTTCGTATGCTGATTACCTCCGTTCAGCGAAATCTGGTGATTCTGGGTAATTGCCGTACGATAGATTTCATCCTTCCATTTGGTATCCGTCTTTCCAGAAGGATCTTTTACAAAGCTGTACAGGTCACCGGCTTCCTCCACCTTGCGGTAAGCCTCGTCTTTGCTCGTCACTCCCTCGTATTCCATGTAATAATTGGCCAGTGACTCCCGGGCATAACTGATATAGTCGGAGGCTCCCATGGTATTGTATTGGTCTACGGCCATCTTGTTCCAGCCGATTTCCCCGTTGTACGATACCCGAGTCTTTCCCTCCTTACCGCTCTTTGTGGTAATGATGACTACACCGTTTGCCGCACGTGACCCATACAAAGAGGCAGCGGCTGCGTCTTTCAATACAGTCATTGACTCAATGTCGTCAGGATTCAGCGTACTGAGGACACTCTGCGACTTGCCGTAGTAATTCATGTCGTCATCGGCTTTCATGACTACTCCGTCGATTACATACAGCGGCGACTTTGAACCGTTGATGGAGCCAACGCCACGGATGTTCATTTCTCCCATAGAACCCGGATCTCCTGTAGCGGAAGCCACACGGACACCGGCCATTTTTCCGGAAAAAGCTTTATCGAGTGATTCTCGTGAACCCGAAGTGATCTGTTCTGATTTGATTGAGGTGGCCGAACCGGTAAACGATGACTTCTTGGCAGTACCGTATGCTACGACCATTACTTCATCCAGCTGTTCCGAATCGGATTTCAACATTATTTTTACTACCGGCTTGATGTCTACTTCTTGACTCTGCAGTCCGATAAATGAAATCACAAGAGTCTTGGCGGAACTAATGATATTTATTAAATGGTTTATTATCAATATATTAACCAAAATCATAATTCCTGTTTAAATTGAAGAAACCTTTCCCCTGACAGTCTCAGAAAAGGGACAGACAAAAAACTTTCTACCGATATACCCCTGAACGGATAGAAGAACCGATGCAGCCACCTTATTGAAGTTTTTTTATTTCTTCTTGAAGAAAAGTGCATCGTCCCGTTAAAGAGTAGTGAAAAACTGGCGACGTTTTCAAAAAAGATCGCCAGCTTTTCCTGTTTCATCGCCAGCTTTCCCGGTAACTTTCAATATGCATTCACTTACGTTTAAGCAAAGAAAAATTTTACGCCGAATAATTTCTGCATCAATGCCATATATAAAGAAAAACAATTTGTTTTCTAATGCAAAAGATTAACTTTGTAAGAAAATTGGTTGACTTTGTCGGTACAGTAAGGTTTATGTAAGAGAATTTCTCAATGGGGGATAACTCATCAACCGACACCTTATTATATAATATACACCTTATTAAAATATACCTTTGCATATCATAAACCCTAAATAAAATTCATTAATTATGAAAAAACAGTTTTATTGGCTATTCTTATTTTTTACTCTTTTTACCCTTTCAAGCCTGCAGGCCGGTGAAAGGAAAAATGACCACAGAAATGAACCGTCGGTTTTGACCGGAGCACAAGAACGTGTGTTATGGGTTAAGTACCTTTGGAAAATTTCATATCCGGTAATTCACAATCTGGCTGAAGGAACCTTGCGGCAGAATATGCCCGTAGAACTTTCGCCCACTTATGAACTGGATGCAGAAAAGGTGACTTACCTGGAAGCCGTAGGACGTACCCTGGCAGGAGTTGCTCCCTGGCTGGCCTTGCCGGATGACGATACGGAAGAAGGGAAACTGCGCAAGCAGTTGCGTGAGGAAGTGCTGAAAGGACTGAAAAACGCAGTAGATCCTGCCTCCCCCGACCGGCTGAACTTTACAGAGCATGCACAACCCATTGTCGATGCCGCTTATTTGGTACATGCCTTTTTACGGGCTCCTGAAGCCTTGTGGGCTCCTCTCGATGACACGACCCAAAAACGTTATATTGAAGTCTTTAAGGTACTGCGCGACAGAACCGGGGCTTACAATAACTGGCTGTTGTTTACCGGGCTGACAGAAGCCTTCCTGCTTCAGCAAGGAGAAAAACCGGATCCGTTCCGTATCAGAATTGCCAAAAACAAGGTCAAGGAATGGTATGTCGGCGATGGATGGTATAGCGACGGCAGCAAATTCAGCATGGACTATTACAATGCCTACGTAATGCACCCCATGATGGTGGAGATGCTTGAGACATTGCTTCCTTCCGGTCAGGCTTCACAGGAAGAATATCAGGAAGCCTTGAAAAGGATGATCAGACATGCCGAGTATTCGGAACGTATTATCAGCCCTGAAGGTCATTACCCGGCCTTCGGACGTTCGGTGACCTACCGTACGGCAGCCTTCCAGTCTCTGGCAGATGTGGCCCTGCGCGAAAAGTTGCCTGCATATATCTTACCGGCACAAGTAAGGGAAGCTCTTACGGCAGTGCATCGTAACATGTACGAGGGTAACCAGAATTTTGATAAGAACGGATGGCTGGTACTTGGATTCAATGGTCACCAGCCGGAGTGTGCGGACGTATACACTTCTACGGGCAGTCTGTATATGGCCACATTGAGTTTCTTGCCATTGGGCCTGCCGGCAGACAATCCTTTCTGGACAGATCCGGCTGCCGACTGGACCACCAAAAAGGCATGGAGCGGACAGACGTTGCGCAAAGACTATAAGGTAGAGTATTGAACCGATCTGCCTTGTCCGCTGTCAGCGGTACATATTCCGCGGAGATAGATAACGGTTTATACCGGAACTGATGATGCCTGGCTTACGTCACTTTTGAGGCGCGTAAGTCAGGCATCCTGATAAAATGCCCTGATAAAATCACCGGATGGAAAGCCGGCCGTCCTCCTCCTTCTGCTTTTTCATTTCGCCGCACACTTTTTCAAGTCCTTTATGATGGTATCCGGCAGAATTTCACTGTAAATTTCTGTCGTTTTCACACTGCGGTGTCCTAACAGTTTTTGTACCGTAGTAATGGGAGCTCCTTGGTAAATCAGCAAGGTAGCATTGGTATGACGGGCCGTGTGAAAAGAAAAGTGCTTCTTCAATCCGCAAAGCTTGCCTATCCGAATAAGATCCTTGTTGATGCTCGAATTAGGCTTCAGACAGAAAAATGCATCCTCATAACGATACTTTTTTAAAATTCTCATTGCTTTTCCCTGGAACAGAAGGTACAAGGGAATTTGTACCTTCACTCCAGTTTTCTGGGAAGTAAAAATGAGCCACGGCTGTCCGGAAGAGACAGTCACAATGTTTTGCGAAGTGATACGGATAAAGTCAGAATAGCGCAATCCGGTATAGCAGCAGAACAAAAAGGCATCCAAAGAATGCTGCAGCGTCTTCTCTTTTCCCGAGAAAACATGCTCTTCCAATATTTTCACTTCCTGAGGAAGAAGATAGCGGTGATGGCTTTTGGCATTTTTTATTTTGTAAAACTGAAAGGGAGAATCTTCTGCCGGTATCAATCCCTGTCGGATACACTCGTTGACTAAGGTTCTAAGGTGTCGCATGTGTTTTCCAATCGTATTAGTGCAGTAGTTTTTCTTGAGCAGAAAACCCTCGAACTGCTGCAGCAAGGCATAATCCATCTCTTTAAAATCAATCCGCCGCCGGAACTCCAAAAGCAGGTTGAGCGTCGTATACAAGTTCTGTTTGGTGCTCTGTTTCCTCTGTGAATTTTCTACCCATTTTCTACCGAATGTAATCAGATCTCTGAAAACGCAGGGCTTTCCGTGCTCCTCTTTCAGCAAATCCAGTGAAATCGGAAATCCTTTCTTCCAACATTCCAGCTCTCTCAACTGGAGCTTCAGCACGAACTCCCCTAACATTCTGTTCAGCAATTCGGCTTGCGGGTGACATATGATGATTCGTTTCTTATTATCCCATTGATAAGGAAACACATAAATATGCGTTGAAAAATAGTTCTTATGCCCTGAGAGGTATGCCTCTGTCTGTATAAGTGCTTTTCCTTCTTTATTCAGTTTCCCTTTTCGGTTGTAAATTAAACGATAACTTATTTTCTTCATAATTCTCTTTTTAAAAATATAATTCAGTATAATGGGGTTTACTGCTAAAAAGAAATAGTTAAATGACAGTTCTATAACAAAATGTATATTTAAAAAGATTTTCCTAATAGTTCAATGGAAAAAGGCTGATTATGCTTTCAATATGATAAAAGATATAAATATCTGCTTCCCTTTTTTGAATAAAAATCCGGAAAAAAGATGTTTTTCTTCACGTTTTACACAGATAATCTTATTGTCTCATGGTTTTAAGGCCGGTTTAAATACATATTGTTAATATCTGTCCTATAATGGAAAAATAAATGTTATCCTGAATAGGTAATTTCATTTTTTTTGTTTATTTTGCATAATGGCAGACTGCAGGAATATCTATTATTTTGTCATTTTTATGCCTATTCTAAAAACAGAAGTGTTAAAAAGACGGGCAAAGAGTGATTTTTATACGAAAAAGATATAATATATTTATTTATTTGTTTATTTTTGCATTCCGAAATAAAGTGAAAGTATTTTATTTTAGTTAAACATTAAGAGAGATTTTTTATGAAAAGAAAATTGATGCTTTTTATGACCTTCCTTGTAATAGGTATAGGTCTGGTGAACGCGCAAATTTCAAAAGTAACCGGTACGGTAACTTCTGAAGAAGACGGTTTGCCTGTTGTGGGGGCGTCTGTATTGGTAAAAGGTACCACTGTAGGTACAGTTACTGACATAGACGGAAACTTTACTATTAACAACGTTCCAAGTTCCGCCAAGACTTTGGTGGTTTCATTCATCGGATTGCAGAGCCAGGAAGTAACTATCAAACCGATGGTTAAGGTTGTCCTGAAGTCTGATTCTGAGGTATTGGATGAAGTAATGGTAGTCGCTTTCGGAACCGCCAAAAAGTCGGCATTTACAGGTTCTGCTGCCGTAGTAGACAGTAAAGAACTGGCTAAACGCATCACAACCAATGTATCGGATGCATTGGTCGGATCTGTAGCAGGTTTGCAGATCAGAGGTAACTCTGGAGCTCCTGGTTCAGACAGCAACAAGATCAACATCCGTGGTATCGCTTCTATGTATGCCAGCACCGACCCGCTGATTATCGTGGACGGAGCACCGTATACTGCCAGCCTTTCCAACATTCCACAGAACGATATTGAGTCAATCTCAGTACTTAAGGATGCAGCTTCTGCAGCACTGTATGGTGCGCGTGGTGCAGCCGGTGTCATCATTGTAACCACCAAGAAAGGAAAGAGCCAGGAAGCTGAAGTCAACCTGGATATGAAATGGGGTGTAAACTCACGTGCCGTACAGGACTATGATGTAATCACAGATCCGGGACAGTACTATGAAGCTTACTATGCACAGTTGTACAACTACGCTTTCTACGGTCAGGGAAATTCAGTTGCCGCAGCAAACTCATGGGCAAACAAGACCATGATTGAACACCTGGGATATAATGTATACACCGTGCCTGAAAACGAAATGCTGATCGGCATGGACGGAAGACTGAACCCGAATGCAACTTTGGGCCGCCGCTACACTCACAACGGTACAGAATATTATCTGTGTCCTGACGACTGGCAGGATATAGCTTACCGCAACTCTCTGCGTCAGGAATACAACGTAAGCGTCAATGGAGGTAATGAAAAAACATCTTTCTATGCAAGTTTAGGATATCTGAACGATGAAGGTATCATCATCAACTCAGACTACGAACGTCTCAGCGGTCGTTTCCGTGCAGACTATCAGGCAAAGAAATGGTTGAAACTGGGAGCTAACCTCAGCTATAACCACTCTGTACAGCATGCTATTCCGAACTCATCGGGTGCAACCAGCTCTAACATGATGTACTTTACCAGCTCTATCGCTCCTATCTACCCTGCTTTTGTACGTGTAGTAGATGCGAACGGCAACGTGGTAATCAAACAGGATGAACAAGGACGTAACGCATACGACTTTGGTATGACTTCTAAGGACTATGGATTGAACCGTCCGTTTATGTCAACTGCCAACCCGCTGGCAGCCAACCAGTACGACCAGGTAGAAAGCATCGGTGACCAGATGAATGCGACATTTACTGCCGACATCAACATCACCAGCTATTTGAAGGCTAATGTAACCAGCAACGTAATCTGGGGACAGACCAACTATTCAAACTACGGTAACCCGTTCTATGGTTCAAAAGTTTCTGTAAACGGTGAACTTGACAAGCAGTCAACAACTACATTGAGAACCAACAATACACAGACATTGACTTACTTCAAGGACTTCGGTCTGCACAGTGTAAGTGTACTGGCTGGTCACGAATATTATAAGACAACTACCAAATACCTGAGCGCAAAGGCACAGGGAGGTTTCTCTCCTTCAATTCCTGAAATTGATGCATTCGCAAAGGTTATTGACGGTTCTTCTTATAAGAGCATTTACAACGTAGAAGGTTACTTCGGTAGTGCTCAGTACAACTATGATCAGAAATATTTCGCATCGGCTTCGTTCCGTCGTGATGCTTCTTCATACTTCTCAAAGGAAAACCGTTGGGGTAACTTCTGGTCTGTAGGTACTGCATGGATCATCTCTAAAGAAAAATTCATGAAGGAAACTGCTTCTTGGCTGGATATGTTGAAAGTGAAATTCTCTGTAGGTCAGCAGGGTAACGATAACATCGGTGCTTTCGCCTACACCAATATCTATCAGCTGGCTCCGACAAGTGATACAGCTATGGGAGCTACCTTCAAACGTATGGGTAACCCTGACATCACTTGGGAAACTACTACCAACTACAACGTGGGTGTAGAATTCAGTTTGTGGCATGGCCGTCTGAGCGGTAACATCGATTACTATACCAAGAAGACCAGCGACTTGCTCTTCTGGCTTTCTATTCCTGAATCATCAGGTACACGTGGTTACTACGGTAACGTAGGTGACATCCGCAACAACGGTATCGAAGTTGCACTGACTGCAGGTATTATCCGTACGAGAGACATTGACTGGACTGTATCAGCCAACCTGTCACACAACAAGACTAAGATCTTGAGCTTGCCGGAATCTAAGACCCGTAACCTGGGAGGTTTCAATGAAACCAACAGTACTGGCCAGGGTGGTAACTGGTACCAGGTAGGCGGACCGCTGTACAATGCATTCTGTATCGAATATGCAGGTGTTAACGAAAAAGGTGAAGCACTTTACTGGGTAGACGATGAACTGACACAGGCCGGTGCTCCGGGAAAGAACCATTCATCAACTACCACTGACCCGAACCAGGCTACTTACTACGAACAGGGGTCTATCCTGCCTAAGGTATTCGGTGGTTTCAACTCTACATTGAGAATCGGTAACTTCGATGCATCTGTATCATTCGACTACCAGATTGGTGGAAAGGTTCAGGATTATCGTTATGCCAGCCTGATGACTCCTAATGAGACTTCAAACGGTGCAGGTTCTGCTATCCACAAAGACTATATCAACTCATGGAGTCCTAACAATACAGAAAGTAATATTCCACGTTGGCAGTTCGGTGACAAGTATACTGCATTCTCTAAGTCAGACCGTTTCCTGACAAATGCAAGCTACCTGAACTTCCAGTCATTCACTATCGGATACACATTCCCGAAGAAATGGATGAAGCATATCTCTAAGCTGCGTATCTATGCAGCCGGTGAAAACTTGTGCTTCTGGTCAGTACGTAAGGGATTTGACCCACGTTACTCTTATGAAGGTAACTCATCAATCACTCCTTACTCACCGGCACGTAACATCTCCGGAGGTATTCAATTAACATTCTAAAAACATAAACAAGGACTATTATTTTATGAAAAAAATATTATTATCAGCTATAGTTGCGACTCTGGGAATCACACTTCCCACGAGCTGCATTGAGGAAGTCGTTCCTCAGACTGATTATGTGACAGAAGATCAGACAGCCGATGCCCCTAACGCATTCCAGAAATTCGTAGACGGTATCACCTCTTCTATGATCGGACAGATTTTGTATAATTCAAGCTATCCGTTCGACTTCGGTTATCCGACTTTCTTCCAGATGCGCGACGTAATGGGACAGGACGTAGTAATCGATGACGCCGGACACTGGTATCAGACATGGTACACTTCAAGTACCGCTCTGGGGCCTCGTTATGCCATCGCACAGTTCCCTTGGACCATCTACTATAAATGGATTAAGAACTGTAATACCGTATTAGCCCTGGCAGGAGATGAACCGGATGACGCACATAAAGTGGGAGCCGGTATTGCACACGCCATGCGTGCAATGTATTACATGGACTTGGCCCGCATGTTTGCCAACAAGACTTATGCATTGGACAAAAACGCAGAGACGGTGCCTATCATTACAGAAAAGACATCTATCGATGAGTTGACCAACAACCCGCGTGCAACCAACGAAAGAATGTGGAGTTTCATCATCTCTGATCTGGATGCAGCTGAAAACTATCTTAAAGATTACAAACGTGAAGACATCTCTACTCCTGACCTGTCAGTAGTTTACGGTTTCAAGGCACGTGCTTATCAGGTAATGGAAGACTGGGCTAACGCTGAGAAATATGCAAAACTGGCACAGGATGGCTATAACATGATGAGCCAGGAAGAATATTTGAGCCGCGAAACCGGATTCAACACTCCTAACAGTTCATGGATGTTCGGTATGCAGTTCAAGAGCACTGACCCAGTGATCACAGGAAACGATGCAGACGGTTCATGGGGTTCCTTCATGTATCTTGAAGTAAACGGCTCTGGTTGTGGTTATGCATCAAGCTACGGTTACCAGTTCAGCATCGACCGTCACTTGTATGAAACAATTCCTTCAACCGACTTCCGTAAAAAGGCATTCATTGATTTCTCTATCGATGAGTTGGGCAATAAGGAAAAAATCGTAGAAGCACTGAAAGTATATTCTGATTATCCGAATGATATCTATCAGTCTGGATACGAAGGTGTTGGTGCAAAAGCAGTAGGCGGATTCTCTGTAAAGTTCCGCGCAGCAGGTGGAGCTGAAGGTCATAAGAACCAGTACATCGGTTTCCTGGGAGCTGTACCGTTCATGCGTGTAGAAGAAATGAAACTGATCGAAATTGAGGCAGCCGGTATGCAGGACGAAAGCCGCGGTATCCAGTTGCTGACTGAATTTGCGAAGACCCGTGACCCGCAATATACTTACGGCAAGCACAATGAAGCTTATTATAACTTCAAGACTTCTGCTTTCCAGAACGAAGTTTGGTGGCAAAGACGTGTAGAACTGTGGGGAGAAGGCTTCGCAACCTTCGATATCAAGCGTCTGAACAAAGGTATCATCCGCAGCTACGGCAATACCAACCACCTGAAAACATTCCGCTGGAACATGCAGACTCCTCCAGACTGGATGAACCTGTGTATCATCGAAACTGAAACAAGCTACAATACGGCTTGTACAAACAATCCGACTCCGATACCACCAAGTTCAGATTCAGAAGAATTTATATGGTAATAAGTTGACATTAAAAATTAGAAGATTATGATAAAATACATTTCATACCTATTTTATGCATTGCTTTCTGTTTTTGCCTTTGCATCATGTGCGCAGCACGAAGGTACAGAACCGGGCAATGACGGTTCTCCTAAAGTTACGGTTTATACCTTCAAGCCGGGAGCACCTTATAACGCAGACAATGACCTTCAGCTTCGACTGGCTACAAACAGCCAGACCAGCGAAGTCTATTACCTTGCAGAGCTGGCCTCTCAGAAAGAAACCAACGTAGCTTCTATGGGAGAATATGGCTACATGGATTATGTAGTAGAAAAAGGCAAAAAAGTAGAAGGCCTTGGCGGTAATTCATCTGCAGACATCGTTGTTACTGACATGATCGGTACTTACAGCATTACCATTGTAGCAGTAAACGGGGGTGATAAAACAGCAACCACCGTATCCTTCATGGGTATCGAATGGAATGCCATCGGAGAAGGAACTTATAATTCCACAATGTTCAAGAAGCAAGTTAAGGTTCAGGTATACAAAGCAGCTCATGCTGATTGGTACAAACTCCCGTCATTGTTTGAAGAAGGCAAGAACATGGTCATCAAGATGGACGGAGCCAATGCTACTGTAGAACAGCAGAATGTAGCTACTGACACTCGATATGGAGATGTATACGCTACCGGTGGAGGTACATTGGAAAATGGTGTAATTACACTGACTCTGCAGTACACTTGTTCTGCCGGCTCATTCGGAAGCTATACTGAAACTCTGCAGTTGCCGCAGTAAACCGATGATTATCACTCTCTCTTGAATGAGACTATTAATATCCCGGATCTGGTATACCAAACAGATCCGGGTATTTTTTTGCACAATATCCTACCTGTAAATAACTTTATCGGCATATCTGTTGGAGATACCAGATTTCATTTGTATCTTTGCAATGATTATACGATACCATTAAAATCTGGGGTTGTTTGGTTTTGACAGCGAGAGATGTGGTATGTAAGCATGCAGTGCGTCAGTGATTTGCACTATAATCTCAGTTACTGAACTATTATCTGGCAACGAAAACTATGCTCTCGCTGCTTAATCGAAGTACAGTAGATTAGCTTTATTTCCGTCACAGTGATGGAAACGAGACATTGCCCAAAAGCTCTTGTTCCGAAGCGTTTGATCAGGCAGTGCAGTAAAATCGGGAATAGTTCCGGTTTGGCCTTGGAGCTGGAATGAAATTTTAAAGGCTAAGGCATAAGTGGGTGGCTCTGGTCTTGCTTATGCACGAAAACCGAAGGCAGAGATAAGCATGTAGAAAGCATATGGCTTCCTTGTTTGGACGAGGGTTCGACTCCCTCCAGCTCCACGAGCCAAGATAAAATCAATTGATTTTCAAAAGATTTTATCTTGGCTTATTTTTTTATGATAATTTTTAATCAAAAGACCTACTTCATGTCAACCATGAAGCCTGTTGCAAGGCTAAAAAAATTCCCAACAAGACTTCAGAGAACAATAGCGATTTCCAGACCTCACACCCCGAATCAATATTCATTAATTACCAACCGACTTGCATAAAACTCAAGGCGCAACATTTCCGATAATAAAATTTTTTCTGTATGTTTGTAAATAAAACCTTAAAAAACAGCAGAACAAATATGCAGAAAACAATCATATACTTACTAATTTGTTTAATCGGAATCATTTCCGCACCTCTGAAAGCGGAACAGATCACCTTCAATCACTTAACGACTGAAGACGGATTGTCTCAGTTCTCGGTGAATGCACTCTATTCTGATGAGAACGGAGTGTTGTGGATTGGTACACGCGAAGGATTAAACCGGTATGACGGTCATAGCATACAAACTTATAAATTTCATAAAAATGACCCCTCCAGTCTGTTCTCAAACGTCGTATCACGGATTGTCGGAAACCAGCAGGGAAAAATATACCTGCTGTGTACTGGAGGAGTAGCGGAGCTGGACCTGACAACCCAGAAGTTCAAAACCCTTAAGCAGGGCAACATCAATGCCATCTATTACGACCAGCAACTATTCATAGCCATCCACAACGAAATTCACAGCTATGATGAAAAGACTGGAAAATTCAGTTTATTTGCCCAGGTTCCGGAAAAAGTAAACATCAATACAATCTTACATGACGGCCAGACCTTCTGGCTGGGAACCAATACACATGGAGTATATTCGTACAATATACAGAACAAGCAGTTTACCCACCCCATTACCAAAGGAAATATTGCCAGTATCTACAAGGATTCCGACAATAATATCTGGATTGGAAGCTGGGAAGAAGGATTATACTGTGTATCTCCCAATCAAACCATCCGGAATTTCCAGCATAAGGCAAACAGCAACAGCCTTTCTTCCGACTTCGTACGTGCTATCTGCGAGGATAACCTTGGAAATTTGTGGATCGGAACCTTCAACGGACTGAACAAATACAATAAAAAGACCGGAGAATTCAGTAATTATACATCAGAAGATGAAACAGAGACCAAACTGACCCATTCATCCATCTGGTGTATCGTCAAAGACAAGCAGGGAACCCTCTGGCTGGGAACTTATTTCGGAGGTGTCAATTTCTTCAACCCGGAATACGAGAACTACAATTACTACCGTTTCTCGAACCATCCGGGCAACGGTTTGAGCAGTCCGATTGTAGGAAGAATGGTGGAAGATAATAAAGGAAACCTGTGGATTGCAACAGAAGGAGGAGGTCTGAATTACTATGACCGCGAAAGCCATCAGTTCAAATGGTTCAAACTGAATCAGGTACCTAACAATAACATTTCTCCCAACAACCTCAAGTCGTTGTATTACGACCAGGAAAATGATATTCTCTGGATTGGCACCCACTTGGGAGGCCTCTACCGTTTTGTTCCCAAGACCGGCCAGTTTACCAATTTCAGAAAGGAAGAAGGAAATCCCCACACATTGCCTTCCGACATTGTGCGTGATATTGAAGCTTACGGCAAGGACAGCCTCATCATTGCGACACAGAATGGAGTATGCACCTTCAACCGGAAAGACGGACGGTGCACACGTCTGTTCCAACAGCACCCGGAAGGAAGAAGAATACAAATGGTGGCAGATGTGGCTTTCGACAAAGACCACAATCTATGGATTGCAGCAACCGGAGAAGGAGTCTTCCGCTATAATTTCCAGACCTCTCAGTTGAAAAACTACAGATATTCGGAAGCTGATCCGCACAGTATCAGCAACAACAGTGTCAACAATATTAACCCGGACAGTAAAGGTAACCTGTGGTTTGCAACTTCAGGTAGTGGACTGGACCTGTATCATCCGGAGACCGACAACTTTGAGAATTTCGATAAGGAAAAAAACGGACTGGCCAGTGACTGTATCTACAATACCCAGGAATCACCGCTCAGCGGACATTTATTGTTGATTACCAATGAGGGATTTTCCATCTTCGACCAGGAAAACAAATCCTTCTCCAACTATAATACGGAAAAGGGACTCCCGCTGACTGCCATAAACGAGAATGCACTATACATTACCCAGGACGGCGAAATCTTCCTGGGAGGAGTACGCAACATGATTTCTTTCCACGAAAAAGATTTAAAGCGTAAACCCAAGCCCTACAAAATACTGTTGAACAAGCTCATTGTCAACGGAGAAGAAATCAAAGTGGGGGATGAAAATGGAATTCTTTCGAAGACACTGGTATACACTCCGGAAATTACACTGAAAGCGCATCAGAGCATGTTCAGCATAGAGTTTGCCACGCCTAACTACATCGCGGCAAACAAAAGCGACATCATTTATCAGTTGGAAGGATTCTCCAAACAATGGAACAGTACCCGAAACTCGAACACCATTACATATACCAACCTCAATGCCGGAGATTATACACTGATTATCAAGGCTAAAGATACAGATGAAAGTATCTGTAAGCCCGTATCGCTGAAAATCAGGATATTGCCTCCTGTATGGAGGACCCCCCTGGCCTATCTGGTATATTTCATACTGATATCCAGTCTGCTGATATATTTGTTCCGTACTTATCAAAGCCGACTGAAATTAAGGGAGTCATTGAAATATGAGAAAAAACACCGGCTTGACATTGAGGCCCTCAACCAGTCTAAGTTGCGTTTTTTCACCAACATCTCGCATGAGTTCCGTACTCCCCTTACCCTTATTATTACACAAATAGAGGTGCTGCTTCAGTCGAACAACTTCACACCTCAATTATACAGTAAGGTGCTGAGTATCTATAAGAACAGCATCATTTTGAGGGAGCTGGTAACCGAACTACTCGACTTCCGCAAGCAGGAACAGGGTCATATGAAGTTAAAGGTGTCCTCACATAACATCATTGACTTTATGTATGAGAACTACCTGCTGTTTAATGAATATGCAAACAAACAGCAGATTAAGTTTGAATTCAAGAAAGAAGAAGACAATCTGACTGTATGGTACGATGCGAAGCAGATGCAGAAGGTTATCAACAACCTGTTATCGAATGCGTTCAAGCATACCAAGGCAGAAGGCAGCATTACACTGTCTGTACACAGAGCGCAGGAGCAGGTAATCATCGAGGTGGCAGATACTGGCCGCGGAATACCTGCAGCTGAACTGAACAAGATATTTGAACGCTTCTACCAGATAGATACCGAAGAAAGCGGACGAAACGAAAGTACCGGTACGGGAATCGGACTGGCACTGACGAAAGGTATTGTGGAACTGCATCACGGAACAATCCGGGTGGAAAGTACACTGGGACAGGGAAGTAAATTCATTGTCACCCTGCCACTGGGAAACAAGCATTTCTCAGAAAGCGAGATCTGCCAGTCTAATGAAGAGAATCTGATCATCGAGAATCCACCTGTAACCCTCTTGGATGATGCCATCATCCAGCCGCTGCAGGAGGAAGAAGAGATACCAACGAGAATCCCGAATGCCAAAATAGTAATTGCCGAAGACAACGAAGCTTTGCGGGAAGTCCTGGTTTCGCTGTTTGCCCCCTACTATCAGGTATTCAGTGCCAGCAACGGTGAAGACGCACTGGAGCTTATCCGAAAGGAAATGCCGAACATAGTGGTCAGCGATGTGGTAATGCCGAAGCTTTCGGGAACCGCTCTTTGCAAAATGGTAAAAGAAGATTTCAATACGTCACATATTCCTATCGTATTGCTTACTGCACGGACTACACTCGAGCAGAACATTGAGGGACTGCTTACAGGGGCCGATGATTACATCAGCAAACCGTTTAATACACGTCTGCTGATTGCACGATGCAATAACCTGGTCAACTCACGCTTTATCCTGCAGGAGAAATTCAGCAAACAGCCACAGGCCACCCCGCAAATGCTGGCTACCAACCTGGTGGATAAGGAGATACTGGATAAGGCACTGAGCATTATCGAGGAACATCTGGATGACACCGAATTCAACATCAACGCTTTTGCCAAGGAAATGGGAATGGCGCGTACGAATCTGTTCACCAAACTGAAGGCGATTGCCGGACAGACTCCCAATGAGTTTATCCTCAGTATCCGTCTTAAGAAAGGTGCATGGATGCTCCGGAATAATCCGGAACTGAATATCGGAGAGATTTCGGACCGGATTGGCTTCAGTTCTTCCAGATATTTCTCAAAATGTTTCAAAGACATGTACAACATCAATCCTCTGGCCTACCGAAAAGGTGACGGGGCAAACAAAGATGAGGATGATAAAGAAGAAGAAAAACAATCATAAATAAATGAGAGAAATGGACATATATCTATGATTTTCATCGATTTGTACATTTTTCTCATTTATATGGACTGTATACACACGTAAGATAAAGGCTTGCCCACTAAATTTGGAACACATTCTTAAATCATCATAACCAATGAAACAATTTTCTTATCTCTTATCCTTATTACCTGGAGCTGCATTATTAAGTGGATGCGGAAGTACACAACAAAAAGCAGAAGAACCTGCCAAGCATCCGAATGTGGTATATTTAATAGCAGACGACTTAGGTATCGGTGACTTGAGTTGCTACGGGGCAACTAAAATCCATACGCCTAATTTAGATAAATTGGCCAGTCAGGGACTTCAGTTTACCAATGCATATACGACTTCTTCTACCAGTACTCCTTCGCGCTTTGGCCTGCTGACAGGTATGTATCCATGGAGACAGGAGAATACAGGTATTGCACCGGGAAATTCTGAGCTGATCATTGACACTGCGTGTGTGACTATGGCAGATATGTTCAAAGCTGAGGGATATGCCACAGGAGCAATCGGTAAATGGCATTTGGGACTCGGTCCTAAGGGAGGAACCAATTTCAACGGCCTGATCAAACCTAATACCCAGGATATCGGCTTCGACTATGAATACATTATTCCGGCTACCGTTGACCGTGTTCCGTGCGTCTTTGTGGAAAACGGCCGGGTAGACGGATTGGATCCGAATGACCCGATTACGGTAAGTTACGAACATAAAGTGGGCGACTGGCCTACCGGAGAAGAAAACCCGGAACTGGTAAAACTGAAACCTAGCCAGGGACACAACAATACCATCATCAACGGTATTCCGAGAATCGGATGGATGACCGGAGGTAAATCCGCATTGTGGGTAGACGAAAATATTGCTGATGTAATCACGCAGAAGGCAAAAGATTTCATTATCAGCAACAAAGATACTTCATTCTTCCTGTATATGGGTACACAGGATGTACACGTACCTCGCATTCCGCATCCACGTTTTGCGGGTAAAAGCGGACTCGGTACGAGAGGTGACGTGATTCTGCAGCTGGATTGGACCGTTGGAGAAATCATGAAGACATTGGACAGTCTGAAAATCGCAGATAATACCATCTTCGTATTCTGCAGCGACAACGGACCGGTCATCGACGACGGCTACCAGGATCAGGCAGCAGAGTTGCTGAACGGACATACACCGATGAAGCATTACCGCGGAGGTAAGTACAGTGCTTATGAAGCCGGTACACGCACTCCGTTCATCGTACGCTGGCCGGAAAAGGTTAAACCGGGAGTACAGCCGGCATTGTTCTCTATGGTTGACGTATATGCTTCCATGGCAGAACTGCTGGGATATACACTTCCACAGGGAGCTGCTCCAGACAGCCAGAATAATCTGAATACCCTCCTGGGAACAGACAGTATCGGAAGAGAGCATATCATACAGCAGAACCTCAACAATACGCTTTCAATCATCAAGGGTGAATGGAAATACATTGAACCGAGCGATAAGCCGGCTATTGAGCGATGGACAAAAACAGAGTTGGGAAATAATCCGGAAGCACAGCTCTACAACATTCTGAATGATCCTTCAGAAAAGACAAACATCGCAAGCCAGCATCCGGAAAAGGTAAAGGAATTGTCTGAACTGCTGGAAAGTGTAAAAAATAAAAAGGTAAAATAAGTATTTCAACCGGCAATACTTAATTAACCAATAACGGTAAACAGACCGGAGTTCTTCCCCCTCCTCCAATGAGAAAAAGAAGAACTCCGGTTTTTATTTTTATCCTCGCATCGTGATAAAAAATGTCATTTTGCACAGATATTCCTGGTTTATTCGAAAAAACAACAAAATTAAAGAGCTAAAATTTGCGTATTTCAAAATAAAGCAATACCTTTGCATCGCATTTAAGGAAATGCCCAGATGGCGGAATCGGTAGACGCGCTGGTCTCAAACACCAGTGGAGTAACATCCATCCCGGTTCGACCCCGGGTCTGGGTACAAGAAAAAGAGGCTGTCTCAAAATAAACTTGAGATGGCCTCTATTGTTTCATCTCAGATTGGATTCATTCGAATTTTTCTAAAGAGAGAAGTTTATAAGCTTAGTTTTGAAGATTTTATCCTTTCAAACTGTTTTTCCCGTTGCCATAAGCCTCCTAAGAGGCT